>CAYVPC010000205.1:0-6558 GCA_964453555.1 uncultured Hyphomicrobiales bacterium | reverse complement strand
CGGTGAACACCGCGAAGATCGAATTGTCGGCCTCGCGGCAGGCAAAATCCACCTGCCGCATCAGCCGGGCGAGGAGCCGCGCCGCGTCGAGGCTGACGCGGCGGTCGGCCTTTTCGAATGCAAAGCGCGCGATCGACAGCCCGACGCCGCGTTTTTCCGCGTCGCCGACGGCGCGGTTGAGATCGCGCCAGAAGGCGTCGTGGGCGAGCAGCCCGGTATGCGGATCGATCATGCCCTTGGCGTCGAGCGATTTGAGCATGCGCTTGAGGCGATTGCCGAAGGCGTGCAGCCGCACGAACGGCAGGAAGCGGTCGACCAGCTGCTCGGGTCCCTCGGCGACGCGGTCGAGATTGGGCAGATGCTGATAAAAATCCTCGATCGTGTCCGGATGCCCGCCGAGCACGGCGACCGGCAGATCGCGAAAGCGCACGTCCTCGGCGAGCACGGTGAGCAGCGCCTCGACGATGCGCGGCCCGAAGCCGTCGCCGATCACCATGCCGTCGATGTCGCGGGCGTTGAGCGCGCGCGCGGCGCTCTCGACGCTGAGCGCGCCGACGAGGCCGACGCGCTCGCCGACGGCGACGCCGAGCGCCGGATAGGCGCGGCCGCGGCCGGCGACCAGCACGGTTGCTTCCTCGAGCGGATCGGTTTCCGGCAATTCGGGCGGCGCCTCGCCGTGCGCGGCGAGCGTGCGCATGCGGCGCAGCACCGTCGCATGCATCGTGCGCACGCGGAGCGCGGCGCTCAGCCGGCGCGCGATGCGCGCGGCCGGCACGTTGGCCGAAATCGCCAGCGCCTGGGCGACCGGCGCGGCGTCGTCCTCGCGCGTGCGCGCGATGATCGGCGTAAACGCGCCGTCGCCGTTTTCGAGCCGCTCGGTCAGCGCGCGGGCAAATTCATCGGCGCGTTTGGGATCGCTGCATGGCTCGGCCAGCACGATGCCTTCCGGCGCGAGCGACGCCAGCGCGCTTGCCGCATCGGGCCAATGGCTTTCGACGATCGGAAACGCGCCCGCCGCGCGCAACGCCTCGACGACATCCGGCGCCGGGCTGTCGGCAACAACCAGAAACGGACCTTGCAACGCCATGGCGGGGGACGCGGACTCTTACGGTTGGCGCATGATCTGGTCCGAAAACGGGCTTTCACTTTTCGGGATCATGCGCGACAGCCCGAACCATGCCAAAGCGCCCTTAACGCCCCGTCAATGCGGTTGGTTAGCCCGCGCAGGCGGCGGAGGAGCCCCGTCCGCTGCGGTCGCGAAACGCGGCGACGACGATCGGATTGACGCCGACGGCGCCGAGTGCCGCCTGCATGGTCGCGCGGTCGGGAGCGTTGCCGATCAAGCGCTGGCCGATCAGCGGATCGGGCAGCGCGGCGAGGCTCGCATCGCCGTCGACGCGGCTGACTACGTCCTGAAGGTCGCGCAGCGGGAAGCGGTAGCCGCCGACGGTGACGATCCCGGACGGCGGGCCGGTGACGACGATGGCCTTGCTGACGGAATCGATGCGGCAAGGATAGCCGCTGTCAACCCAGCCCTCCGGGCCGACCTCGAAATAGGGCAAGCCCGAGCGTTCGATGCCGGGCGGAAACACCTGATGCGGCACCATCGCGCCGCGCAAGGCGACAGTGCCGGCCGCGGTCCGCATCAGTTCGACCGAGGCGTCCCCCGCATGCATCGGATGCGGCTTGCCGCCGGCGCCGCGCCGGCCGGGAACGATGGCGGCTTCGCCGAAGACCGCGACGTCGACGAGATCGATGTCCGTCTCGCGCCAGATCGAGCTTGCCGTGAGCCAGTCCGGCGAGCGCCAGGCGGCGATGATAGTGGCCGGGCTTTCGACCGCGAAAGCGCCGGTCTCGGCAAGCGAGAAGACCAGCGGACCGGGCAGCACGATCGCGCCGCACCGGTCCCGCCGTTGCTCGCGCGCCAGCATGCCGGGATCGAAGGGATGATGCAGGACGAGCGGGCCGCCGCGCAGAAGCCAGGGCAAGAGCGTCAGGCAAATGCCGCCGAACGAGGCTGGCGCCAGCGTCGACAGAATGCCGGCATTCCCGGCTAGCGCGCTTTCGCGCACCACCGCAAGCCCGCCCGCCAGCAGTTCGGAATGACTGCGCGCGACCGCCACGATGCCGCGCTGGCCGACATCGAAGGTGACGGCGGCGACATGCGCGCACGCGCTGCCCGCCCGGCCGCGATCGGACGGCGGCGCCGGATCGGACGGATCCACATCCAGCAGATCGTCGAACGGCACTACGCCGTCCGGCAAATTGCCGCCGAACGCGCAGACATAGCGGATCGAAAACACGTCCGCTGCCACGCCCATGACGAGCTGACAATGGTTGAGTGGTCCGACGCGGCCGCAGGTGATCAGCGCCTTGGCGCCGATGCGCGCCAGCGCGGCTACCGCATCGGCGCGCCGCCAGAGGAGCGGCAGCGGCGCAACGATCATGCCGGCGCGCAATACGCCGAGCATCGCCAGGATATTCTCGGCGATGTTCGGCAGCTGAATGCCGACGATGGCGTCGGTCGGCAGCCCCATGCCGCGCAGCCGCGCGGCAATCGCCGCGACCGCGCGGTCGGCCTGCGCATAGGTCAGGCGCCGCGGCTCGCCGTCGGTGACGCTTGCGCGGTTGGCCGGGTCGGCGAGCGCCAGCGCATCTGGCAGCCGCTGCACGAGCCGGCGGAAATGTTCGTCGATGGTTTCGCGGGCCGGATCGTGCGGCAATGCTGGCGTCAGCGCGGGATCGCCGAGGATCATTGCAGCGCCCGCTTCGGTTGTTGATGCCACCAGGTCTCCGGCAAATAGCCGAACAGCGAGGTGCGTGCCGGATGGGCGATCGTCGTCCAGCGCGCCACCCATTGCTCCGGCAGATAGAACAGCGGCACGACGTAGCAGCCGGAGATCAAGAGGCGATCGAGCGCGCGCACGGCGGCGACGAAATCGGGATGTACGCGCGCGCGCAACAGCTCGGCGATCATGGCGTCGATCGCCGGGCTCTTGACGCCCATATAGTTGCGCGAGCCTTGCTCGTCGGCCGCGGCCGAGCCCCAATAGATGCTCTGCTCGTTGCCGGGAGAGAGCGATTCCTCCCAGCGGTATGGAATCATGTCGAAATCGAAGGTAATGCGGCGCTGGTCGTACTGCACGGCGTCGACCATGCGCACCTGCGCCGCGATGCCGGCGCGCGCGAGATTGCCGGCAAACGCCAGCGCCAGCCGTTCATCGTCGCGGTTGGTCACCAGGATCTCGAACGCGAACGGCCGTCCGCTGTTGCGTTGCCGCAACGTAGTGCCTTTGAGTTCGTAGCCGGCGGCGTCGAGCAACGCCAACGCGGCGCGCAGGCTCGCGCGGTCGCGGCCCGACCCGTCGGTCGCCGGCGGCGACCAGGTGCCGTCGAGCACGTCGACGCGCACCGCGCCCGAGAAAGGCGCCAGCAGTGCGCGCTCGCGCGCGTCGGCCGGGCGGTGAAAGGCCGACAGTTCCGAGTCGTCGAAATAGCTCGTGCTGCGCCGGTAAAGTTCGAAGAAAAAATTGCGGTTGACCCATTCGGCGTCGAACAAAAGCGTGATCGCCTGCCGCACGCGGATATCGGAGAAAATCGGCCGGCGCGTGTTGAAGACGAAGTTGGAAGCTAATTTGGGCTGGCCGTTGACGAATTTTTCCTTGACGATGCGGCCGTCGCGCGCGGCCGGGAAATCGTAGCCGGTCTGCCAGCGGCTCGGATCCTGTTCGGCGCGCACGTCGTAGAGGCCGGTCTTGAACGCCTCGAAATATGCGTTGGCGTCGCGATAATAGTCGAAGCGCAGCTCGGCGAAATTCCACAAGCCGCGATTGATCGGCAGCGCGCGGCCCCAGTAATTCGGGTCGCGCTTGAGCGTGATGCGCTTGCCGGGATCGACGTCCGATACGACATAAGGCCCGCTGCCCACCGGTTTTGCCAATGTCGTTTCCTCGAACGTCGCGACGTCAATCGCTTGCTGCGGCAGCACCGGCATAAGTCCGAGGATGAGCGGTAGTTCGCGGTCGTTGGCGCCGCCAAGGTCGAATCGCACGGTGCGCGCATCCAGCGCCTCGGCCTTTACCACCTTGGAATAATAAGCGCGGTGATTGGGGCGGCCGTGATCGCGCAGGAGCTGCCAGGAGAACACCACGTCGGCGGCCGTCACCGGCACGCCGTCGGAGAAATGCGCGGCGGGATCGAGCGAGAAGGTGACGTAGCTGCGTGCATCGTCGGTTTCGACGGTGCGCGCGAGCAGGCCATAGAGCGTAAACGGCTCGTCGTAGCCGCGCGCCATCAGGCTTTCGATCACATAGCCGCGCAGCGATTGCATCGGCAGCCCTTTGACGATGAACGGATTGAGACTGTCGAAAGTCCCAAGCACGCCCTGTACGAGCCGGCCGCCCTGCGGCGGGTCGGGATCGGCATAGGGCGCCGCGGCAAAATCGTCGGGCATGGCCGGCGCGCCGTGCATGGCGATGGCATGTGCGGTTTCCGCCGCCGCCGGCGTCGCGGCGGCCAAGACCGCGCACACGGTGCACGAGGCTGCGCGCATCGCCGAAGCGACGTGGCGAAAACGGGCGGCGCTGGCGTTAAGCATGCGTGGACCGGCGCGGTTGAAGTTTGCCGCGATTCGTCGCCGCGGGGGCCAGTGAATGTAACAGAATGTCGGCACACGCTTTATCTCTCCGGGAAAGTGGGCTATCGGAAGGTCCGAACGCGGGGTCGCGGTGTCACGCTGTTGCCGCAATCTGCGTCGAATGACCGTCTTCCAGGGGGGCCCGCCTGGTGTGATACCGGCGAGTGCCAGGAGCTTCGGATGCGCAAGTCGCTCAGCGTCGATTTGCGGCGGCACCACTAAAGAGGGACTGCATCTCATGACCTATTGGACCGCGTCGGCCGCGGCGATGCCGACGAGCCGGGTGCTCGCAGCCGCCTCTGGCAAAAGGACTGCGAAGGCGATCGCGCTCGCTGTGCCGTTGACGGTCACGCTCGCGCTTGCGGTCGCTTCACACGCATTCGCCCAGGAACCGCCAGCGCCCGCGCAGACGACGCCTGAGCCTGCCGCCAAGCCGAAGCCAGCCAAGAAGGCGACCAAGCCGAAGCCGGGAAAGGAAACGGAGCAAACCACGCCTCCGGCGCCAGCCCCGGCCCCGGCCCCGGCCGAGCAACCGCCGCAAGGCCAGACCGTGCAGAACGGCCAGCAGCAGGTGCAGCTGATTTTCTCGCCGTGGACCAAATTCTGCCTCAAGGGTGCGCCGGGACAGCCGGTCGATCCAAGCGCCAAGGAAGTTTGCTTCACGGGCAAGGACGCCCGCGTCGAGTCCGGACAGCCGGTGGTGGCGGCCGTGCTGATCGAACCACAAGGCATCGACAAAAAGCTTTTGCGCGTCACCCTGCCGCTCGGCATGCAGCTTGCGCACGGCACCCGCGTCATTATCGATCAGAATCAGCCGATGACCGCGCCATACGTGATCTGCTTCAACAACGGCTGCATGGCGGACTACGAAGCCAATGCCGAGATGATCGGCAAGCTCAAGAAAGCGCAGGGGCTCGTCATCCAGGCGATCAACGCGACCGGCCAGCCGATCAGCATCGTGATGCCGCTCGGTGATTTCGCCAAGGCCTATGAAGGTCCGCCGACCGATCCCAAGGTCTTCGAGGAGCAGCAGCGCAAGTTGCAGGAAGAGCTCCAGCGCCGCGCCGATGAAGCGCGCAAGAAGCTGGAGAGCCAGCAGGGCCCGCCGACCTCACAAACTACGACGCCGGCGCCGGGCACCAAGACTCAGTAAGCAAGCCTGCGAGCCTTAAGCCGAAGCGGATCGCGCGCCGGCGCACATTGCGCCGCGCGTACACGCGATGACGGTTAGTGGGTGTTTGATTGACGCGGCCGGTAGCTGCCCTTGCCGTCGTGAACGAACACTTCGGCGACCTGCGGATGACGCACCGGCTCGCCGCTGGTGTCGGGCAGCAGATTTTGCTCGGAGACGTAGGCGATGTATTCGGTCTCGTCGTTCTCGGCGAACAGATGATAGAACGGCTGATCCTTGTGCGGGCGCACGTCGGCCGGAATCGACTCGTACCATTCTTCGGTGTTGCTGAAGATCGGATCGATGTCGAACACGACACCGCGGAACGGAAACAGGCGGTGGCGCACCACCTGGCCGATCTGATATTTCGCGTTGCGTATCCTGTTCGGGGTAGCGGACACTGTCTCGACCTCTTCAGACCTCTCTGGCGGCGCTTGCGCCGCCACCAAGCAATGACACAATTGTGGCGCCGCGCTGACGGAATTCTAAACTTATGTTCATGGCACGATTGGGGGCTTTTCTCATAATCCGTAGCGCGTCGCCATGTCGGCGTCCTTCGCCGCGACCAGGCGCGCTAGGTCGACCAGAACCTTGGCCTGTTTCCAGGTCGCGTCGTCCTGCATCTTACCGTCGATCATGACCGCGCCGCTGCCGTCGGGCATGGCGGCGATGATCTTCTTGGCGAAGGCGACTTCGGCCGGGTCGGGTGAGAACACACGCTTGGCGATCGGGACCTGCTTTGGGTGAAGCG
>CAYVPC010000204.1:0-6582 GCA_964453555.1 uncultured Hyphomicrobiales bacterium | reverse complement strand
GCCGCGCCTCGCAAGCGCGGCCCCGTAACAATGCGCCTTTCGGCGCTCCGCTCCCCTCATTTTGCGGGATGCAACGATTCTTTGGAATGGCGTGGTGATCGTGGCAAAGCTCGGACGCGTCAGCGCCGCGAGAACGAATGGATATTGCCGTCAGCTTTCGCCGATCTCGCGCAGGATTTCAGCGCTGTGTTCGCCGAGGCGTGGGGAGGGACGCTCCGCCGCCATCGGCGCGCCGTCGATGACGATCGGCGTGCGCACGCCGGGAATCTTGCCGTCCTTCGCCGCCGCGCTCGGCGGCTCGACCTTCATGCGGCGATGAACGACCTGCGGATCGGCGAAGACTTGCGCGAGATCGTTGATCGGGCCAGCCGGAACGCCGGCGGCTTGGAGCTTGCCGAGCAGTTCGGCGCTTTTCATGCGCGCCGTCAGCGCGGTCAGCCGCTCGATCAGCGCGCCGCGATGCGCCAGCCGCGCCTTGTTGTCGATATAGTCCGCCTGTTTGGCGAGCTGCGGCTCGCCGAGCACGGCGCACAATTTGGCGAATTGGCCGTCGTTGCCGCTGGCGATGATGATGTGGCCGTCGGCGACCGCAAACACCTGATAGGGCGTGATGTTGGGATGTGCGTTGCCCATGCGGTGCGGGACTTTGCCGGAGACGAAATAATTGAGCGCCTGGTTGGCGAGGACACCGGCAGTCGAATCGACCAGCGCGGTATCAACATAGCCGCCGCGGCCGGTCTTTTCGCGCCGCGCCAGCGCCGCGAGAATGCCGACCGCCGAATAGACGCCGGTAAAGATATCCGACACCGGCACGCCGGCGCGCAGCGGCTCGCCGTCGGCATTGCCGGTGAGATCCATGAAGCCGCCCATGCCCTGCGCCATCAGATCGTAACCGGGGCGCGACGCATAAGGGCCGTCCTGGCCGAAGCCGGTGACCGAGCAGTAGATCAGCCGCGGATTGTCGGGCGCGAGGCTTTTGTAATCGAGGCCGAATTTGGCGAGCCCGCCGACCTTGAAATTCTCGATCAGCACGTCGGAGCGGGCGGCGAGCTTTCTGACGATGCGGCAGCCTTCCTCGCTTTCGAAGTCGAGTTCGATCGAGCGCTTGCCGCGGTTGGTGCCGTGAAAGTAAGCGGCGCCGAGATGGCCGCCGTCGGCGGCGGCGACAAAAGGCGGGCCCCAGCCGCGGGTGTCGTCGCCGGCGCCCTTGCGCTCAACCTTGATCACGTCGGCGCCGAGATCGGCCAGGATTTGCCCGGCCCACGGTCCCGCCAGTATGCGGGCCAATTCCAGCACGCGCAGACCGGCCAACGGACCCGGCATGAACGATTCCTCCGGCACGGCGGCGTCTTCGCCGCGCCGCCGTTAACTGACAAAGCGGCGTGCGTTTGTCTACAGCTTGGGCAGTTCGCTAACTTGTCATCGCTGCCGGCGATCATTAGCTAAATTCAAGCCGGGCGATGGGACGGACGGAATGGTTGCGGTGAATACGTCGTTCTTCGGCGAAATGCTGCAAAGCATCGCGGAACGCAGCCGCGCATTGATCCTGCGCGAGCGCCGGGGCCCGGCGCGCGGCCGGTCGGACGGCCTGGTCGAGCTTTGCGAGGCACTGCTGTCGGGTCGCGGCGAGGCTTCCGGCGTGGCGCTCGCCGACGAGATTCTTTCCGATTATGCATCCCTGACCATCGGCCCGCGCATCGCCTTCTTCGAGGCGCTGGCGCGCACTTTCGGGCACGAACCCGCCCGTATCGACGCCGCCGTCGCGGCCTGGCGGCAGTCGCCGACCGCCGAGACCGCCGCCGAGCTCAACCGCGTCAGCGAGCCGCGCCGGCTCGAGCTTTTCCGCCGGCTCAATCTCGCGCCCGGCGGCACCGCTGCGCTGGTGCGGATGCGCGAGCAACTGCTCGACGCCATGAATCACCGCGACGATCTTGCCGTCGTCGACAACGACTTCGTCCATCTGTTCTCGTCCTGGTTCAATCGCGGATTTCTGGTGCTGCGGCGGATCGATTGGCAGACGCCCGCTTTGATCCTGGAAAAGATCATCCGCTACGAAGCGGTGCACCAGATCAGCGACTGGAACGATCTGCGCCGCCGTATCGATCTGCCCGATCGCCGCTGCTACGCCTTCTTTCATCCGGCGCTGGTCGACGAGCCGTTGATCTTCGTCGAGGTGGCGCTCACGCGCGAGATACCGGGTGCGATCGCCCCGATCCTGTTCGACAAGCGTGAAGTCGTCGATCCGGCGCGCGCCGCGACGGCCGTGTTCTACTCCATCACTTCCTGCCAGCGCGGGCTTGCCGGCGTATCGTTCGGACATTTCCTCATCAAGCAGGTGGTGGAGGAAGTCTCACGCGAAATGCCGCGCATCGGCAACTTCGTGACGCTGTCGCCGGCGCCGAATTTCGCCGAGTGGCTCAGGCGCGAACGCGCCAATGCGGCGTCGCTCGCGCTCAGCGAAGAGGATCGGGCAACGCTCGCCGCGCTCGACCGGCCAGATTGGTCGCGCGATCCGGCTTTGGCGGCATCGGTGCGCGAGCCGCTGCTCGCCGCCGCGGCCTGGTATTTCCTGCGCGCGCGCAATGCCCGCGGCGTGCCGGTCGACGCAGTGGCGCGTTTCCATCTCGGCAATGGCGCGCGGCTCGAACGCCTCGACTGGCTCGGCGATACATCGGAGCGCGCGCTTTCGCAGTCGCTCGGCCTGATGGTGAACTACCTCTACGATCTCGATTACATCGAGCAGAACCACGAGGCCTATGCGCAGCAGCACGCCGTGGTGGCCGCGAGTTCCATCATCCGCTTGGTGCGCTCGCCGGCGCGCGAAGTCGTCCCGGTTTCGGGGTAGATTCGCCGCTCGTCCCCGCGGAAGCGGGGACCCAGATCGTATACAGTCCGCTGGCTAACTCTGGATTCCCGCTTTCGCGGGGATGAGCGGGATAATCATGCCCTCTCTCCTTGGCGTTCTGGAAACGGCGCTCTATGTCGATGCGTTCGAGCGCGCCTGTCCGTTCTACGAGCAGGTGCTCGGGCTTAACAGCATATACCGCGATCCGCGGCTGTGCGCTTACGACGTTGGCGGCCGCGGCGTGCTGCTGTTGTTCCTGCGCGGCCATTCGCTGGAAACCGTGCATCTGCCGGGCGGCACCATCCCGCCGCACGACGGGCACGGGCCGGTGCATCTCGCCTTGTCGATCGGCGCCGGCGAGCTTGCGGCCTGGGAGGAGCAGCTCAAGACCGCCGACGTCGAGATCGAGGGCCGCACCAAATGGCCGCGCGGCGGCGAGAGCGTCTATTTCCGCGACCCCGACGGGCATCTGCTGGAACTGGCGACGCCGGGTTTGTGGCCGGGATATTAAGACTTCCCGTAAACCGGCACGACCGCGCCGCGGGTGACGCGATTGTCCGGCGAGGCAAGAAACAAAATGGTCGCGGCGACTTCCTCGACCTTCGGCCACAGAGCGTAGTCTGCCTTGGGCATGGCGTTGCGGTTGGCCGGCGTGTCCATGATCGAGGGCGCAATCGCATTCACCAGGATGCCGTCCTTGGCGACCTCCTCGGCCAGCGCGACCGTGAGCGCCGCCACCGCCGCCTTGCTGGCGGCATAGCCGGCCATGCCGGCGCCGCTTCGCCATTCGAGGGCGGGACGGGCGGCGACGTTGACGATGCGGCCGCCCTTGCCGGTCATGCCCTTGACGGCGGCGCGGCAACACAGAAGGCAGCTGATGAAGTTAATGTCGATCTGTTGACGCAGCGTCTCGACATTGGCTTCGCGCAGCGGCCCGGCGGCAAAACCGCCGGCAAGATGGATCGACGCCCATAGCGCGGCGATGCCGCCGTAGAGGCGGCCGATATTACCTTCGTCGGCGAGATTGCCGGTGACGCTGAGCACGACCTGCTTGTGGTCGCGCAGCCGGAAACGCTGCGCCTCGGCTTCATTGAGGCAGGGCACATGGCAAACCGCCCCGGCTGCAATCAGCGCCTCGACCAAAGCGCTGCCAAGCGCGCCGGCGCCGCCGGTGATGACCACATGGCGATCGCGCAAGTCCATGGCGGTTATCATATCTTGCATCGAGAGGAGAATCAGTGGCCGATTTCGACCTCGCCATCATCGGCGGCGGCATCAACGGCGCCGGCATTGCCCGCGATGCGGCCGGGCGCGGGCTCAAGGTCGTGCTGGTCGAGCAGAGCGACCTCGCTTCCGGCACGTCGTCGGCATCGTCCAAGCTGATCCACGGCGGGTTGCGTTATCTTGAGCACGGCGCGTTGCGGCTCGTCCGCGCCGCGCTCAGCGAGCGTGAAGTGCTGTTGCGCATGGCGCCGCATCTGATCCGGCCGCTGCGCTTTGTGTTGCCGCTCGATAGCGCCGGCCGCTCTCCGTTTGTGCTCCGGCTCGGCCTGTTGCTCTACGACCTTATCGGCCGGCGCGAGATTTTACCTGGAACGCGCACGCTTGATCTGATCAGCGACGAAGCCGGCCAGCCGCTCAGGCAGCGCATTCATCACGGCTATGAATATTCCGACTGCTTTGCCGACGACGCGCGCCTGGTCGTGCTCAACGCGGTCGATGCCGCCGAACGCGGTGCGTCGATCCGCACGCGGACCCGCTGCGTGCGCGCCGAGCGTGGCGATGTGTGGCGACTGATCCTGCTTGCGCGCGGCGCGCGCGAGGAGGTGACTGCGCGCGTATTGATCAACGCCGCCGGCGCCTGGGTGGAGAGCGTCGCCGAGACGGTGTTGCGGCAGCCGCCGCTGCGGCGGCTTCGCCTCGACAAAGGCAGCCATATCGTGGTGCGCCGGCTCTACGATCACGACCGCGCTTACATCCTGCAGGCGGCCGACCGGCGCGTGGTGTTCGCAATCCCGTTCCAGCGCGACTTCACGCTGATCGGCACCACCGACCGCAGCTTTACCGGCGATCCGGCCGTAGTCGTGCCGACCGAAGAGGAGATCGATTACCTGTGCGGCGTGATCAACGGCTATTTCCGCGCCTCGATCACGGCCGCGGACGTGGTGTGGGCGTTTGCCGGCGTGCGCGCGCTCTATGACGACGGCGCGACCAGACCGCAGGACATTGATCGCGACTATGCGCTGATCCTCGACAAAAGCTTCGGCGAGGCCCCGCTGCTCACCGTCTACGGCGGCAAGCTGACCACCTTCCGCCGTCTCGCCGAGGACGCGCTCGCCCGGCTGTCGCGGTTTTTTTCGCGTTTGCAGCCATGGACGGCGCAGGCGCCGCTGCCCGGCGGCGACTTCGTGTTCGACGGCGCGCCGACGCTGGTAACGCGCGCCCTCCGGAAGTGGCCGTTCCTCGGCGAACACCACGCGCAACGGCTGGTCGGCGCCTACGGCACGCGCGTCGACGACGTATTAAGCACCGTCACCCGGCCGGACGATCTCGGCATGCGCTTTGGCGAGGATCTGACGGCCGCCGAGGTCCGCTATCTGATGACCAGGGAATGGGCACGGACCGCCGACGATGTCCTCTGGCGCCGCTCCAAGCTCGGCCTGCGCTTCTCCGCGGCGCAAACGGCGGCGCTGGAAGATTTCATGGCGTAGGCACGGCGCCCGATCGTTCAAATTTTATCGATCGGTTTGACAGCGATTTCAGCTATTTGTGGTCACGTAGCGGGGGAGATTTGCGTTCATCTCCGAGGGGCGGCGGCACGGCAGGCATGGATCCGGCGGCACATGAGATTGCGCAGCGCCTGATGGCGCTGAGGGTGTTGATCGTCGATGACGAAAACACCATGCGCAAAGTCACCCGCTCGCTATTGCATGCGATCGGCGTTACCAAAGTCTACGAGGCCAACGACGGCAGTTCGGGCCTCGAAGCGATTTGCACCTTCGGGCCGGACGTTGTCATTCTCGATTGGGAAATGCCGAGCCCGAAGGGTCCGGATTTCGTGCGCACCGTGCGCTCGCCGGAAACCTTCGCGCTTCCCGATGTGCCGATCATCATGCTCACCGGCTACGGCGAACGTTCGCGGGTGATCGAGGCGGTCAATCTCGGCGTCAATGATTTTCTGCTTAAGCCGGTTTCCACCAAGGCGCTAATGGGCCGTCTGGTCTCGCTAGTCGCAAAGCCGCGCCGGATGGTGAAAAAGGGCGATTATTACGGGCCCGAGCCACGGCAACTCTCGAGCTACAAGCCGGACTCCGAAGTAGCCTGGGGTTAATCGGTGACCGCAAGCTCGTTTACCAACCCGCAAGGCAGTCATGCTCTGATGCGTCCACCACGATCGCCGTTATTGAGTGCCGCGCGGACCCGATAAATCATGTCATCGAAGTTGCCGAAGAAAGACGTCGCGGACCGCATCCAGGCGCTTTGTGTGCTGGTGGTCGATGACAACCAATACATGCGCAAGATGATCCGCAATCTCCTGGTCAATTGCGGCATCAAGGAAATTTACGAGGCGGGCGACGGTATCGCCGCGCTCGACACCATCCGCACCGTCGGCCCCGACGTGGTGATCCTCGATTGGGAAATGCCGCTTCTCAGCGGTGCCGAGCTGGTACGTATCGTCCGCTCGCCGGGCGTGTTTCCGATGCCCGACGTGCCGATCATCATGCTGAGCGGCCATG
>CAYVPC010000203.1:0-6584 GCA_964453555.1 uncultured Hyphomicrobiales bacterium | reverse complement strand
GCGAGGTCGCCGGCCGGCCAGGCATCGGCGTGGCCGAGGCAGGACAACAGATAAATGTCGGCGGTCCATGGTCCGATGCCGTGGACGGCGGTCAACGCCGCATGCGCCGCTTCGGCAGTAAGCTCGCCGAGTGCGGCGAGCGCCAGTTCGCCGCGCGTGACGGCGCGTGCAATGGCCTTGAGCGTGCGAATCTTCGGCGCCGACAGTCCCAGCCGCGCCAGCCGCGCCGGGCGCGCGCGCAGGATGGCCGCCGGCTCGAACGGATCGAAGGCCGCGGCAAGCCGCCCCCAAATGGCGTTGGCGCTCGCGGTCGAAAGCTGTTGCGCCACAATAATGGCGGCAAGTGCGGCGAAACCGTCCGAGCGGCGCCGCAGCGGCGGCCGCCCCGCTTGGGCAAGGAGCGCAGTGAAGCGCGGATCGGCTTTTCCGAGCGCGGCAAGCGCAAAGTCGAGATCGGCCTCGCTGTGGATGTGGGATCGGGCCATTGCGACTATCTGATTGATCGCCGGTTCCGATGCGTCAACCCCGATAGTGACTTCCACGTATGTCGATGCCCACCCGGATCTTTCGCTTCGCGCCGAGCCCGAACGGGCATTTGCACCTGGGCCATGCCTATTCGGCGCTGCTCAATGCGGAATTGGCCCGCGCGGCCGGCGGGCGGCTTCTCCTGCGCATCGAGGACATCGACGCGACGCGCTGCCGGCCAGAATACGAGACCGCGATTGATGAGGATCTGAGCTGGCTCGGCATCGCCTGGGAGGAGAACGTGCGGCGGCAAAGCGAACATTTGGACGATTACCAGGGGGCGCTCGACAAGCTCGAAACCGAGGGCCTCATCTATCCGAGTTTCGAAAGCCGCAACGAGATCAGCGCGCTGGTCGCGCAGCGCGACCGGCAAGGCGGTTGGCCGCGCGATCCCGACGGCGTGCCGCTTTATCCCGGCCGTGCGCGCAAGCTCCCGGTCGCCGAACGAGAGCGCCGGCGCCGGGCCGGCGATCCGTTTGCGCTGCGGCTTGCGATGGATGCGGCTGTCGCCCGCGCCGGCGTGCTGACCTGGAACGAGACCGGCGCCGGTCCGCAGGACCAATCCGGCTTGGTTGCCGCGGCGCCGCAAATGTGGGGCGATGTCGTGCTCGCAAGGAAGGACGTGCCGGCCAGCTATCACCTCGCCGTCGTCGTTGACGACGCGCTGCAAAGCGTGACTGACATAGTGCGCGGGCAGGACTTGTTCTGGTCGACCGGCATCCACCGGCTGCTTCAGGTGCTGCTCGGGCTGCCGGAGCCGACTTACCACCATCACAAGCTCATTCTCGACGGCGCTGGCCGCAAACTGTCGAAGGCCACCTTGGCCACGAGCTTGCGTGAATTGCGCGACGGCGGCGCGACGGCGGTGGATATCCGCCGGATGGTTGGGTTAGGCCGCTGAACATTTCCTCCCTAGCATGGCATGTTCGAGCATGATCCGGAAAAGTGGAAACCGATTTTCCGATAAGATCATGCTCGCCGAATAAGCTGCGGCGCCGGGAGCTGCCATGGCGCGATTGAGGTCGAAACGGACATCCGCCGCGAAGCCAGCGCGTCGGCGGACGAGGCGGCGTGCGCCGGCACTGTCTTCGGCGCGCGTCACCGAGGCTTCGCTCGTCGCCTACGCGCACGATATTCGCACGGCCCTGACCGGCATCCTCGCGCTCGGCGAATTGCTGGCAAGCTCCAATCTCGGCGAGCGGGAGCGGCATTGGGCGTCGGAGATCAAAGGCAGTGCCGAGCATTTGGCTTCGCTGACGACCTTGATGATCGACGCCGCAAAAGCCGACGCAGGCGCGCTCATGCTCCAACAGGAAATATTCCGGCCGCGGCGCCTGATCGCTGCGCTGGCGGATTCACTTACCGCCCGCGCGCAGACCAAGGGCCTCACCGCTGCAGCGACCGTCGCGGACAACGTGCCGGAAGTGCTCAAGGGCGATCCGGTGCGGTTGCGGGCGGCGATCGACAATCTGATCGACAATGCGGTGAAGTTTACCGGCAGCGGTGCCGTCGAGCTCGACGTGCGCGCGGGGCGCGCTGCGCGCGGTCACGTTCGGCTGGTTTTCACGGTCAGCGACAGCGGCATCGGGCTGAAACCCGCAGAGATCAAGCGGCTGTTCCGGCCGTTTGCGCAGGCGAGTGCCGATATTGCGCGGCGCTATGGCGGCGCCGGGCTCGGGCTTGCTGTTGTCAAGGCGCTGGCGAAATTGATGGGCGGCGATCTGACCGTCACCAGCAAGTTCGGCCGCGGCTCAAGCTTCCGTTTCTCGGCGGTGCTGCCGCTTGCGGCCGGCGCCGCGGCCGGCAACGCGCCTGCGCGCCGGCCGTCGGCGTCGGCGCGCCGCCTATCGGTCTTGTATGCGGAGGACAATCCGTACGGCCGGGTCATACTCAACACCATTCTCAGCGAGCTCGGCCATCGCGTCGATTTTGCAAGTTCGGGTGAGGAGGCGGTCGCGGCGGCGGCGCGCGGCTACGACGTGGTGCTCATGGACGTGACGTTGCCCGGCATCGACGGCCTGGAAGCGGCCCGCCGCATCCGTGCGCTTCCCGGTGCTGCGGCGGCGACGCCGATCGTCGGGATATCGGGCCGCGGCGGACCGGGCGACGAAGAAGCCGCGCGCGCCGCCGGCATGGACTTCTATCTGTGCAAACCCGTGAGCCCGAGCGCGCTCAGCGCGGCGATCGCGGCGGTGACGAAAGCATAACGCGCTAGCCGGCGGTCGCCGCGGCGGGTACGTCGCGTTGCGCGAGTTCGATAAACGCGACGCCGGGGGCGCTGCGCCCTTCGTCAAGCGGCAGGGCATAAAGCACACTCTCGCCGCGGCGGGCGATTTCCTCAAAGCCGAGGCGCGGGTAGAGGTCGCGCACCAGCGCATTCTTGGCGGTCGGCGCGTATTCGCCGATCAAGCGGCGCGCGCCGAGCGCCCGGGCGCGGGCGGCGATGTCGGCCAGGATCGCATCCTCGACCTTGCGGCCGAACACGCGGCAGGACATCAGCCATAGATCGATGCGCGCGTCGGCCGTTTCCTCGCGCGCGACCGCTACCACGCTGATGATGCCATTGTCGCCGAAGCGGTCGGTGAGGCGGTAGCAACGGCCGAAGCCGCTGCCCACTATCGCGGCAAGCTCGCCCCGATTGTAGCGGCGCGTGGTCAGGTTGAACTGGTTGGTCTTGTGGATCAGCTCGGTGACTCGTTCGCGCGCCGACTCGAGCGGCGCGCCCTCCAGCACCATTTTCAGCTCGCGCAGGAATTCCTGATAGTCGCCGATATTGCGCTGCGCCACCTCGCGCGCGTCGTTCTCTGCATACATGCGGCCGCGCCCGCGCGATTCGCCGGTCGTGACGCGGTGATCGAACAAGCCGGTACGCTCCAGCATTGGCACGCGCTGCGCGGGGTCGTCCGACAACTCGGGCACCGCAATGTCGGGAAAGCGGAGCCGCACTTCCGCGCGCTCGACCGGGCTGTCATCGAGAAACACGACGCCGGCGGTGGAGAGATTAAGACGCCCGAGAATGCGGCCAAGGCTCGACGATTTTGGCTCCCAGTGGATTTCGCTGGCGGCAAAATCGGCGGCGCGCAGGATCATTTCGGGCCGCCTGGCGAAGACGTCCCGCACGGCGGCGGGGTCGTTCTTGCTGGCGATCGCAAGGACGATGCCTTTGGCGAGCAAGCCTTGCAGAAAGGCTTGCAGCCGCAGGAAATGCCTGCCCTTGCCGGCCGGATCGAGGTCGATGCCGTCAAAGCCGTCGTCGCCCACACGTCCGCCCCAGAGCGTGTCGTCGAGGTCGACGACGACGAGCTTGCAGCGCGGCGCGGTCGCGCCGGTGACCGCATCGGCGAAGAGGCCGAGCACGGCCGGCGTGCGGTCGGGATGAAACGGCAGCTTTGCTGTGTCGTAGAAGCGGTCGTCGAGCCAGGCATGCGCGCCGACATTGCGCATCAGCGGCTCGATGTCGATCAGCGTCACGCGCGGAACGGCGAGCGCGGCGCGCAGCCCGTCATTGACCGCGCGCCGCCAGCCATAGGCGACGGCATTGTCGGATGTTTCATCGGCCAGCGGTTCCGGCAGCGTAACGAGAATGTGCGCGTCGGTCGTCTTCAGCGCCGCCTCGGCCGCCGCCGCCACGGCCGCGACGACGGCTTCGGGGCTGCGCAGCGATCCGTAAGCGAGCTCGATCGAGGTCAACGCCAGGATGACGTGCGTCGGGGCAAATGCATGCAGCGATGAAGCGGGCTCAAGCAATTCGGCGCGCCACTGGTTGTACGGGCTTTCGTAGATTTCGGCCGCGAGATTGCGCGCCGCCAAAGCCAGCGGGAATCCGCGGGCGAGAAATGGCGTGGCGTAATTGCCGGTGAGCGCCAGGCGGATTTTCGGCCACGCCGGCGGATGCGGCGCGCCGGCGGCCTGGTAGTCGCGCGTGCAGGCGGCAAGCTGCGCCAGCGTCTGCGCAGCCGCGTAGCGCGCCAGGAGCGGCGCAAGCTCGCCGCCGTCGTCGCTCATGCCCGCACGCCCTTCTCCTGCAACAGGGTCACCAATTCGCTCACGTTGCGCAGGCCGGCCAGCTCATCGGTGGTCAGCGCCACGCCGAGCTTCATCTCGATTTCGACCACCAGGATGATGTGGTTGAGCGAATCCCACAGTGGTACCTGCGATGCGTCGAGTTCTTCGCTCAGCACCAGATCGGGGTCGATGACGCCACGAAAGATCGGCTCGAGCTTGCGTAGGACCGCTTCTCTGCTCAAACTTTTATCCACCATTGCTGCACGGTTTTATGCGCTGGCGCGGCAGCGAACAAGCGCCCGGCTCTTTGCCGCCCCGGTGGTGATCTTGCTCCGGTAATGACTTACAATCCGCGGCGTTTGCATGAGCATGGCAGAACCATTCATCCCCCATGGCCGCGTTGGCGCGAGGACCGGATGACGTCCGAGCCTCGTTACCGGCCGATTCCATTGCAACGGCGGTGGATGAACGATCTCGTCCATTTCGGCAAGAAATCGCACATCATGGGCTGCGCCTGGCGCATCAATATTGCGCCGGTGGTCGCGGCGCGTGCTGCCGCCGGCGGGCCGCCGGTGGGATGGACCGCGGTCTGGCTGAAGACGATGGCGCTCGTGGGCGCGCGCCGGACCGAATTGCGCTCGGCCTATCTGCCGTTTCCGTGGGCGCGCCTCTACGTCCATCCGCAGACCGTCTGCACGGTTGTGGTCGAGCGCACTTGGCAGGGCGCTTCGGCGCTGTTCTTCGAGCAATTTGCCAACACAGAAAAAGTGCCGCTCGATGAGCTCGACCTTGCGTTGCGGCGGCTGCGGCAAGTCCCGGTCGAGAGCGTCGGCAGCTTTCGCCGCGTCATTCGCTTCGCGCGGCCGCCGGTGCTCGTGCGCCGGCTGATCTGGAGCCTGGCGCTGAACTGGTCGGGGCGAATACGCGCCAAATATTTCGGGTTGTGCGGGCTAAATCCGTTTCCGACCGGAGGCAGCATTGTGCAAACGGCGATGCCGACCGGGTTCACGCTTTACTTCGGCCTGGTTGAACCGAACGGCGACGCGCAAATTCAGACCTTCTACGATCATCGTCTGATGGATGGGGTCGAGCTGTTTCGCATCGTGCGCGATCTCGAAGCGACCATAAATCGCGACATCGTGGCGGAGCTTACATCAGCGGCCGCCGCGTTACGCGCCTCGGCGACGGCCCATCAAAGCTGAAATCAGGCGCAGCAGAACGGCATCGGGCAAAATGAGGCATCCGCCGACGATCAGCCGATCGACGAAGCGGGGGATCACCAGGCGTTTGCCGGCACGGAAGCCGCGCCAGCCTGCTTCAGCCGCTGCCGCGGGGTCGGAACGCGGCGCCAATTTGAAGAGGCGCGTTTTTCCCACCCCAAATCGCTCAAAGAACGCGGTGCGGACGACTCCGGGACTGAAGCAAGTGACGGTGACGCCGGTGCCGCGCACCTCTTCCGCCACCGCCGTCGTGAACGACCTCACGTAAGCCTTCGAAGCAAAATACGTGGACATATCCGGCCCCGGCGTATAGCCGGTGATCGAGCCGAGATTGAGCACGCCGCCGCGGCGTCTTGCGATCATGCCGGGCAAAAAGCGCAGCGTCAGCTCCGTCACGGCGCGGATATTGACGTCGACAAGGTCAAGATGCTCTTTCCGGCTGGTCTCGGCCGCCGGCCCGAATACCCCGACGCCGGCGCTGTTCACCAGCACGTCGCAATAGGCACCGACTTCGGCGAGCTTACCTTCGATCCGTTCGCCCGCGTCGGCTTCGGAGAGGTCGATCGAAAAAGCGTGGGCGCGTTCGCCGATCTCCGTCGCGAGCTCGCCGAGCGCTCCTTCCGGGCGGCCGACCAGCAGCATAATGGAGCCTTCGCGTGCTGCTACGCGCGCAAGCTCGCGGCCAATTCCGGACGACGCTCCGGTGACGACGACAGCCGGCTTCATGGGAATGGGGCGCCCGGGTCAGATGTCCTAGCCGCGACTTGGCGCCGAGCCTTCGACGATGCGCACCAGATCGGCCATAATGCGGTTTAGTTCGAAATCCTTCGGCGT
>CAYVPC010000202.1:0-6640 GCA_964453555.1 uncultured Hyphomicrobiales bacterium | reverse complement strand
CGGATGTCCTGCTCGTGATGCATGGCGAGGATCACCGAGCCGGAGCCGAGGAACAGCAGCGCCTTGAAAAAGGCATGCGTGAACAGATGGAACATGCCGATCGAATAGGCGCCGGAGCCCATGGCGACGAACATGTAGCCGAGCTGCGAGCAGGTCGAATAGGCGATGATGCGCTTGATGTCGTTCTGCACCAGCCCGACGGTCGCCGCGAAGATCGCCGTGGTGGCGCCGATGAAGGTCACGAACGCCGCAGCCGTCGGCGCCAGCTCGAACAGCGGCGACAGCCGCGCCACCATGAACACGCCGGCCGTCACCATGGTGGCGGCATGGATCAGCGCCGACACCGGCGTTGGTCCTTCCATCGCGTCGGGGAGCCAAGTGTGCAGCAGGAACTGGGCCGATTTGCCCATGGCGCCCATGAACAGCAGAAGACAGATCAGTGTCAGCGCGTCGATGTCGAAGCTGAGATAATGAAACGTCTTGTTGGCCAGACTGGGCGCCTGCGCGAACACGGTATCGAACGCGAGCGATCCGGTGAGCAGGAAAACGGCGAAAATGCCGAGCGCGAAGCCGAAATCGCCGACGCGGTTGACGAGGAACGCCTTGATCGCCGCGGCATTGGCCTCCGGTTTGTGGAACCAGAAGCCGATCAGCAGATAGCTCGCGAGCCCGACGCCCTCCCAGCCGAAGAACAGCTGCACCAAATTGTCGGACGTCACCAGCATCAGCATGGCGAAGGTGAAGAACGACAGATAGGAGAAGAACCGCGGCTTGTACGGATCCTCGGCCATGTAGCCTATGGAATAAAGGTGCACGAGGCCGGACACGGTGGTCACCACCACCAGCATCACCACCGTGAGCGGGTCGATGCGCAGCGCCCAGTCGACCTTCAGATCGCCGGAGGTGATGAAATTGAAGATAGTGACATGCACGTCGTGACCGTGCAGGCCGACGTCGACGAACGCGATGCACGACAAGAGCCATGAGATGCCGAGCAGCGTCGTGGTGATGAGCTCGGCGGCCTGCGAGCCGGCGCTCGGCTCGGCGGACTCGTCACTGTCATGGCTCGCAAGATCGGGTTCGCTGTGTTTGGTCTCCGGCCGCGGCGCACCGTGGATTTGCTCCGGCACCAGCGGGGTAGCGTGATCGTCGTGCGGCGGCGGAGGATTCTCGCCCGGAAAGCGGGCGCGCGCGCCAATCAGCGCGATTGCGCCGGCAATGACGGCGCCAAGCAGCGGCAGGAAGACAATCGCCTCGTACATGTGCTTCAGCGCCCGCCCAGTGAAAGTTGAGTCTTTGATCCGCCTAACATTTTCATTTGGCGCATGATCTTGCCCGAAAACCGGTATTCACTTTTCGGGATCATGCGCTCAGCCTTTCATCAGATTGACGTCCTCGACAGCAATCGAGCCGCGATTGCGATAATAAGCGACCAGGATGGCGAGGCCGATCGCGGCTTCCGCCGCCGCGACCGTGAGCACGATCAGCGCGTAAACCTGCCCAACGATGTCGCCAAGGAACGCCGAGAACGCCACCAGATTGATGTTGACCGCCAGCAGGATCAATTCGATCGACATCAGGATGACGATCACGTTCTTGCGGTTGAGAAAGATGCCGAAGATCCCGAGCGTGAACAGGATCGCGGCTACCGAAAGATAGTGGCCAAGGCCGATGATCATGGCAGCCCCTGCCCCGATTCCACCTTGACCACGTCGATCGCGGTGGCGCGCCGGCGTGAAATCTGGTCGCCGATGTTTTGACGCTTCACGTTCGGCTTGTGGCTCAGCGTCATCACGATGGCGCCGATCATGGCGACCAGCAGGATCACGCCGGCTGCCTCGAAGAAATAGACGTAGCGGGTATAGAGCACGAACCCGAGCGCCTGCGTGTTGCTGACGTCATTTGCGATCGGCGCGGTGATCGCCTTGGGAACGCCTGGCGTGATCAGCCATCCGATCACGCCGAACAAAAGCTCGATCAGGAGAATGATGCCAACGGTAGCGCCGATCGGTAGGTAGTTGAGGACGCCCTGGCGCAATTCGGCGAAATCCACGTCCAGCATCATAACGACGAAAAGGAACAGCACCGCGACAGCGCCGACATAGACCACGATCAAAATCATCGCCAGGAATTCCGCGCCCAGGAGTACGAACAAGCCCGCCGCATTGACGAAGGCGAGGATGAGGAACAGCACGGAATGCACGGGATTGCGCGCTGCGATCACCATGATCGCCGAAGCGATACATGTGCCGGCAAACAGATAAAAAAAGATCGCTTGCAGGATCATGGGCGCGGCGTCTTACCGGTACGGAGCGTCGAGTTCGATGGCCTTCGCGAGTTCGCGCTCCCAGCGGTCGCCGTTCGCGAGTAGCCGCTCCTTGTCGTAATAAAGCTCTTCCCGCGTCTCGGCGGCGAATTCGAAATTCGGCCCCTCGACGATGGCGTCGACCGGGCACGCTTCCTGGCACAGGCCGCAATAGATGCATTTGACCATGTCGATGTCGTAACGCGTGGTGCGCCGCGTGCCGTCATTCCGCCGCGGGCCGGCTTCGATCGTGATCGCCTGCGCCGGGCAGATTGCCTCGCACAATTTGCAGGCGATGCAGCGTTCCTCGCCATTCGGGTAGCGGCGCAGCGCATGCTCGCCACGGAAGCGCGGCGAAATCGGGTTCTTTTCGAACGGGTAGTTGATGGTCGCTTTCGGCTTGAAGAAATAGCGCATCGATAAAAAGAACGCCTGCGCGAACTCCTTGAGGAAGATCGAACGAGCCGCCTGATCCAGTCTCATGTCAGCCTCGGATCACTTCGATGACGCCGGCCACGATCACGACCATGGCGAGCGAGATCGGCAGGAACACTTTCCAGCCGAGCCGCATCAATTGGTCGTAGCGATAGCGCGGCACGAACGCCTTCACCATCGCAAACATGAAGAACAGGAAGGACGCCTTAAGCACGAACCAGACCAACCCCGGAATCCAGGTGAACGGCACCACCGGGAACGGCGGCAGCCAGCCGCCGAGGAACAGGATCGTACCCATCGCGCACATCGTGGCGATGGCGACGTACTCGCCCAGCATGAACATCATGTACGGCGTCGAGCCGTATTCAACCATATAGCCGGCGACCAATTCCGATTCCGCCTCCACAAGATCGAACGGCGGGCGATTGGTCTCGGCCAGCGCCGAGACGAAAAAGATCACGAACATTGGTAGCAGCGGCAGCCAGTACCAGCCGAGCAAGCCCCAGCGGCTGTTTTGCGCCTCGACAATGGCCGAGAGATTTAGAGAGCCGACGCAGAGCAGCACGGTGATGATGACAAAGCCGATCGAGACTTCGTAAGACACCATCTGCGCGGCCGAACGCAGCGCGGCGAGGAACGGGTATTTCGAATTGGACGACCAGCCGGCCATGATCACGCCGTAGACCATCAGCGAGGAGATCGCAAAGATGTAAAGCACGCCGACGTTAATGTTGGAGATCACCATCCCGGCGCTGACCGGAATGACCGCCCAGGCGGCAAGCGCGAGCGTGCAGGTGACGAGCGGCGCCAGCAAGAACACACCCTTATTGGCGCCGGCCGGAATGACCGGCTCCTTGAGCACGAATTTCAACAGGTCGGCAAACGACTGAAACAATCCCCACGGCCCAACCACGTTCGGCCCGCGCCTGATCTGCACCGCCGCCCAAATCTTCCGGTCGGCATAGAGCACATAGGCGACCGCGATGAGCAGGACGACGAGGAGAAGGACGCTCTCCGCCACCATGATCACGAGCGGCCAGATATAGTCGGACCAGAACGCTGCCATCGTGTCCGTGCCTTACTCCGCCGCCGTCATGGCCGTACGCCCGCCGGCGATCGCCGAGCATTGCGCCATCACCGCCGAGCAGCGTGCGATCGGATTGGTGAAATAGAAATCCACGATGTTGGAGCGGAACGGCGCCTTCTCGACCGTGCCGCCGCGCGCCGCAAGCTTTTGTATGTCGGCTGCATCGCCGGGCGCGATCTGGCCGACGCGCATGATGTGGGGATGTGCGGCATAGAGCGCCTGACGCAGCGCGGCAAGCGAATCGTAGGGAAGCTTCCTGCCCAACACGTCCGACAGCGCGCGCAGAATTGCCCAGTCCTCGCGCGCGTCGCCGGGAGGAAAAGAGGCGCGCGTTGCCATCTGCACGCGCCCTTCGGTGTTCACATAAGTCGCCGACTTTTCCGGGTAAGCAGCGCCCGGCAGCACAATGTCGGCGCGCGAAGCGCCGCGGTCGCCGTTGGTTCCGATGTAAACGACGAGCGCGCCGGCTGCGATGTCGACCTCGTCGACGCCAAGCAGGAAGACGGCATCGAGCGTTCCGGAGGCGGCCATCTGCCGCGCATTCAGGCTGCCCTCGCCCGGCACAAAGCCGAGATCGAGCGCGCCGACGCGCGATGCGGCGTGATGTAGCACGCAGAAGCCGTTCCAGCCATCCTTGACCGCGCCGAGATCGACGGCGGCCTTGGCCGCAAGCGAGGCGATCGCCGCGCCGTCGGGCCGCGCCAGCGCATCAGCGCCGAGAATGATCAGCGGGCGCGCTGCCTTGCGCATCGCTTCGGCAAAGCTGTGACGGGTGACGTCGGCGAGCGTTTCCGGCCCGGCGCCAAGATAGTCGTAAGTGTAAGTCAGCGGCGCTTTAGGGCCGATCAGGCCGATGGAGAAGCTTTTTGCATTGCGCCAGCGCTTGCGGATGCGCGCATTGAGGACGGCTGCTTCGCGGCGCGGATTGGTGCCGATCAGGAGAAGCGCGTCCGCCGTATCGATGCCGGCGATGGTCGCGTTAAACAGATAGCCGGCGCGGCCCCATTTCGGGTCGAGCGCGGAGCCGTCCTGCCGGCAATCGAGGTTGGTCACGCCAAGCCGGGTCATCAGATCCTTCAGCGCGAAAATCTCCTCGACCGCGGCGAGATCGCCGACGAGCGCGCCCACGCGCCTGGGATTGGCGCCAGCGAGTTTCTTGGCGATCGCGCCGAACGCTTCGCTCCACGACGCCGGACGCAATTTTCCGTTTTCGCGCACATAGGGCTGATCAAGCCGCTGCGTGCGCAAGCCGTCCACTGCATGCCTGGTCTTGTCGGAGATCCACTCCTCGTTCACGTCGTCGTTGGTGCGCGGCAGGATGCGCATCACCTCGCGCCCGCGCGTGTCAATGCGGATCGCCGAGCCGAGCGCGTCCATCACGTCGATCGATTCGGTTTTGTTCAGTTCCCACGACCGCGCGGCGAATTCGTACGGCTTCGAGGTAAGCGCGCCGACCGGACAGAGATCAACGACGTTACCCTGCAATTCCGATGTCATCGCCTCTTCGAGATAGGTCGTGATCTCCATATCCTCGCCGCGGCCGATGGCGCCGAGCTCGGGCACGCCGGCGACCTCGGTGGCGAAGCGGACGCAGCGCGTGCACTGGATGCAACGGTTCATCGCCGTCTTGACCAGCGCTCCGAGATATTTGTCCTCGACCGCGCGCTTGTTCTCGCGGTAGCGGCTCTGATCGACGCCGTAGGCCATCGCCTGGTCTTGCAAATCGCATTCGCCGCCCTGGTCGCAGATCGGGCAATCGAGCGGATGATTGATCAAGAGGAATTCCATTACGCCCTCGCGCGCCTTGCGCACCATGGGCGAACGCGTCAGCAGCACCTTCGGCGAACCATCCTTGTTCGGCGGTAAATCCTTCACGCCCATCGCGCAAGATGCCTGCGGCTTTGGCATGCCGGCAACTTCGATCAGACACATGCGGCAATTGCCGGCGATCGACAGCCGCTCCTGGAAGCAGAAGCGCGGGATTTCCGCGCCGGCCGCTTCGCAGGCCTGGAGTAACGTGTACTCCGGCGGAACGTCGATCTCTTTGCCGTCGACGATGAGTTTGCTCATCTAACGTCTCACTCCGCCGCCTCGGTTACCGGCGCTTCGAGCACGTCCTCGGTGTCCGGGTTGGCGGTGTATTCGTCGATGCGCCGCTCGATCTCCGGCCGGAAATGCCGCAGCAGCCCCTGCACCGGCCAGGCGGCGCCGTCGCCGAAGGCGCAGATGGTGTGACCTTCGATCTGCTGGGTCACCTGCATCAGCATGTCGATCTCGCGCTTTTGCGCGCGGCCGTCAGCCATGCGAGTGAGCACGCGCCACATCCAGCCCATGCCTTCGCGGCAGGGCGTGCACTGGCCGCAGCTCTCATGCTTGTAGAAATAGGAGATGCGCGCCATCGCTTTGACGATATCGGCGGTCTTGTCCATGACGATAACTGCCGCGGTACCGAGCGATGTTTTCTTGTCGCGGCAGCCGTCAAAATCCATCAGCAGCGAGTCGGCCTGGTCGGGTCCGGCCGGCACCAGCGGCATCGACGAGCCGCCGGGAATGACCGCGAGCAGATTGTCCCAGCCGCCGCGCACGCCGCCGGCGTGGTTCTCGATCAGCTCGCGCAGCGGAATGCCCATCTGCTCTTCCACGGTGCATGGCTTTGCAACGTGGCCGGAAATGCAGAACAGCTTGGTGCCGGTGTTGTTGGCCCGGCCGATGCCGGCAAACCAGGCGGCGCCGCGCCGCATGATGTCGGGCACCTGCGCGATGGTCTCGACATTATTGACGGTGGTCGGGCAGCCGTAGAGGCCCATATTGGC
>CAYVPC010000201.1:0-6680 GCA_964453555.1 uncultured Hyphomicrobiales bacterium | reverse complement strand
TGCCGGCGCGCGAATTCCGCGCCGGCTACGCCGAAGTCGCCAAATATGCGCTGCTCGGCGATGCCGCCTTCTTCGCCTGGCTGGAAGCGAACTGGCGCGACGTGTTCGCCGGCGGCAAATCCTCCGGCAGTTCCGCGCGCGAGCATGCCATCGCCGTAAGCTGCCGCGCCAAGGCGGCGATCGTGGCGCGCGACGAACGCGAGAGCGGCGAGCGGCAATTGCTCAATCTCGGCCATACTTTCGGGCACGCGCTCGAAGCGGCCTGCGGCTTTTCCGACCGGCTGTTGCACGGCGAAGCGGTCGCTGCCGGCATGGCGCTCGCTTTCGCCTTTTCGGCGCGCCAGCGCCTTATCCCGGCGGCCGAGGCCGAGCGCGCGATCCGCCATCTGGCGGAGGTCGGCTTGCCGACCGCGCCGAAGGATATTCCCGGCGATTTGCCGAGCGTGGACCGGCTGATGGAACTGATCGCGCAGGACAAGAAAGTGAAGCGCGGAATGCCTACATTTATTCTTGTGCGCGGGATCGGCGCCGCCTTCGTCGAGAACGGCGTCGATCAGGACGAAGTGCGTGCGTTCTTGAGCGAGAAGCTTGCGGCGAAATGACGATTTACGACTGGTTGACCGTACTGGCGGTCCTGTTGTGCCTTGTGATGTCGGCGTTCTTCTCCGCCAGCGAGACCGCGCTCACGGCTTCGTCGCGCGCCGCGATGATGCGCCTGGAGAAGCACGGCAACAAGGACGCCTCCATCGTCAACCGGCTGTTGGCCATGCGCGAGCGATTGCTTGGCGTTCTCCTGTTCGGCAACAACCTGACCAACATCGCGGCCTCGACGCTCGCGACCGGCCTGTTGCTCACGTTCTTCGGCCATGTCGGCGTCATCTATGCCACCGTGGTGATGACTTTGGTGATCTTCATCATCGCCGAAGTGCTGCCCAAGACCGCCGCCTTCAACATGCCCGACCGCATGGCGCTCAACGTCGCCCGGTCGGTCGATCGGCTGGTGCGCTGGTTCTCGCCTTTCCTGCGGGTGGTCGAATGGCTCGTCCGCGTGATTCTGCGCCTGCTCGGCATGCACATCGGCAGGCTGCAGTCGATTCTCACGCCGCGCGAGGAGTTGCGCGGCGCCGTCGATCTCATGCACCGCGCCGGCGTGGTGGAGAAGCTCGACCGCGACATGATGGGCGGACTGCTCGACCTGCGCGAGCTGATGGTGTCCGACGTGATGATCCATCGCACCAAGATGGTCATGCTGGATGCTGACGAATCGCCGCGCGAGATCATCGATGCCGTGCTCGCCGCCGCGGTGACTCGCCTGCCGCTATGGCGCGGCTCGCCCGACAACATCATCGGCATCTTGCACGCCAAGGAGGTGCTGCGCGCCTTGCACGCGGCCGGCGGCAACGCCGCCAGGCTCGACATTCCCGGGCTGATCAGGCCGGCGTGGTTCGTGCCGGACACGACGCCGTTGTACGAGCAGCTCAAGGCGTTTCGTCACCGCAAGACGCCTTTCGCGCTGGTGGTCGACGAATACGGCGAGCTGGAGGGACTGGTGACGCTGGAGGATATCGTCGAGGAAATCGTCGGCGACATCAGCGACGAGCACGACATTGCTGTGCCCGGCGTGCGCATGCTGGCGGACGGCTCGGTCAATGTCGACGGCGCGGTGCCAGTGCGCGACCTCAACCGCGCGATGGACTGGAACATTCCTGACGCCGAGGCGACGACGATCGCGGGCGTGGTGATCCACGAGTCGCGCTCGATCCCGGAGCCGGGACAGAGCTTCACCTTCCACGGTTTCCGCTTCCAGGTGTTGCGCAAGACCCGCAACCGCATCACGGCGTTGCGGGTGACGCCGCTTGCGCGCAAGGTGACCGCGAAGGCGAGCTAGCTCAGCGCCGGCGATCCCTTATTCCGATTATTTCGGACCGCGGTAATATCTGCTAGCCTGCGTTACCCGCGGGGGCGCGCGCATGGCGCACGGCAACGTATTTCAGGGCACCGGATACGGCGTGGCGATCCTGCTGCCGGCGATCTATTGCCGCAGCTGTTTCTGGTCGCAAGTCCTGGAAGGACTGCGCGGGCTGTTTCGGCGCGTCATTGTTTTTGACGAAGCAATCTGCGAGCGGGAGATCGATCAATCGTACGTCGCCGACTATTCCCGGCCGTTGTCCGAAATGATCAAGATGTATCCGGACGATCGTTTCGCGGTTTTTGGGAATTCGTTCGGCTCGTTGATCGCGATCGAAACCGGGCGAACAACCAACGCAGGCAACCTGACCGTCGTCTTCAGCGGGTGTCCCGGTCTCGGCGACGGCAAAGATCTTTCCTTCAACGTTCGCACCCCGCGAAGCGCGACGCCGGCGAACGCAAGGCGGGTCTTAAGGAACCTGTTCGTGTTTCCGGATCGTTTTCCGCCTGAAGAGATAGACCGCACCCTGCAGCTTATTCGGGGCAGCAAAACCAGCAGGAGAATCATCAAGGCTTTGCGTGAGGTGAGTACGTACAACGTCAAACAAAGGTTGCTAGAATCGCGTTGCCGGAACCTGGCGATTTGGGGCACCGAAGACAAGATTACGAACATGATTTCGGCAAAGGACTTCATCGTTAATCATACCGATTGCAGTTTTTTCGAGATCGGGCAGGCGGGCCATTGCCCGATGCTCGATCAGCCGGACCGGTTTATGGAATTGGTCGCGGGGGCGTTTGCCCGCTAGAACCGCCGCAAGGCTTCGGCCGGGTTCATCGTGGCCGCGCGCCAGGCGGGGTAGAGCGCGCCGATTGCGCACAACAGGATTGAAACCAGCAGTGTCGGCAGGAACATTTCCGGCACCGGGTGAAACGACATCATCTCGCCGATGATCGGCAGCCCGGTAAAAGAATACGAGACGCCATAGGAAATTCCGATCCCGAGCACGCTGCCGATGGCGCCGATCACGGCGCCTTCGATGACGATCGAACCCATGGTCCGCGCGCGCGCCCATCCGATCGCCGACATGATGCCGATTTCGCTGGTGCGTTCCTGAACCGCCATCAGCAGCGTGCTGAGCACGCTCAGCGCGCCCATGATCAGGGCGATTAGCGACACGGTGCGCGAGATCGACCGCATGACCGCCACATAGCGGTCGTTGCGGAGGAATTGATCGGTCGGCGTCACCAAGAGCGGCCCGATCGCCGCTATCGAAGTCTTCAGTGTTTCGATCTGCTTCGGCTTGAGGCCGGGCGCGAGCCGGATGTTGAGCATGGTGATCTGCTTCTGCCGGAAGGCGACATCCTGCAAATCCTCCAACGGGACAAAAACCATCGAGCGGTTGAGCGCCGATTGGTAGTTGGCGATCGCAGCCACGTGGAACGGCTCGTCGAGGATGGTGATTTCGTCACCCACGCCCTTGTGGAGAACTTCCGCGGCGCCGCTGCCGAGGATGGCGTAACGCGTCGCGCCGGCGGCGGGCATCGTTCCGGCGAGGAGCGGCATGCTCTTCCAGATGAATCCGTCAGGCGGCCCGCCGGCGACGAGCTTCTGCTGGTCCTGGTCGACCGGCGCGAACATGATCAGGTCGCCTGCGACTGCGGCGACGCCCGGCATCCCGGCGATCCGTCCCACCAGATCTTCGGTGATAAAGCCCGAGAAAATATCCGACGCATTGCGCTTGAGCACGGTCAGATCGGCGTTGCGCTCGTCGGCTCCTTCGCGCACCCCGTTTTCAATGCTGTCGGACAACGAGATCAGGCTCAACGCCGAAGCAACCGCAAGACCGACGCTCAGCGACACCGCCGATGTTCGCATCGTGCGGCGTTGCAGGTTGCGAACGGCGAGCGTCACGAGATTCACGGCCGTCGCCTCATTTTTTTCTCTTGCGCGCACGGCGCGCCGGCGATGGTGTCCCGCGAGCGGGCCGCAGCTTCCCGGCGGGTGCCTTTTCCTCTTTCTCCGTTGCCTCTTCCTCTTGCTCCGTCTCGATCGCGCCGTCTTTGAGGCGGATGCGCCAGTCGCAACGTGCCGCCAGGCTTTCGTCATGCGTGACGAGAATCAGCGCGGCGCCGCGGTCGCGGCGGATGTTGAGGAGGAGTTCGACAACCGCGTCGGCGTTGGCGCTGTCGAGATTGCCGGTCGGCTCGTCCGCCAGAATGAGTTCGGGATCGTTGGCGATGCTGCGGGCGATGGCGACGCGCTGGCGTTCGCCGCCCGACAGCTCGGTCGGCAAATGGCGCGCGCGATCGGACAAGCCGACCCGCTCAAGCAGGCTGCTCGCGCGCCGCGCCCGGTCGGCGGCGGAGATGCAATGGCCCATCAGCGCCAACTCGACGTTTTCCGCCGCGGTCAACGCCGGCAGCAAATGGAACTCCTGGAATACAATGCCGATTCTCGTCGCGCGGAGCCGGCGCCAGTCCTCCTGCCGCCAAATAGATTCGTCGTGCCAGTAGACCGTCCCTGCGGTCGGCGCGTCGCATCCGCTCATGATGTGAATGAGGCTGCTTTTGCCGCTGCCGCTCTTACCGACGATAGCGGCGCATTCGTTGGGTCGAATGATAAGATTGATATCGCGCAATGCCGTCACGGCACCGTCATCGTAGACGCGATCCACATGTTCCACCCGGATCAGGGAAGAATGTTCGGCCATGACGATTCGGCTGTGATCCTTTCGATCACTCGCGTCAGCGGGGGAGCGCGTCAACCATCATGCCAATATTCCCGTTGTAGCGGTCGAGCAAGCTCTTGGTTTCCTCCCGAAAGATGAGCATCGTGCTGCGGCCATCAAACAAAATATCGATTGCGCGCAGTCGGTGACCGTCGTCGCGCAGGCGCCAGATAATATTGTGCGATCCGCCCCCATGGCTCGATCGCGTGGCCAGCATCCAGTCGCCGCTCTGGCTTTGGCGCATGCCGATCAAGGTCAACGGCGCCCCGGTGTGGTCCTGGTTCTGGCGCACGCATTCGCGAACGGCGCGGTGCTCGATGAACGACCGGTAGGCGACGCGCTGCTGCGGCGTCATGCGCGGCCAGCTGTCCGCGGCGGCGCCGTGGGCGATCGCGTCGATGTTGACCGAACTCGCCATCAAGCGCGTGCAGCCGAGGTTGACGCCGCCGCTCGGTTGGCGCGCCATCATGGCAAGGTGCCCGTTAACTTGACTGAGGAATTCCTCGACTTGCTGATTGGCTTCCGCGTGGGCCGGCGATGCCGCCAATATCGCGGGTAACAGCAGCGCCAGCGGCCAGTGCCTCCGCCACAGCTGTCGCATTTCACGTAACAACCGGCGCACGGCCTAGCCCTCGCCCGGTGCTTGCGCATGAATGGCAAGCGCGTGCGCGCCGCCGGCAAGCTCGTCGGCCAGCGCCGTGTTGATCATGCGATGACGTTCGATCCGGGTCTTTCCACGGAATGCTTCCGACACGATATATAGCCGGAAATGAGTCTCGCCGCCGGGGCGATGTCCGGCGTGGCCTTCGTGGCGGTGCGATTCGTCTTCGACGCGCAAACTTTCAGGCGCGAAAGCCTTATGCAACTTTTCGGTGATGAGATCCCGCCAGTGCATGGGTCTGTTTACGACGCGCGCTTTTGCCGCCTGTCAAGTCTTGCAGGTGCCATCGGCGCACCCGCATAATCGCAACGATGAGTACGAATTCGCCATTGTTTGATCGCATCCGGGTCAAACCGGATCAGGATCGCACGCTCAAGGCCGAGCTTCCCGGCTGTCAGTGGCCGCGCTGCGGCGCGCCGGCGACGCATCGGGCGCCGAAAGGCCGGCTGCGCGCGTCGGAATACTGGCGCTTCTGCCTCGAACATGTCCGCGAATATAACAACTCCTACAACTTCTTTGCCGGCATGAGCGACGACGCAATCGCGAAATACCAGAAGGAAGACATTACCGGCCACCGTCCGACCTGGAAGATGGGCTCGATCGGCAGCGTCAGCGGCCGCCGGGGAAAGTCGCGGCGCGGTTCCGGTGCCGCCGGCCATTCCGGTTGGGCGGCCGATGACCCGTTTGGCTTGTTCGAGGGCCTGGCCGCCGGCCGGGCCGGTCATGCACGGCCGGCTCCGGAGGGGCGCAAAATCCTCAATGCCCAGCGCCGGGCGCTCGACGTCCTCGGCCTTGAAGGCGAGGCCAAACGCGCCGATATCAAGGCCAAGTTTAAGGTCTTGGTGAAGCGGCATCATCCCGACGCCAATGGCGGCGACCGCGGTTCCGAAGAGCGGCTGCGGGAGATCATCCAGGCCTATAACTACCTGAAGTCGGCCGGGTTTTGCTGAAATCCATTTATCCCAGTAGTGGCTTTCGCAGCCTTGTGCGCTTCTGCTAAATTTGACGCGTCATCCGACTGCCGGTGAGGGCTGATTAGCGCGTCCTCGGGAAGTTCCGGCGTCACGGAGGTGCAATGTCGCTCGCAACTGAAGCTGCTCCCGGCTTGCCGGATATGAAGGTGTCGATCCGCCAGGTGTTCGGCATCGACAGCGATCTGGAAGTGCCGGCCTATTCCGAACCGGACGAGCACGTTCCCGACCTCGATGCCGACTATCGGTTCGACAAGCCGACCACGCTCGCCATCCTCGCCGGCTTCGCCCGCAACCGCCGCGTCATCGTCACCGGCTATCACGGCACCGGAAAATCGACGCACATCGAGCAGGTGGCGGCGCGGCTCAATTGGCCGTGCGTGCGCGTCAACCTCGACAGCCATATCAGCC
>CAYVPC010000200.1:0-6692 GCA_964453555.1 uncultured Hyphomicrobiales bacterium | reverse complement strand
CTGATCGCGGACACGCATCATTACCCGCGGTTCACCACCGACAAGGGCATGTTTGAGATCATATATGGAGTCGCCACGGGTGCCATGCAGCCATTCGGTAAACGCCTGACGCAAGACCAGATACTCCAAGTGATGGCCTATGTACGTTCGCTGAAGAAATAAGACACAATTTCTTCCGGTTTTTCATGTACCCGACGATCGTCATCAATGTCGTGGGACTGACACCGCGAATGGTCGGGCCCGATACGCCAGCCCTGCAACGGCTGGCAAAAGCGGGCGCGATGCGGCAACTCGCGACCGTCGTTCCAGCGGTGACCTGCACCGCGCAGACAACCTTTCTGACCGGCCTCCTGCCGCGAGAGCATGGCATCGTCGCCAACGGCTGGTATTTCCGCGATCTCTCGGAGGTTATGTTCTGGCGCCAGTCCAATCGGTTGGTTGCCGGCGAACGCGTGTGGGAGACGGCGCGGCGGCGCGAGCCTGCTTTTACCTGCGCCAACATGTTCTGGTGGTACAACATGTACGCTACGGCCAATATCGGCGTGACGCCGCGGCCGATGTATCCCGCCGATGGCCGCAAGATTCCCGATTGCTACACCACGCCGCCGGAATTGCGGGACGAACTAACCGCGCGCTTTGGCCCTTTTCCGCTGTTCAGCTTCTGGGGACCCGCGACGAGCATCGTGGCCAGCGAATGGATCGCGCACAGCGCGCTCCACGTCCGCCGCGAGCGCAAACCAACCCTCATGCTCATCTATTTGCCGCATCTTGACTATGTCCTGCAACGTCTCGGTCCCGGCGCTCCGCAAGTTGCGCACGATCTGCGCGAGGTTGACGCGCTCTGCGGCGAAATCATCAACGACGCGCGACGCGATGGCGCCCGCGTCATCGTACTTTCCGAATATGGCATCACACCGGTGAGCAGGCCGATCGACATCAACCGTGCGCTGCGCCGCGCCGGTCTCATTTCGGTGCGCGAGGAGTTAGGTCGCGAGCAACTCGACCCTGGCGCGTCGGTCGCGTTTGCCGTCGCCGATCATCAGATAGCCCACGTCTACGTAACTGCGAAGGAACGGCTCGCCGACGTCAAGGCGCTGATAAAAGCCCTGCCCGGAGTCGAGCGCGTGCTTGATGACGCAACCAAACCGGAATTTGGCCTCGATCACTTCCGCTCGGGAGAACTTATAGCCCTCGCTCATGCGGATAGCTGGTTCACTTATTATTATTGGCTCGACGACGTGAAAGCCCCCGATTACGCGCGGACCGTCGATATCCACCGCAAGCCCGGCTATGACCCCGTGGAACTTTTCCTCGACCCCACCATCCGCTTTCCCAAGCTCAGTATCGGCTGGCGTCTCGCCAAGCGCGCGCTTGGCTCTCGTACGCTCATGGACGTGATCCCGCTCGACGCGACGTTGGTTAAAGGCTCGCACGGCCGACCGACTGATGATCCGACGGATGGGCCGCTATTCATCAGTTCCAACCCCAATCTACTTCCGTCCGGAGCGCTTGCGGCGACCGATGTTAAAGCGTTGATCTTGCGTCATCTGTTCGACGAGGTGTTGTGACTTGTGAGCGCGGAGTGCGAGTGCTAAGCTAAGCTTGTCGCCGAACAATAAAAATAAGGAACCTGCAACGGCAGGGAGACGTCCAATGCGTGAGCCGCTCGCCTTCCATGAGCTGCCTAATGGAAGAGGTGCGACAACGCCCGGCGTTGGCGGTATGAGCTGGCCGGTGGCATTGCGGCTCGGGCGCGTTTCCAATCTGCCGACTATTTGGTCGAACGTGCTTGCGGGAATCGTCCTGTCGGGCGCGGCGATAACGGGCGCGCAGGCAATACCGCTCATGATCTCTCTCTCACTGTTCTACGTGGGCGGCATGTTCCTCAACGATGCGTTCGATCGGGAACTCGATCAGCGCACACGACCGGATCGACCAATTCCTGCCGGCGACGTGCGGGCCGCAACTGTTTTCGTTTATGGTTTTGGTCTTCTTGCTCTCGGCCTCGCTCTTCTGCTCGCCGTCGGTTACGGCATGCCGCAAGGCACCGGGTGGCGGGCGTCGGTCGCGGGCGTGCTACTGGCGGCGATGATCGTGCTGTATGACATCTGGCATAAGGCAAACCCGATCGGCCCGTTGCTAATGGGGCTTTGCCGGCTGCTCGTCTATATCATCGCAGGCATCGCGGTCGCCGGTGCGGTGCCCGAGCGTTTGTCGCTCGCGGCTTTCGTATCGCTTTGTTATCTGATCGGACTTACTTATGTAGCAAAGCAAGAGAATTTGCAGCGTGTGAAAAATATCTGGCCGCTACTCTTCCTCGCGGTACCGTTTGCTTATGCCGCGCCATTCGCCGTCACTGGCGGCGCAGTAGCTGTTCTCGCAGCGCTTTTGCTTGCAACGGTGCTGTTTGCTCTCGTCCTTATGTTTCGTCCGGGCGCTTCCGACATTCCGCATGCAATGATGCTGCTGATTGCAGGGATCAGCCTGCTTGACGGGCTCTTCATGGCGGGACAAGGCCAGACATTCCTCTCGGCAGTTTCGGTCGCGGCCTTTCTGCTGACGCTCGCATTCCAGCGCTTCATTGCCGGGACGTAACATGGAAACGCCGGCGAAATTGTTGCAAGCGTGGCTGCGTCGACAATTAACCGGAAACGCCGCTGATTGGCTCCAGGCGCAAGCCGAAGCGGTCGCCGGCGCGGGCTCTGATCGTGCACTGTTCATGGCGATCAGCCTCGTGCACCGCCGCATCGGCAAGGCGGACCTCGCTTTATCTGCTGCGGATGTCACAGCGGCGGAAGCGGCGCGTTCGGGATGGCGTCCGGCCGATTGGAGTCTTGATCAGGCTACCCGCGTTTTTTTCCTCCTCGTCGCCGGCGGTTCGCCCGCGAGATTCGCCGAGCGTCTCGAACAGCTTTTCAGTACGGCGGACGTGGGGGAATTGATCGCCTTCTATCGCGGACTCCCGCTTTACCCCGAGCAGCCGCGTTACGTCGAGCGCGCGGCGGAAGGCGTGCGCACCAACATGAAAGCTGTTTTTGAAGCGGTGGCGCATAGCAATCCCTATCCCGCCGAGCAGTTCTCCGAACACCGCTGGAATCAGATGGTCGTGAAGGCCCTGTTCATCGGCAGTGCGTTGCATCCAATCCAGGATCTGGAACGGCGTTGGAATCCAGACCTGACCCGGATGCTTTGCGACTATGCCCACGAGCGTTGGGCGGCGGGCAGGACGGTCAGTTACGAACTTTGGCGGGGCGTTGGCCGGTATGCCGACAACGCCGCTCTCGACGATTTGAGCCGCGTGCTCAATAGTGGCGCGCCGATTGAGCGCCAAGCTGCAGCGCTGGCGCTTGCGGAAAGCCAACATCGCGACGCTGCGAGCATCCTCGGCCGCGACCCGACTCTCGCGACCGCGGTTCGCGGCGGTCAGATAAGTTGGGCCGCGCTTGCTGCGAAACATCCTTCGCCAGGCTGAACAAGCTGAAAGAGGAGTATCACGATGACTTATATCGATCCGCACATTCACATGTGGGCGCGCACGACGGCCGATTACGAGGCCATGGCGGCGGCGGGCATTGTCGCCGTCATCGAGCCGGCCTTCTGGATTGGGCAGCCGCGAACGTCAGTCGGAACCTATATCGACTATCTGTCGACGTTGGTCGGTTGGGAGCGGTTTCGCGCCGGGCAGTTCGGAATCCGTCACTACTGCTCCATCGGCCTCAACAGCAAGGAGGCCAATAACGAGCGCCTTGCCGAGGCGGTCATGGAAATCCTGCCGCGCTTCCTGCCCAAAGAAGGCGTCGTCGCCGTGGGCGAGATCGGTTACGACGAACAGACGCCGGCCGAAGACAAATTTTTCCGCGCTCAGCTCGAACTTGCCAAAGAGCTCGATATGCTGGTGCAGATCCATACGCCGCATCGCGACAAGAAGCGCGGCACCTCGCGTTCGATGGACGTCTGCGTTGAGCACGGGATCGGGCCCGACCGCGTGATCATCGACCACAACAATGAGGAGACCGCGCAGGAGGTGCTCGATCGCGGTTTCTGGGCCGGCTTTACGATCTATCCACACACTAAGATGGGCAATGAGCGGATGGTGGAAATCGTGCGGCGCTACGGCTCCGAGCGCATTTTCATCAATTCCAGCGCTGATTGGGGCGTGTCTGACCCGCTTGCGGTGCCAAAGACGGCTCAGCTGATGCGGGATCGCGGCATCGCCGAAGAGCACGTGCGGCGCGTTACTTACGACAATCCGCTTAAGGCCTTCGCTGCCGGCGGGCAGATGGCAGAGAGTGACTGGCTTTCGCCGCCGGCCATCGATCAGCGCACCCTGTTTGAGGGTAATTCCGTCCTGCGCGGCGGCCAGGAGCCGCGCGTCGAAGAAAAGCGCAGCGCCAAGGAGAAGATGCTGATCGAGTAGACATCTACCGCGCGGCGAGGGCTCTCCCAGCGGCGATTAAAGCTGCCTTCTCAGCGTCGCTGAAGGTGCGCTCGGCGCGATTGGCGATGCCGAGCGCGCCAATCACGCGTGCGCCTTCAAACACTGGCACCACTATCGCTCCTTCCATCCCGGTCGCCCTGGCGCCGGGAAGCACGTCGCCGCTGGTGTCGGTTTGGATGTTGCAGGCATCCACCGGCTTGCCGCGCTCGACAGCTAGACCGGCCATGCCTTTGCCGACCGGAATCTGGCGGATTATGGCGAGCACCGGCGGCGGGAATTGCCCGCTGAGCGCCTTGAGGTGCAGTAACCCGTCGTCCCCCAGAAAATGCAGCGTGCCAGTATCCGCACCGAACGCGCGCACGATGATGTTGAGTGCCTCCGAAGGCTCCTTCGCCGCCCGAATTTGCACAATCAGGTCCATTTATTCTTCCCCGCCTTTCCGCCACGCCGAGGCAATTTAGCTCAGTCCAAGCAGGTCGCCTACGAAATTTGGAGCGGCAGGTAGCCGGCAAGTGTCCGGTTTTCTGGAGGAAGAAATAGACGTCGCAAATTTGAGCGCGCGCAAGCGAATATCGGCGTTCGGGGTAATAGCGGAAGTCGCTGCCGGGTACGTCAGACGACGCTCGCGACCCCTACCGCTTTGGTACGGGCGGCGGCGCGGCGCGCATCGGTGTTACGGATGGATGCGCAGCGGCCACTGCATTCGGCTTGCGTAACGCTGCTTCGATGCGATGCGCCAGCTCCGCGAGGCTTTGATCGGCTGCGGCGACCCTCTCCGCGGTGTCTTCGGCCAGCGCGGCCAACGACTCATGCGCTAAGCCTGGGGCCGGCTCGGTGTGTTTCGGCGGGGGCGTTGCAATCGCGGGTTCGTCCGGCACTGGTTGCATCCGCCGCGCCGGTGCCACTGGCTCCGGCTGCAGCGGCCACGACCCGCTCTCCGGCATTGGAATGGTTCGCGGTAGCGCTCTCGCCGCGGCGGGCGGTCGCGGCTGCACTACTTCGCGCGCCGCGGGTCCCTCGCGCACAAGGTTTGCTTCGACGACCACGTCGATCCACCCGCCGATTATCAGCAAGTGTTCGACATTGTCGCGCTGGACGAGGATAAGCTGCCGACTTTCATCGACGCTGGCGTGATCGACAACCGCTAGCCGCGGCCGGCGTGCGCGCGTGCTTGCGCCTCCCAACCGCCCCGTGCCGAACCGGAGCACCGCCCATGCAGTCGTCCCGATCAGCCCGAGCGAGATGAGGAGTGCCAGGAAGAAGCGTATGGCGAGCGGAATTTCCGCGCCGAACAACGTCTCGAACATCCGCAATTCTCACCGTTCGTAGTGACTGTCCACTGGGTTGGGTCCATGGCTAACTGCGTCGGTAACATTGTGTAGGGTTGATACTTCCGAGTTGGCCCGTTGCGTCAAATATTGCGGCGTGCGCGAACGTCGGCTTTCGAGCATAAAGCTGCCGTGACGTACCCATCCTGCGATGTCGCAGTTTGACCCGACGCGGAGATGCGAGCTTGCCCTGGGGTAGAGATGATATCGGCGCCTCCACAAGCGATGCACAAAGCTGTGCAACCCCCAGCATTAATTATTTGCAGGCGTTCGGCTGCGCGCCAAGCAGAAAGTGGGGTATGCTATGAAAAATAGAAACCGCAATACGGAGGCCATTCACGGCTTTTCCATGCAGTCCGAAATGAAGAACCAGCGGTCGTCGCCTGCGAGACCCTTCTTCCGAGCCTCGGCGCGGCAGGCCTTTAGTTTCGGCCTGTTCTCACGCCACTTAGCCAGCATTTCCTGGAGACGTTCCTTGGTCATCTTTAGTTTCGATGGCTTTGGCGCACCCGCATCACCCGCCGGAGCTTGTGCTTGAACTTCAGGAGCGGCGATCGCCACCGACAACGCAATCGCGGCCGCAGCGAAAATGCGAGACCGAGCCACGAATGAAATCTCCTAAGGAGAATGGAAGGTGTGGTTTTAAGGGATCTCTGAGATGAAATCCCAAACGGGATCGGATGGTAGCGATGTCTGGATTGTCGAGAAGTGTTGACGGGAAAAGTGGAATTAGTCCGCGTTTTGGCGCACAAGCCTCTGATCTGCGCTCCCGAGCCGCCGTCGAGCATACCCGACGATGCTGCGTCCGCCTAAACCGGCGCGATTGGCCCTTGACGGACATCCCGATCACGCTGGCGAATGTCCGTTCTCGGGAGAGGCGGACGTGAGGGCGGACATCGCGTTCCGGTAGCTTTTGACCCTTAGCG
>CAYVPC010000199.1:0-6695 GCA_964453555.1 uncultured Hyphomicrobiales bacterium | reverse complement strand
CCGATCTGCGCCACGCCGCGGAACAGATCGAGCCGCAGATCGCGTTCGCCCGCGGCCGCCGGCGGCGGGGAAGCCTTCACCATGGAATCTGCAACCATTGCCGCTGCGGTGGTGGACGGTACTCGTATGCCCCGATCGCGAAATTCGCACGCCGCCGCAGCGTACTCCAGCGCGAACTTCGCCGTTTACCGTAGCTTGAGAAAGCGCCGGGATTGCGCCAGATTTGCGCCATGTACCGTACCGTCACCCATAACATCGAAGTCGTGGTGACCCCACGCTTCGTCGCCGACCGCTCGTCGCCTGAGAACAACTATTTCTTTTGGGCCTATACCATCGCGATCACGAACAAGGGCGGCGACACGGTGCAGTTGAAGACCCGGCACTGGCGCATCACCGACGCTACCGGCCGCCGTCAGGAGGTGCGCGGCACCGGCGTCGTCGGCGAGGAACCCGTGCTCAAGGCCGGGGAATCGTTCGAGTACACCAGCGGCGTGCCGCTGCAAACGCCGTCGGGCTTCATGGCCGGGACTTACGGCATGGTGACCGCGGGCGGCGAACATTTCGACATCGAGATTCCGGCGTTCTCGCTCGACTCCGGCGACAACCGGCGCACGCTTAATTAAGGCGGCGCGCCAACGTCATCGCTAGGACCGCGCCGCGTCCTTGCCCGCTACGTCGCCCGGCTTGAACACGTAAGTCGAACTGCAAAACTCGCAGGTGACGGTGATCTTGCCGTCCTCGACCATGTCGTCGCGGTCCTCCGGCGGGAAGCTCCGCAGCATGGCTTCGACATTTTGTCGCGAGCAGGAGCATTGCGCCTGCACGGGCGCGGAGCGGAACACCCGCACGCCGCGTTCGTGAAAAAGCCGATAGGCCAGCCACTCGCTCGAAAGCGCCGGGTCGATCAGCTCGATGTCGTCGACGGTCGCCACCAGCGAACGGCCTTCGACCCAGGCGTCGTCTTCGGCCGGCAGATCGGGCTCGGTGCCGGGCGGCGCGTCGCCGGGATCGAGGTCCGCCTGCCGCGCGCGCTCGACCGATTTGGGCAGGAACTGAAGCAGGATGCCGCCGGCACGCCAGCGGCGGCGCGCGCCGTTTTCGCCACCGCGGAACTCTTCGGCGACCGCAAGGCGAACGCGGGTCGGAATCTGTTCCGAACGCAGAAAATATTCGTGCGCCGCATGTTCGAGGTCTTTGCCATCGAGCGGAACCAGGCCCTGATAGCGGCTCATGTCGGGGCCCTGATCGATGGTCATGGCGAGATGGCCCCGGCCCAGCAATTGCCCCGGATCGGCTTCATCGCCGGCGACGGCGGCGGCAACGCGTTCGGCGTCGAACCGCGCGCAGGCGCGCACCTTGCCCGGCGACGTGAAATCGACGACCAGCATGCGCACCGGACCGTCGCTCTGGGTTTGCAGGATGAAACGGCCCTCGAACTTGAGCGACGAGCCGAGCATGACGGTGAGCACGATCGCCTCGCCGAGCAACTTGGCGACCGGCAGCGGGTATTCGTGGCTCGACAGGATCGCATCGACCGCCGGTCCGAGCCGCACGATACGGCCGCGCAGATCGAGCGCTTCGACTTGGAACGGCAGGATGGTGTCGTCGAGCCCGGTTTGGGCGGGCGCGCGAACCGGAATGGCGATGCCGGGATTATTCATTGCAACGCAATATAGGTGTCCGAGCCCGGATTGTGAGCCCTGCGCCGGCTCAGATGCGGGGCGATCAGCGGCCGTCGGCCAGGCACCAGGTCAGAATACCCTTCTGCGCGTGCAGGCGGTTCTCGGCCTCGTCGAACACGACCGAATGCGGGCCGTCCATGACCTCGTCGGTGACTTCTTCGCCGCGATGCGCGGGCAGGCAATGCATGAAGATGGCGTCCGGCTTGGCGCGCGCCATTAGCCGCGCATTGACCTGATAGCGCTTGAGCAGATTGTGACGGCGCGCGCCATTGCGGTCGCCCATGGAGATCCAGGTGTCGGTGACCACGCAGTCGGCGCCCTTGACCGCCTCTTCCGGGTCGCTACCGATGGTGATGCCGGCGCCCGACGACTTGATCCAGTCGCGCAGGGGCTTTTTCGGCGCCAGCTCCGGCGGGGTCGCAACCCGCAGCCGGAACGCAAACCGCTCGGCGGCGTGCATCCACGACGTCAGCACATTGTTGGCGTCGCCGGTCCAGGCCACCGTGCGGCCGCGGATCGGACCACGATGCTCCTCAAACGTCATAACGTCGGCCAGCACCTGGCAGGGATGCGAGCGCCGGGTGAGGCCGTTGATCACCGGCACGGTCGCATAGCCGGCGAGCTCGATAACGGCGCGCGGATCGAGCGTGCGAATCATGATGACGTCAATGTAGCGCGACAGGACGCGCGCGGTGTCGGCCAGAGTCTCGCCGCGGCCTAGCTGCATCTCCTCGGCGGTCAGCGTGATGGCGTCGCCGCCGAGCTGGCGCATGGCGACTTCGAACGAAACCCGCGTCCGCGTCGACGGCCGCTGAAAGATCATCGCCAAGGTCTTGCCGGCCAGCGGACGGTCGTTGCGCGCGCCTTTGGCCTTCATGGCGCGCGCCGCGTCGACCATCTTGCGCAACTCCGTGGCCGGCACGTCGATCAGGTCGAGGAAGTGGCGGAGCGCGCTCACCGGACCGCCTCCTCCTTGCGTTGCGCTTCGTGAGCGCGAGCCAGCTGCATGCAAGCGCGGTCGAGGCGCAGGATTCCCTCAGCGATCTCCTGCTCGGTCACGATCAGGGGCGGCAACAGCCGCACCACATTGTCGCCCGCCGACACGGCGATCACCTTTTCGGCGCGCAGCGCATCGACCAGTTCGCCGGCCGGCACCAGCGCGCGCAAGCCGATCAAGAGGCCTTCGCCGCGCACTTCGGCAATCACCGAGGGATGGCGATCCTTGATCTCGGCCAGCCGCTGCTTGAAGAGCAGCGCCGTCCGCTGCAGGCGCTCGAGAAAGCCGGGCGCCAGCATGACGTCGAGCACCGCGTTGGCCGCGCTCATCGCCAGCGGATTGCCGCCGAAGGTCGAGCCGTGGGTGCCTGCGGTCATGCCTTCGGCCGCTTCAGCGGTCGCCAGGCAAGCGCCGACCGGGAAGCCGCCGCCAAGCGCCTTGGCAAGCGCCATGATGTCGGGCGTAACGCCGACGCGCTGATAGGCGAACAGTTCGCCGGTGCGGCCCATGCCGGTCTGCACCTCGTCGAACATCAGCAGCAGGCCACGCTGGTCGCAGAGTTCGCGCAACGCCCGCAGGAACGACGGCTCGACGACGCGCACGCCGCCCTCGCCCATGATCGGTTCGATCAGGATCGCCGCGGTCGCCTCGGTGACCGCCCGCTTGGCCGCTTCAAGGTCGCCGAACGGCACCTGATCGAAGCCTTCGACCACCGGACCGAAGCCGTCGAGATATTTTTTTTGCCCGCCGGCGGCGAGCGTCGCCAGCGTGCGGCCGTGAAAAGCGCCCTCGAAGGTGATGATGCGGTAGCGGTCCGGATGGCCGTTCGCCGACTGATACTTGCGCGCCATCTTGATCGCGCATTCCATCGCCTCGGCGCCGGAATTGCAGAAGAACACTACATCGGCAAAGCTCGCGTCGCACAAACGCTGCGCGACCCGCTCGGCTTCCGGAATCTGATAAAGATTGGAGACGTGCCACACCTTCTGCGCCTGCTCGGCGAGAGCGGCGATCAGCTGCGGATGTGCGTGACCGAGCGCGTTGACGGCGACGCCGGAGGTAAAATCGAGATAACGGTCGCCGTTGGTGGCGACCAGCCAAACGCCCTCGCCCCGCTCAAAAGCAAGGTTGACGCGCGCGTAGGTCGGCAACAGATGCGATGTCATGGTGCGCTCGGGCCGAGCGGCATCAATCCGCTCGGCCGAAACAAAATGTGCCGCCTCTCCGGGCGGCACGATTTGATTATTTTATTGGCGCGGCCCGCGCCGGTCAACACGGCAAAAGCCGCGCCGGGAAGCGGGTTGTCCCCACCTCGTCCACACCGGAGAGGAATATGTGGGCGTATGTCGCGCGGACTCTTGCGCCCGACTCCCGCCATATTGTAGCATTTTGATTGTCAAGTACGACATCTCGTGCGGCGGACAGTCATCTAAAGCGTCGGTGAAGCGTGCGCGCCGGGCGGCAATCGCCACCTGGCTCGATGGAGGATTCCGTCACGACTGGACCCGCACCATTTGGAGGACTGAGCATGTCGTGGACCGACGAGCGGGTCGAACAATTGAAGAAGTTGTGGTCCGACGGCCTTTCGGCCAGTCAGATCGCGGCCGAGCTTGGTGGCATCACCCGCAACGCGGTGATCGGCAAGGTGCACCGGCTGGGCCTGTCGGGCCGCGCCAAAAGCGCTTCCAGCGCTTCGCCGCGTCCGCGCAAGGCGCGCTCGCCGATGATGCGCATCGGGCGCGCGTCGATCCGCGGCAATACCGCGCTTGCGCACGCCTACGAGCTCGAGGCCGAAGCCACGCCCGAGTTGATCGAAAACATCATCCCGATTGGCCAGCGCCGCACCATCCTCGAGCTGACCGAACTGACCTGCCGCTGGCCGATCGGCGATCCCGGCAGCAGCGAATTCTTCTTCTGCGGCGGCAATACGATCACCGGGCTGCCCTATTGCGCCTATCACTCCCGGGTCGCCTACCAGCCGGCCGGGGAACGCCGCCGCGACCGGCGCCCGCCGCGCTGATTTAGGTTCAGCTCGCTTTGCCGAACCGGTCGTCGAGCGAATAGCCGGCGCCGCGCACGGTGCGGATCGGATCGGCGCCATGGCCGCGGTTGAGCGCCTTGCGCAGGCGGCCGACATGCACATCGACGGTGCGCTCGTCGATATAGACGTCACTACCCCACACGCCGTCGAGCAGTTGCTCGCGCGAGAAGACCCGGCCCGGACGCTCCATCAGGAATTCGAGCAGGCGGAATTCAGTCGGCCCGAGGTCGACCGGGCGGCTCGACCGCGACACCCGCTTCTTCTCGCGGTCGAGTTCGAGATCGCCGATGGCCAGAATAGTGGCGACGCGCTCCGGGCTCGCCCGGCGCAGCAACGCGCGAATGCGCGCCAGCAATTCCGGCACCGAGAACGGCTTGACCAGGTAATCGTCGGCGCCGGTGGCCAGCCCGCGCACGCGCTCGCTTTCCTCGCCGCGCGCGGTCAGCATGATGATCGGCAGCGATTGTGTCTGTGGCCGCGCCCGCAGCCGGCGGCAAAGTTCGATGCCGGACAGTCCGGGCAGCATCCAGTCGAGCACGATCAGATCGGGCGCCGCCTCGCGCAGCCGCGTGTCGGCGTCGTCCCCGCGCGCAACGGCGTCCACCTCATAGCCTTCCGCTTCGAGGTTGTAGCGCAACAACGTGGTCAGCGGTTCTTCGTCTTCGACGATCAGGATGTTGGCTCCCATCCCGGCCTCCTTTGTCATTTCTGCAGCAATGCTGCGCCAAAATCGGTGCTGTCGCCTTTCGGGCGCTGATCGGTGATCGCGCGGCCCTCGATCATAAAATAGACCGTCTCCGCGATGTTGGTGGCGTGATCGCCGATCCGCTCGATGTCCTTCGCGCAAAACATGAGATGCATGCAGAACGTGATGTTGCGCGGATCTTCCATCATGTAGGTAAGGAGCTCGCGGAACAGGGACGTGCAAAGCGCGTCGACCTCCTCGTCGCCGTTCCAGACCGCGAGGGCGGCGGCGAGATCGCGGCTGGCATAAGCGTCCAGCACCTGCTTGAGCTGGGCGAGCACCAGCGAAGCCATATGCTCGACGCCGCGGATCAGCTTTTGCGGATGAAGATCGAGATCGAGCGCGACGACCCGCTTGCCGATGTGCTTGGCGTGATCGCCGATCCGCTCGAGGTCGTTGCAGACGCGCATGGCGCCGACGATCTCACGCAGATCGACCGCCATCGGCTGGCGGCGGGCGATGGTGAGGATCGCCTTCTCCTCGACCTCGTGCTGCATGGCGTCGATGGTCGGATCGGTCGCAATAACCCGCTCGGCGAGATCGGTGTCGCGCTCGGTCAACGCCCGGGTGGCGTCGGCGATCTGCCGCTCCGCCAGTCCGCCCATCTCGGCGACCCGGCGAGTGATTTCCTGCAAATCGCTGTCGAATGCCTTGGCGGTGTGGTCGACTCTGGGGGTTAAATCGGTCATGGCGATTACCCGAAGCGGCCGGTGATGTAGTCTTGCGTACGTTGATCCTGCGGCGCCGTGAACATCTTGCTGGTCGAATCGAACTCGATCAGTTCCCCCAAATACATGAAGGCGGTGAATTCGGAAACGCGCGCCGCCTGCTGCATGTTATGGGTAACGATCACGATCGTGTAATCGTCGGTCAGCTCGTCGATCAGTTCCTCGATCTTGGCGGTGGAAATCGGATCGAGCGCGGAGCACGGTTCGTCGAACAGGATGACTTCCGGCCGCACCGCCACGGTGCGCGCGATGCACAAGCGCTGCTGCTGACCGCCGGAAAGACTTTGGCCGTTGGCGGCGAGCTTGTCCTTGACTTCCTCCCACAGCGCCGCGCGCCGCAACGAGGTCTCGACGCGTCCATCGAGCTCGGATTTTGGCAAGCGCTCGTAGAGCCTGATGCCGAAGGCAATGTTCTCGTAGATCGACATCGGAAACGGCGTCGGCTTTTGAAACACCATGCCGATGCGCGCGCGCAGCAGATTGAGATCCTGCTTCGGCGACA
>CAYVPC010000198.1:0-6740 GCA_964453555.1 uncultured Hyphomicrobiales bacterium | reverse complement strand
GACCGCGCAGATCGCGGTGATGGGCGCCAAGGGCGCGGTCGAGATCATCTTCCGCGCCGACATCGGCGACCCGGAAAAGATCGCCGCGCGCACCCGCGAATACGAGGAGCGGTTCCTCTCGCCCTTCATCGCCGCCGAGCGCGGCTATATCGACGACGTGATCATGCCGTCGACCACGCGCACGCGCATCGCCCGCGCCTTGGCGATGCTGCGCGGCAAGACGGTGGAAATGCCGGAACGAAAGCACGACAACTTGCCGGTGTGATACCACGCAGGACCGCTCCCGTACCCCCACGCCCGCGCGCGCGTTGGCGGTGATGCGCCGGAAAGGGTAAGACCCGCCTTTTGCGCCGTGACGCCTATATAATCGCGGCATGGACGAAGCGGCTTTGATCGAAGTGTCGGCTTGGCTGACGCAAGCCGGCCTTGCCGGCACGCCGGAAACCGAGATCGTGGCGGGTTTCTGCGAGCGCTGCGTCGCCGCCGGTTTGCCGCTCGGCCGCGCGATCCTGTTCATCGATACGCTGCATCCGGTCCGTGAGGGCAGCGCGTTCCGGTGGGGTTTTGGCCCGGATGAGCCGGCGGTGTTGGTATACGGCCGCACCAGCATGGATGCGCTGAGCGCAACCGCCGTCGATCCCAGGGACGTCGAAGCGGCCGAGCGCTGGCGAACGAGCCCGTTCTACCGGATGCTGCAAACCGGTGAGGCGCTGTGGCGCCTCCGTCTCGACGACGAAAGCGCAGGCGAATTCTGGCAGTTCGCCGAGTGGCGCAAAGCCGGGCTGACGGATTATCTCGCCATCATTACCCGCTTCGACGCCGCCGGTGTTATCGGCGAGATGGACGGGGTTTACACCGCATGGGGAACGCCGGCGGCTGGCGGCTTCACCGACGACCAGATCGCGAAGCTGCAACGTCTGGCGCCGCCGCTTGCGCTCGCGATCAAATCGTGGGCGCTGGCGCGCATGACCAGAACGCTGATGGAGACCTATCTCGGCTGCGACCCCGGCCAGCGCGTGCTCGGCGGCCGCATCGTGCGCGGCACTGCCGAGCAGATCGACGCTGTCGTCTGGTTCAGCGACTTGCGCGGGTTCACCCGGATCACCGACACCGCGCCGGACCATTGCATTCCGTTGCTCAACGAATATTCCGATGCGTTGTTTCTGGCGATCCACGAATATGGCGGCGACGTGCTCAAGCTGATCGGCGACGGTACGCTGGCGATTTTCACCGCCGAGGATCGGGCGCATGCCTGTAGTGCGGCGCTGTCGGCGGCGATCGGCGCCCGCCGCCGCATCGCCGAGTTGAAACAGCGCCGCGCCGCGGACGGCAAGCCGGTGACCGACATGTATCTCGGCCTGCATGTCGGCGAAGTGATCTACGGCAACATCGGCAGCCGCGATCGGCTCGACTTCACCGTCATCGGTCCGGCGGTCAATGAGGCGAGCCGCATTGCGGCGATGTGCCGCTCGATCGATCAGCCGGTGCTGATCTCGGCGTCGTTTGCCGAAGTCGGCGACATCAAGCGCCGGCTTATTTCAGTGGGACGCTACGCGCTGCGCGGCGTGTCGCGCCCGCAGGAGCTATTTACGCTCGATCCCGACGCCGCAGCCGGCACGTAGATTTGTTTTTGTCATGCCGGGTCAAGCCCGATGACAACCTGCACCGTTCCTGTTCGCGCAATTTACTTTGTGACCAGCCAGGGCCTGCTCCAGACCCGGTACACGCCCCAATTGCTGTTCTCCACCATAAAGCCGAAGGCGAGCGATTCCTTCGCCCAGTCACCGTCGCCGCCGAGCGTGCCGGAGAGCTTGTCGCTGAAAGCCCAGCGCGGATCGTTCCAGCGCGCGCGCTCGTCATTAAGAAAGGCGAGCACCGCTGCTTCCATTGTCAGCGTCTGCTCCGCAAGTTGTGCGATGTGTTTACCCGCGCCGAAGAACTGGTGCAGCGCCGGCTTCGAGATCAGGCGCAGTTGCGTCAAATAGCGGTCGCGCCGGGTGTCCTCCGCGTCGCCCTTGAACGCGGCAAAATCACGCCGCGCCTGCTGCAAGCCCATGAGCGAAAAAGCGGCGCGCAGGTCGTCGTCGGAGGCCCCGTCGTCGAAATAGATGACGCCTCCCTCGGGCAGGTTCGACGGCGCGGCGCGGACCGGATCGGTCCGCAGCGCGTCCACGCCGTAAAAATTCGGACCGGACAAGACTTTGAGCGGATCGTCCCACGGCCGCACGATGAGCGGCGCATCGAGACCAAGCCCCTGCGGAATGTATTTGGAAAAATCCCCAGGCATGACCGGCAACGGCTCGCCGGGCCAGTCGGTCGGCAGGGTCACCAATGTCGCGGGCTCGGGCATGATCTATATGCAGAGCCTTACCGCCAGCCGCCGCCGCCGTTCACATAGACCGTATCCGCGGTCATGAACTCGCAGGCGTCGGAGCAGAGAAACAACACCATCTCGCCGATTTCTTCCGGCTTGCCGAAGCGGCCCATCGGCACGTCGGCGAGGAATTGCTTGATCAGCTCGGGCGAGGATTGCGCCGCATCCTGGAACGGAGTCTGCACCGGGCCGGGCGAGATCGACAGCGCGCGGATGCCGTCCTTGGCGAATTCGCGCGCCACCCCGAGCGTCATGGTCACCACCGCGCCCTTGGCGGCGGCGTAGTGGATCGAGGAGCCGGGCGCGCCGCGCTTGTGCGCCATGCTCGCCATGTTGACGATCACGCCTTGCTTGTTGGCGAGCATGTGTGGCAACAGCGCCTGCATGGCATAGAACGTGCCGTTGACATTGAGCGCGAAGGTCTTGTCGAACAGCGCGTCGTCGATCTCGAGGAATTTGGCGCGGCGGATGGCGGCGCCGGCCGAGTTGAACAGAAACTGCACGCGGCCAAAGGCGGAAATGGCGCGCTCGGCCATCGCGCTTATCTGGTCGCGTTGCGTCACATCGGCTGCGAGCGCCAGCGCCCGCGCGCCTTTGGCATTGACCGCGTCGGCGGTTTCGCGCACGCCTTTTTCGTTGATGTCGGCGCAGACCACATTGGCGCCTTCGCGTGCGAAGATGAGCGCGGTGGCGCGGCCGATGCCGCTTGCCGCCCCGGTGATCAGGATGGTCTTGCCGGCGAAATAATCCGGTGTTTTGGGCATGGCTGTCGCGTTCCCGACTGTCGCAGGCAGGATTGTGCACCCGCGACCCTCTCCCGCAAGGGGCGAGGGAACGATAGGATGGTGTTGATGCGGGGCGGCGAAACGCCCGCAAAACAAAGGGAGGCAGCGCCATGCTCAGGACATCCATCATTCTCGCCGCCGCGCTCGCGATCGGCGGCGCCGCGCTGGCGGAGAGCCCGCCGGCCAATCCGCCGCTGACGCCGTCGCCGGTCAAGCGCACGCCGATCGGCAAGGTCGAGGTGCCCAACTCGGACTACGAGGTCATCACCGGCATGGTCGAGCTGGTGCCGGCTTTCAAGACCGGTCGGCATTTCCATCCCGGCGTTGTCGACGTGATGGTGCTTGATGGCGAGTTCTGGATCGCGATCGACGGCCAGCCGGAGAAGACCTACACCGCCGGCCAATCGTTCGAGTTGCCGAACCGGGCTGTCCACATTGAGGGCGCGGTCGGCGACAAGCCGGCCAAAATTATCGCCGTCTATGTGGTGGAGAAGGGCCAGCCGTTGGTGATCCCGGTGAAGTAGCGGACGGCCGCTCGCACAAAACAACAAGGGACGACAGATATGGCCTCACGCCAGCCGATCGAATACGCCGACGCCGCGCCGGAGGTCCGCGCGGTGTTCGACGACATCAAGCACTCGCGCCAGATCAAGGACGTCAATAATTTCTGGAAATACCTGGCGCACGATCCGCCAACACTCAAGCGCACCTGGGAGAGCATCAAGGAGGTGATGGCGCCGGGCGCGCTCGACGCGGTGACCAAGGAGATGATCTATCTCGCGGTCAGCGTCACCAACGGCTGCGGCTATTGCATCGCCAGCCACAGCGCCGCGGCGCGCAAGGCCGGCATGACAGAAAAGATGTTCGGTGAGCTGATGGCCGTGGTCGGCATGGCGAACGAGACCAACCGGCTCGCCAACGGCTATCGCGTCCCGATCGATCCGCAATTCGAGAAGTGACGCCGGTCAAAAAGGGAGCGGCCCCGGCGTGTGTGCCGGGGCCACCGTCTCAATCGTTGCGGACGAGCGCGGAATTTACGGCCGGCCCGGCATCGGCGCGCGCGAAGGCGCCGGCGGCGGCGTCAGGCCCGGTGCGTCCGGTGCTGCGGGGTTCGCGACCATCGGCGGGCCCAACGGATGGGTCGCGGCCGGCGGCGTGGGGTTGTACGACGCGACGCGGCTGTTCGGCTCGTGGCGGACGCCGAAAGCAAGCGCCGCAACGATCACCAGGAATATGGCGCCGGCGATCCAGCCCCAGGCGGTACCGATCCGCCCGCCAGCCGGTTCGTAACCGGCATACCCCATCGGATCGTTCGGGTCCCGGTAGAGCGGGTCGCTGGAGTTGCGATAACGATAATCGGACATGCGTACCTCCTTGCGGTCGTTCGCAGCACAACTTGCGGAGCGCTGCGCGGTTCCCGGGGAACCCTTGCATGGCAGGATGGCGGCATTGCCATGCCGGCATGACGACCGCGCGAAATTACCGGCATTGGCGGCGGGTCGGGCGGCGTGTTGAATGGAACCGGGAAGCGGCTATTGTGCGCGCGCTTTCAATTTTGCGCTCGTAGCTCAGCTGGATAGAGCATCAGACTTCGAATCTGAGGGTCGGCGGTTCGAATCCGTCCGAGCGCGCCACTTGGTTTTAAAAGCTTTTTGTCTGCCGGCTCAGGTGATCGAGAGCGCCGGCGGTGGCCGCCAATCGTAGATCCAGTCGTAGTTTTTCAGCAGGCGATCGCCGCCCATCGCGCGCATGGCGGCGTCGCGGGCGAAGGCGGCTGCCCCCGCAAGGTGATAGACCGCCCCGTTGCGCGCGGCGAGCCGCGCAATTTTGCGCGTGCGCGCGCGGCGCACCGCGCAGTAGATACGCAGCGCGCTCGCGGCATCGTCCGGATTTTGCGCGAGGCATTGCGCGGCGACCGCGGCATCCTCGATCGCCATCGCGGCGCCCTGCGCCAGATACGGCAGCATGGGATGCGCGGCATCGCCGATCAGCGCCGCCGGTCCGCTTGACCAGCGCTTGAGCGGCGGCCGGTCGTAGAGCGCCCATTTCAGCCATGCTTGCGGCAAGCCGACGAGCGCCCGCGCCGCCGGCGCCCAGGCCTGCGCGCCAAGCCGCGGAATAACATCGGCGCGGCCCGCCGGCTCGCTCCAGCCCGGCGCGTTCCAGCTGTCGGCGGTGATGACGACGATATTGACCGCCGCGCCGGCCTTCACCGGATAATGCACGAGATGGGCGTCGCGCCCGAGCCAGAGATGTATGGCCGGCGCGCGGAATTCCGGCGCGACCTCGCGCGCCGGAACCAGCGCGCGCCAGGCGGTCCGCCCGGAAAAGCGCGGCACGCCGGCGTGGCCGAGGCGCTTGCGCGCCTGCGACCACAGGCCATCGGCGCCGAGGAAGGCGAAGCCGCGCTCTTCCGTCGTTGCCGAACCGCCGCGTGCGGAGACGGTGACGCCGTTGGGATGGGCGACGAAATCTTCAACGCGCAAGCCGAGCCGCAGCGAGATGTTGAGCTGGCGCGTGACGGCGGCGGCGAGCGCCGCCTGCAAATCGCCGCGATGGATCACCCAATAGGGTGCGCCGTAGCGTTGTTCCGCGGTCTCGCCGAGCGGCATGGATACGATCTCGCGGCCGCTTGCGGCGCTCAGTACCCGCAACGCCGCCGGCACGGTGGCCGATGGGCCCAGGCGATCCGCCAGCCCAAGCTCGATCAGCGTGCGCGCCGCGTTGGGCGAAAGCTGGATGCCCGCGCCGGTTTCCTCGAGCCGTCCGGCCTGTTCCAGCACGACGACGCGAAAGCCATTGCGCGCCAAGGTGAGCGCGGCGGTCAGACCGCCAATGCCGGCTCCGGCGATAATGACGGCACGCGCGGAGGTCAGGGCACCCGCTCCGTAGGACGGCTTAGACCCCGATCTCGTGCAAGGCGCATTCGGCCGGCCGCGCGGCGTCCGCTTTGAGTTTCGGGTCGTAACGGTAGAGCGTCGAGCAATAGGGGCAGACGTATTCGGTGTCATCGCCCATATCGCAATAGACGTGCGGATGGTCGAACGGCGGCAAGGCGCCCACGCACATGAATTCCCTGGCGCCGATCTCGATCATCGCGACGCCGATGTCGTTGTGGAAATGAGGAACGATCGTGTCCGCCATGACGTCACCTTAGCGAGCCGGCGCGCGCATTGCCAGCGCCGGCGAGGTGACGCAATCGCGGCAGAATTGCCGGATGGGACTTAGTTCGCTTCGCCGGCAATAATGGTCACTTCTTGACCAGCGGACAGGCCGGATTGGGCGGCCCGAAAGCCTGCTCGCCCGGAATATGCGCGAGGATCTTGTAATAGTCCCACGGATATTTCGATTCCTCCGGCGACTTCACTTGCACCAGGATGAGATCGTGCACCATCAGGTTGTCGTCGCGCAGCTTGCCGTTGCGGGAGAAAAAGTCGTTGACCGGAGTTTCCCGCATCTTGGCGGCGACGGTGAGCGGGTCGTCGGTGCCGGTTGCCTTGACGGCGTTAAGATAGGCCGTGACCGAAGAATAGACGCCGGCCTGCCACATGGTCGGCATGCGGTTGACCTTGGCGAAAAAG
>CAYVPC010000197.1:0-6788 GCA_964453555.1 uncultured Hyphomicrobiales bacterium | reverse complement strand
GCCTTGCGCGTGCGCAGCACCGGCAGCGGGCATTTTAGGCCGCGCAAATCGAAGATTTTTTCTTTCATAGGCGCGAGTCGCAAAATCCGTAGGCCGTCTTTATCATAGGGTGGATGAGCGATCCCATGCGTATTATCGGTCTTGCAGGTTGGAGCGGTTCCGGCAAGACCACCTTGCTGACCAAGGTGATTCCGGTCCTGGTCGGGCGCGGGTTGAAGATCGCAACCGTAAAGCACGCGCATCACGAATTCGATCTCGACCGGCCCGGAAAGGATTCGTGGCTGCATCGCGAGGCCGGCGCAAGCGAAGTCGTGGTCGCGTCGAGCCGCCGCTGGGCGCTCATTCATGAGCTGCGCGACGAGCCGGAACCGCCGCTGGCCGGGCTTTTGGCCAAGCTGGGACCGGCCGATCTGGTGATCATCGAGGGGTTCAAGCGCCATGCCCATCCCAAGCTCGAAATCTATCGCGCATCCGTCGGTAAGCCGTTCCTCCACCCCAACGACGATTGCATCGTGGCAATCGCGAGCGACACGGCTTTGCCGCGGGCGCCGCTGCCGGTCTTGATGCTTGCCGACATCGAAGCCATCGCCGACGTACTGCAAGCCGAGGCGCTGCCGCGCGACCGAATCGGCGCATCGGCGGCCAGCAATTAACCCTCCGCGGCGGCGAGCGGGAAACTGCATCAAAAGTCGGGAAACTGCTGCGCCATGCGCGCGGCCGCAGCGGCATCTTCCGGCGTGTTGACGTTGAAGAACGGGTCGACCGGCTTAGCCGGCCATTCGGCAACGCCGATCGGATAACGCGCGGTCCATTCGTCGACTTTGCGCGGGTGGTCCGCCGTCAACGCGTGCCGCAGGTCTTCGCGCAATTTCACCGGCCAAAGCGCGATCACCGGATGCCGTCTCTCACCCGATCGCACGCAGGCAAGCAGCGCGTTGGCCTCGATGCGGGCCTGGTGCAAGCGCGCGACCAGATCGCGCGGCAGGAACGGGCAGTCGCTCGGCGCGCTCACGACCCAGACGATTCCGGCGGCTTGGGCAGCTGTCCAGTCGAGGCCAGCGAGTATGCCGGCAAGCGGGCCGGCATAATCGGGCACACTGTCGGCGACCACGGGAAGCCCGCTATCGGCGAAGCGCGCCGGATCGTTGGCGTTGATAATCATTCCGTCGCATTGCGGCCGCAGGCGTGTGAGCGTGCGGTCGAGGATGGTCGCGCCGCCGATCTCGATGCGCGCTTTGTCACCGCCGCCCATGCGGCGCGCGCGGCCGCCGGCGATCACGATACCGAGCGTTTGTGAATGCGCCCGCGGGACGGCGCTCATTCAATCCGCCTCCGCCTCCGGCACCGGGACATTGAAGCCGTTGAGCGTCACGGAGACGAGGCAATAGAGCCCGACCAGGTAAATCAATTCGGCCGCACCGTGCTGGCCGAACGCCTGCACGGCCTGCCGATAGACCAGTTCCGGCAACGTGCCGTGATGGAGGAGCGACGATGCCACGTCGTACGCGACCCCTTCCTCGCGAGTGAGATCGGCCGGTCGCTGGCCAGCCGCAATGGTCGCGATTTTATCGTCGGGCAGCCCGCGCCGCTCGGCGGCAATGACGTGGGCATAGAGCTCGTACCCGGAATGGAAGGTCGCTCCAGTTGCCAGGATCGCAACTTCCCTGACCGGCCGGGGCAGCGACGGCGAGACGGACAGCGCCAGCGTCAAATCCCAGATCGGCTTGCCGAATTTCGGTTCGTGCAGCCATGGATTCCAAGGCCCCATCAGCGCGCCGTTTTCGGCGATGGTCTTGAAGCCCTGAAAATTCTTTTCGATGCCCGCCCGCATGTTGTCGTAAACCGGGCGCTGCTCGGGTGTGAGGTCGGCGGGAGCGATCAATGGCAGTCGCATGGGCTTCTCCTGGAAGGGATGGCGTGGCTGACGCTAACGGCAGCCGCCAGCGTATCGATTAGAATTAACGGCCGCAAAACCCGGCGGTCTCAGTGAACGGATACCGCGCGAGGCGCGCGCCTGCGCGGGTTGTCTCGCTAAGCCGCCCCGCTATATTGCGCGCACCCTGCGGAGGGGTGGCCGAGTGGCTGAAGGCGCTCGCTTGGAAAGCGTGTATACGGGAAACCGTATCGTGGGTTCGAATCCCACTCCCTCCGCCAAGTACCCTGTTCGCGGCCATGCACGCGTCGCGCAGCGTCGGTAACGCCGTTTCGAGTTTGATTCGGCGGCGCGCCATTAGAGCTTCGACTGCTTCGCCGAACCAAATCCAAACTTCAGTGTCTGGCATTACTGGTCAAAGCCCGCGTGAGTCTAAGCCGGGTGCCATTCGGCGAAGGTCGTAACAGGTCAGACTTGGTGGACCGCCGAATCATTGAGGCATTCTAGATAGCGCCACAGCCGCGGGGTGTCCCAGTTCGATTGAATCGCCCCCTGCCGGGCATTCGCTGACGCCCTTGCCGTCGCCGTTCACGTTTGTTTGTGGGTGACTTTGTGGGTAGAGCGCCGGTGGCGGTAAAAACCTGAGTCAAATCAAGAGGGGGAGGCGGAGGGGGCCTACTTTGCCGCCGGCGGTGCCACGGCAGCTGACTGATTGCTGCGCTTGAGTGCCTCGGCGACAAAGCCCGAAGCCTTCACGTCCTCGACGAACGCGGCCAAGTAGCGCGCGCCGGCAGTGCGACCTTGGGCGTGCCCAAGGCCTGTCGAATTTCCATGAATCGGCCGTCCATCACCCGAACGTTTGGATTGGTTGCGGCGTAGGCGACCAGCGGTTGCCGCACGCCAGCCGCGACCTCGAGCTTGTCTTTAAGAAACAGATCGATCATCTCGCGCCCGCCTCCCGCCGTCGCTCGGACAATGGTGGCGTTTCTGATGGTGCGCGTCAGATAGAGATCATAGGCCGAGCCTAGGCCGACCGCGATGCGCACGCCGGGGCGGTCGACGTCGTCGATCGTTTTCAACGGTGAATCCGCCGGAACCATGTAGGTGCCGTCGATAACGACGTAGGGCGCTGTAAACTCGATCTCGGTGGCGCGAGCCGGCTCGATCGCGACAAAGGCAATATCCCACGCCCCGCTCTTGACCGCCTCGAGCACCTTGCCGGCCGTGTCGAAAATGACAAATTCGACTGGAACGCCCAACCGTCGCCCGAGCTCGCGGGCAAGATCTGGCGTGACGCCCTTCGGTTGTCCGGTTGCCCGGTCCGTTTGCGCCAGCACAGAATTGCCGAGATTAATCGCCGCGCGCAGCCGCCGCCGGGAGCGAGGTCTTTCAAAACATCAGTCGAAACAGCGTCGCCAGCGCCCTGAGCAAAGACCGAAAGCGTCCCCAGGAAAAGCGGTAGGGCTGCATGAAGGGATGTGTGCACCGTGTTTCTCCCATGGGGTCGAGGAGCGGCTTATCACTTCTCCTCCTTGCGGATATGGAACGCAATCCAGCTGGTGGCCGCAAGAGGAGCAAAGGTGAGCCGCTTGCGGCGAATGTCCGCTATCGAAAAAGGTGGACGTGACTGCGGGCATCGCCTTTCGGTAGCGATTGACCATTAGCCACCAAGCGGTGGCCGAATTTGCTGCAATGCACAGCACGACTACTGCAACTTGCAGCGGCTTGCGATCAGCACATATTGCCGAACTCGGAGGCCGCCTCCAGCTCTCGTACAGTTCCTGTTTCGCTGCGTGGACCGGCGTTGCACATGACACACAATCACACTCGACTGTTCGGCGGGTCTTCGGCACGCTAAGGTTTGCAGGTGAAGCGACGCTCTGTCATTGCATCTCGGAGTGGAGGCTATGGTGCGCTTGGAAGACATTTGTGACCGAGCTGTCGGCGGCTGTCCGCCGAGATGGAATAGGGCGATGAACTCCATCAGACATTTTTGTTTGATCGCAACAGCGGCTTTTGTGCTGGCGCTCTTGCCGGCTCTACTGGCACGCGCGCAAACGAGCACAGCGGATCAGCTGGGGCATACGGGTGCGGTGTACAGCGCGGCGTTCAGCCCGGACGGCACACGCGTGATCACCGCATCCGGCGACAAGACCGCGCGCTTGTGGGACGGCAAGACCGGCGCGGCGCTCGAAACACTCTCGGGTCATACGGATATAGTCTGGAGCGCGGCGTTTAGCCCGGACGGCGCACGCGTGGTCACCGCGTCCGAAGACAAGACCGCGCGCTTGTGGGACGGCAAGACCGGCGCGGCACTCGCAACACTCTCGGGGCATACGGATGCGGTGAAAAGCGCGGTGTTCAGCCCGGACGGCAGCCGCATCGTCACCGCATCCGCCGACAACACCGCGCGCTTGTGGGACGGCAAGACCGGCGCGGCGCTCGCCACGCTCGCGGGGCATACGGATTTGGTGTACAGTGCCGCGTTCAGCCCGGACGGCAGCCGCATCGTCACCCCATCCGCCGACAAAACTGCGCGCTTGTGGGACGGCAAAACGGGCGCGCCGCTCGCCACGCTGTCGGAACATGCGAATTGGGTACACAGCGCGGCGTTCAGCCCGGACGGCACGCGCGTCGTCACCGCATCCGAAGACCAGACCGCGCGCTTGTGGGACGGCAAGACCGGCGCGGCGCTCGCCACGCTCGCGGGGCATACGAGTTGGGTACACAGCGCGGCGTTCAGCCCGGACGGCAGCCGCATCGTCACCGCATCCGACGACAAGACCGCGCGCTTGTGGGACGGCAACACCGGGGCTGCGCTCGCCACGTTGGGGCAAATAGGTTGCACGGAGACTGAAAAGCAAACATGCGCATTCCGGTGGTTGACGTGCACTAACGAAAATAAACTAATTTTTCCCAATGACTTGGCGCAGGTTTCCAAGATATGCAATCCAGATAATGACGCGTGCTATAAGGCGTGTGGCGGTTAGTGAAGCGGGATTTAGTGTCTCATGCGTCGCGCTGTTCTTGAGTGAGGTTTGGTGCAACCCCTTGATCTCAAGACAGGACGCTTCCACCCGCTTTGGCTGTTGATGATTGCGCGAGCCGCCACGGGCCCTACCACGCGAGCGGTTTCGTTCTTTGACGTCGGCCCTCCGATTTTGCTGTCACCGCACACGCCGCCCTCAGTCACCTAAATGGAAGTGACCCAATAGTCGGGTGTTTGCTGCAATGCATAGTACGTGATTGGCCCTTTGCGGACATCCCGATCGCGCCGGCGAATGTCCGCTATCGGAAAAAGCGGACTTGACGGCGGGCATCGCGTTTCGGTAGCGATTGACCCATCTCGCACATTGCACGTCGGAAGTTATCGACGACTCGGTTCAGGCCCCCACCACGGGCATTTTGCGCCGCGGGATTTTCGCGAGAACTGACTCATCGATTTTAAGGTGCGCCCGCACCAGTTCGTGAGGCGTGAACGCGAGCCACTGTGCAAGCGGAACATCCTCGAATTTTGGACTCTTGAACATTTCGAGGAAGCGCATCGTCGTCGTGCCGGTGTTCTCGATATAGTGCGGCATCGCCCGCGGGATGTAACCTACGTCGCCCGCCTGGTAGTCGAACGTTTGCGCAGCTCCACCTGACGCGAACACTGTCATCCGCGACTGACCCGAGAGATGGTACTGCCATTCGTCCGCATTCGGATGCCAATGTAACTCGCGCATGCCGCCCGGCTCCACTTCGACCAACGCGGCGGTGGTTGTCGTTGCCGGGAAATTGGAGGAGTCCAATATGCGGACCTGTCCGTACTTCATGCGGATCGGCTCAAGCGATGACATCCGGTGGGTGAAGCTGATGGGAACCGGACCGAGCCCGGCGACCCTATCTTTGGCAAGCGGGCCAGGCACATCCGATTTGAAGATGTAGAGTTCTTCGCTGGGGATATTGGCGAAAGCGCTCTCAGGCACACCGAAGTTTTTGGCGAGGATGTCTTTCGGGGTGTGGGCAAGCCAATCGGTGAGCAGGAAAGTCTCGTCCTCGTTGAAGCTGCCGTCGTCGAAGACGAGCAAGAACTCGCAACCGTCACCCCCAAGACCCTGGATCGAGTGTGGGATGCCAGCAGGGAAGAACCATCCCTCGCCTTCGCCGACATCGTCCTGGTAGGTGCGAAGCTCCTGATCGACCAAGGTAACCCGCGCTGCGCCCTTGAGCATGTACGCCCACTCGCCCTCCTTATGCCAATGCAACTCTCGGACCGCACCGGCCTCAAGCCGCATGTTGACGCCAGCAAGCTCAGTGGCGATTGGCAGTTCTCGGATCGTCGTCTGCCGTGCCCAGCCGCCTGGCTGCAACCGATTGTGACTGTCGGCGAAGGACCATTTCAGGCTTGGCAGTGTGCCGTGGTCCGTCAATGGCGGCGACAACCTGCTCGGACTCTCGGACTCACGCGCCGGGTTCGTCGGGCCGATAAGCGTTGCGCCCTTTTCGCCGCGAATAGGTTGAACAATGTTCATGGCGGCCTCCTTAATAGTACGCTGGATAAACTTATTGAGTTGTCCTCCGTCGTTTACTGAGCAAAATTGCTCAGAATGATGCAGCAATTCGACTTCCGCAGATGGCCTCATGAAGTGGACCAGAATGGACGCCACCGCAATCGCCTTGGCGCCGCCTTGGTACTGACCCCAAATAAGAGGTGTACGATCGCGACGCTCGTCAGCGCTCGTGCGGGAGGCGCTGCAGAAAAGACCCAAGAGCCGAAGCCCAAACAGCAGGGTGCGCGATTGTCATGTGACCGTAGCTGGCAGGGCCCGCTGGAAACATCACATCGGTGTAATTCGATGCGGTAGGTAAGTGCAGATGTTCGGGAGGATTGGTCAAGTCGTCTGCAAAATTGATGGTGAGCATCGGCTTGATG
>CAYVPC010000196.1:0-6827 GCA_964453555.1 uncultured Hyphomicrobiales bacterium | reverse complement strand
GCCCGTTCGGCGCCGGCCGGCCGCCGACGCCGCGGTCGGTGAGATCGAAGGCCGGAGACTTGAGGGTCAGGAAGGCATAATCGCCCTGACCGTCGTTCGCGGTGAGCATGGCGACAGCGGAGCCGCCCTCGCCGCCGGTCAGCCCCACCTCGAACTGCGCTTGGCCGTTAGCGTCGGTGCGGCGCGTGGCCAGCACTTCGTTGCTGCGCGAAACAAGCTTTAATTCGATTTCCTTCCTGGCCTCGGTCGTCGCCAGCGAATTGACGAAAACATGGATGCCGTCGTTGCCGGAGAACGCCGTCATTCCGAGGTCGGAGACGATGAACCATTGCGTCGCCAGCGCATCGTAATTGTTGTCGATGTTTTTCAGCTCCTGCGGCTGCGCGACCATGACGTACACGCCCGGTTTAAGATCGCCGACCGCTTGGTCGACCGGGAAAGCGGTGGTGACGTCGGCGTTGAGCGGGGCGGCGTCGACTGCAAGCTCGCCCTTCCACACCGCGATCCCGCGCGAGTCCCGCAGTTGCTCGACGTCGTAGCGGCTCAGGCTCCTTTGAAAATCGCCGTTGCCGCGATTTTCGCCGGTGACGGTGTCCACCAGGCTACGGTCGCCGAGCCGGTAGATTTCGACGGCGATGGATTTAGTATTGGTGCTGATAACCGGAATGCCGCGCTGACCGGTGCGCGGCAGAACATAGGACGTGGTCGAGAAATGCACGGAGGGTTTGCGGTCGCGCACATAAATCGCAAAATCCGCAGATTTCGACAATGTCTCGTGCACGGTCGACGGCAAGCCGGCGCGCAACGTGATCTGGTACGTCTCGCCGTGCTGCAGGCCTTCGACGCAAAGCTGCCGCTCCGCGGCGGACAAGGCCGGCTTGTCGGTGCCGGCGAGTACGACAAAAGGCGAAAAGTCGGTGCGCGGCGGCAGGTCTTCCGAGAACTGAAAGCAGGCGCGCGGCGAAGCGGTGTCGGCATCGACGCTATAATCGAGCACGCGGAAACCATGTGCTTCGCGCAGCCGCTCGTATTGGCCGCGCACGTCGGCGACTTCACGCAGTTCGAGCGAAAGCCGCAGCGCGTCGAGCGCCGGCCGCCATTCCTCGCGCTGGCTGAGCAGATTGCCGAGGAAGGCAAGACTGTCGGCTTCCTCGTTGCGGTTGGAGGCGCGCTGATAAGCGATATAGGCGGCGGTCGAGGCGCGTTCGAGCAGAAGCTTTTTCTCGTTGTCGTCGGCCGGGCGGATTTGCATGATGGTGCGGGCGAGACGAAGCCATGTGGCCGCGTCGTTCGGCGACAACGCCACGATCTGGCCGAGCAGCGCCATGCCGGCGCGGAAATCGTTTTTGGTGAAAGCGGCGTCGGCGTCCTTGCGCAGTTGCGCGACGGGCTTGGTCGGCGTCCCCGCGTCCGACTTGATTTGCGCCTCCAGCGTAATCGCGGCATCGGCGAGATCGCGATTCTGGAAGGGTTTTTCGGCAGCATTCGCGGCGAGCGGTGCAAGAAAAAGCAGCGCGGCGGCAACGCCCGCGCGAAAGAGCGGCACCATCGATGATCTCCTAACCCGGGCGCGCAATTTCGCCCGCTGACCAATCTGAGGCAAGGATCGTGTCGAGGTCGTGGCCGAAACCGGGTTGCCGGGATTAACTATCGCAAGCCGCCGCGGCCCGCGGCCGCAAAGGCCTTTCCCGCTCGCAAATTTACGCTTCGGCGCAGGATTCTATATAAGCTGAGGCCCCTAGGTGGCCCCGTAGCTCAGGGGATAGAGCAACAGCCTTCTAAGCTGAAGGTCGCAGGTTCGAATCCTGCCGGGGTCGCCAATCTATTCAAAGGTTTACCGGCCGCGGCGTCGAGACTCAGCGACCGGTCAACAAACGTCGGACCAAGGCAATGGATTTCAGCCGGCGGCGGGCTTGCGCATCTTTGCCCAAAGGAACGAAACGTATCCCAAAAGCAGCACCACATAGGTGACAACGAACAGCCACCCGACCGCGTTCACCACTCCGGTCAGGATCGCCCACAGCGAGACGATGGTCCCGGCAACGTTGCCGACTGCGGCGCCGATTAGCACGCCGCGTACGGCAACCCAGTCGTTCGACTGCCTGACGAGCCACAATATCAGCCCGAACGTCAGCAACGCCGCGCCGAATAATCGAAAGCCAAGTGCGGCGCCGGCACTCGGCGCCAAGCCGTAACTTGGCAGAAACACGTTCGGGTCCAGCGTGTAGCTGACCCCATTGAACAGCGTGACGATCGCGGCGATCGCCAGAAATCGTTTGAGTTTGTGGTCCATTGCATCCCCCCGTTTTGCGCGCCGCCACCATCGCCTATTTCAGGCGCCAACACTATCAACATCCCTTGAACGGGAACAGGCTGCTATTGCGCCTTCGCAGCCGAAGATTGCAGGTTCGCCTCCTCCGGCTCGCCATTAGTTTCAACAGCTTATCGCCGATTGCGTGCGCGTTTTCAGGTGTTACGGTACCCTTTGCGCACGACCTTGTACCCGGCCTTTTCGCGGTCCCAGGTGGCAGCGGTGATGCCGCGCTCGCGCAATTTATATTTGGTCACCTTGCCGCTTTCGGTCACCGGCAGCGCATCGACGAATTCCAGATAGCGCGGCACGGCGAAATACGGCATGCGCGGCTGGCAGAAATCGAGGAGCACCGCGGGCGCGATCTGCGCGCCGGCGCGCAACACCAGAGCGGCCATCACTTCGTCTTCGGCGAGTTCCGAGCGCACCGGAAAAACGGCGGCGTTGCCGATAGCCGGATGGCTCAACAGCACCTGCTCCACTTCGTAAGACGAAATATTCTCGCCGCGGCGGCGGATGGCATCCTTCATCCGGTCGACGAAGCGGTAAAAACCGTCCGGTTCGCGGATGACCCGGTCGCCGGTGTGGAACCAGAGATTGCGCCAGGCCTCCACCGTTTTGTCGGCCATGCCGAAATAGCCGGTGGCGAAGGCAAACGGCTCGTCGGCGCGGAGCACAAGCTCGCCCGCTTCACCGTCAGGCACCTCGTTGTCGTTCGCGTCCACCACGCGGGCTGAGAAACCCGGAAGGAGCCGGCCCATGGTACCGGGCTGCTGCTCGGCAAGCGGCGCGCCCATGATGCAATTGGTCTCGGTCGAGCCGTATCCGTCGAGGAGGCCGAAGCCGAAGCGCTCGGTGAAGGCTTGGTGAAAATGCGCCGGCACCGCGGGCGCAAGCGCGATGCGCACCTGATGCGCGCGGTCGGCGGCGCTTTTTTCCTGCGCCAACAGCATCGGCACCATCGCGCCGAGCACGTACGTCACCGTCGCCTGGTGCCGCGCGAGGCTCGCCATGAAGCCCGACGCCGAGAAGCGCGGCTCGACCACGATCTGCGCGCCGTTGAGCAGTGCCTGAAAACAGGCGTTCAGTGCGTTGGTATGAAACACCGGCAGCGTAGTCACCAACACATCGCCCTCGCGCAGCCCGAGCAGCTGCGACGTATAGACCGCCCACCAAAAATACTGGGCGTGCGGGCAACACACGCCTTTCGACAGGCCGGTCGTGCCCGATGTGTAGAGAATGGCGAAGGTGTCACCGGGCTCAGATGGGTGGGGCGGCATCGGCGCGCGCGGCTCGGAAAACGGTATCGATTTGAACTTCGGCGCATCCGCCGCAGGCCCCTCGCCCACAAGCCATAAAGTCTCCAGTGCGACGCGCACGGGATCAAGGGTGGCGAGCGCAGGCGTCAGCTCACGCTCGATCACCAAGAGCCGCGCGCCGCAATTGGCGAGAATGTGCTCGAGCTGCGCGCCGCGCGAAGCGGTGTTGATCGGCACCGCGATGGCGCCGCGCCAGGCGCAACCGAGGATGGTCAGCAACAGCTCGGCGCGGTTGCCGCACATGACGGCGACGCGGTCGTCGGGCTTGATGCCGGCAGCGGCCAACGCTCCGGCATAGCCTGCCGCCGCACCGCGCAGGCCGGAGTGGGTGAAGGAGTTGCCGCCGATGGTGATCACCGGCCGCTCGCCATAGCGATCGGCTTGGCGCGCCAGCATCCTGGGGACCGTGCGCTCAGACGGCGGAAAAAGCTCTGGAAGCGACTGGCCGGCCGGCATGGATCGACGTTTCCGCCCTGCGTTTGGACGCAACATTGCCATAGCACAAAGCCGCGCGTGCTATTACTTTAAGCCTAAAGCATCAGCCGGCGAGCCGCCGATGGCCGAAAATACCGAGATCGAGGTCGTGCTCAAGCGCTCCGGCCTGACCTTCCTGGTGCCGCCGGACAAAAGCATCCTGCAAGTGCTGATAGAGGAAGGCATTGATCCGATGTACGATTGCCAGCGCGGCGAATGCGGCATCTGCCAGGTCGCCGTGCTGGAAGGCGTGCCCGATCATCGCGACCATATCCTCAGCGACGACGAGCACGCCGGCAACAAGGTGATGCAGATTTGCGTGTCGAGAGCCAAGACGCCGCGGCTGGTTCTCGATCTATAAATTCACGGAGACGGCCGATGGGCCACTACAAGGAAGACGTCAAAGCCGTGCACGATCTGGTGCGCGAAACCGAGGTCCATCGCGACGTCTACATCGACCAGGAGGTCTTCGACCTGGAGATGGATCATCTGTTCGCCAATACCTGGGTCTATGTCGGCCACGACAGCCAAATCCCAAATGCCGGCGATTATTACGGCACCACCATCGGCCGCCAGCCCGTGCTGATGGTGCGACACACCGACGGCGTCGTTCACGTTCTCTATAACCGCTGCCCGCATAAGGGAACGCGCATCACCATCGACACCTGCGGTAACGCCGGGAAATTCTTCCGCTGCCCGTATCACGCCTGGTCATTCAAGACCGATGGTTCGCTGCTCGCGATCCCGCTGCGCAAGGGCTACGAGAATACCGGGCTCGAGGACAGCATTGCCGTCAAAGGCATCGCGCACGTCAAGCACATGAAGAATTATCGCGGCTTCGTGTTCGCCAAATTGAGCGACGCGGGGCCGGATTTCGAAGGGTATTTTGGCGAAAGCCTCTCGACCATCGACAACATGGTGGATCGGTCGCCGGCCGGGAGGCTGGAAGTAGCCGGTGGCGTGCTGCGCTACATGCACAACTGCAACTGGAAAATGCTGGTCGAGAATCTGACCGACACCTGTCATCCGATGGTGGCGCACGAATCCTCTGCCGGAACCGCGATCGAAGTGTGGAAGAAAATGGCGCCGGGCGCCAACAAGAAACACCCGGCGGTCGAAATCTACGCGCCGTTCATGTCGCCCTACGAGTTTTTCGAGAAGATGGGCATCCGCGTCTGGCGCAACGGTCATGGCCATACCGGCGTGCACCATTCGATCCATTCCGATTATTCGGCTATCCCGGGTTATTTCGAGAAGATGGTCGCCACTTACGGCGAGACCCGCGCCAAGGCGATCCTCGACGAGAACCGCCACAACACGTCGTACTTCCCGAACTTCACCGTAAAAGGCCCGATCCAGTCGATCCGGCTGTTCAAGCCGATCGCGCCGGACAAGACGCTCGCCGAATCCTGGACCTTCCGCCTCGTCGATGCCCCGGACGCGCTGCTTGAGCGCACGCTCACCTATAATCGCCTGGTCAACGCGCCGACCTCGATCGTCGGCCACGACGATCTTGAAATGTACGAGCGCGCGCAGGAAGGCCTGCATGTCGACGCCAATCCGTGGGTCAACATCCAGCGGCTGTATGATCCGGTGGAAGTCGAGCAGGAAACCGCCGTCATCAACGGCACCTCGGAATGGCAGATGCGCAACCAGTTCCGCGCCTGGTCGAAATTCATGACCATGTCGATGTAGCGCGGATGAGCGCGCCGACCGACCAGGATTTGATCGGCTTTATCGTGCACGAAGCGCGGCTGATCGACCAGCACCGCTTCGAGGAATGGCTCGATCTGTTCGCCGACGACGGCCGCTACTGGATGCCGCTGGAATGGGGCCAGACCGACCCGCGGCTCTCTACCTCGCTGATGTATGAGGACAAGCTGCTGCTGCAAATTCGCATCGAGCGGCTCAAGGGCAACCGGACCTTTTCCCAGAAGCCGAAAAGCCGCTGTCACCATGTCCTGCAGACGCCGCAGATCGACAGGCGCGACGAAGCGGCGAACGAATACGTCACCTGGACGCCGATGCACTATGTCGAGACCCGGCTTGACGAGCAGGACCTGTACGCCGCCTGGGCGACGCACACGCTCGCGCTGATCGGCGGCAAGCTCAAGATAAAATTAAAGCGGGTCGATCTAGTCAATTGCGACGCTGCGTTGCGCAGCATTCAGCTTTTCATGTGAGTCGTATGAGCGAACGCCCGGTCGCGATTGTCACCGGCGGCAGCGCCGGGATCGGCGAGACGATCTGCCGCCGTCTCCTCGGCGCCGGCTACGACGTCGTTTCGCTGGCACGGCGGTGCCCGCAATGGTCGGACCCGGCATTGCACGCGGTGGAAGTCGATCTCGCCGATGCACGCGCGACCGAACAAGCCGCCGCCAGTGTCGCCAGGCAATTTGCCGTCGGCACCGTGATCCACAATGCCGGCGCCATCCGGGCGAACCTCCTGCCCGAGGTGAAACAGCAGGATCTGCACGACCTTGCCCAGCTTCATCTCGGCGCCGCCATCCTGATCGTGCAGGCCGTGCTGCCGGGCATGCGCGCGCGCAAATTCGGCCGCATCGTACTGATTTCCTCGCGCGCGGCGCTCGGATTGCAGACCCGAACCGCCTATTCCGCCACCAAGGCCGGCATGGTTGGCATGGCGCGCACGTGGGCGCTCGAACTTGCGCCCGCCGGCATCACCGTCAATGTTGTCGCGCCGGGCCCGATCGCCGACACGA
>CAYVPC010000195.1:0-7030 GCA_964453555.1 uncultured Hyphomicrobiales bacterium | reverse complement strand
GCCCGCAGCGATAGACGCCGTTGTTGAGCGTGTCATAGACGCGCGCATTGACCGCATCGATCCCGGCGCGCAGCGCCGCCGGATAGTAATCGGTGCGGTCGCCGGTAAAGGCGGCAAACGCGCTGTTGAACATGCGGATGATGTCGGAGGATTCGTTGCTGACGATGGTGCCGGTCTGCTTGTCCCACAGCACCGGCACGCTGACGCGTCCGGAGTAATGCGGATCGGCCCTGGTATAGAGCTCGTGCACGAAATGCGCGCCGGTGATCGGATCGGGCGCCGCGAATTTCCAGCCGCCCTTGAGCAAGAGCGGCTCGACCAGGCTCATCGACACCACGTCTTCGATCTTCTTGAGCGCGCGCAAGATCATGGTGCGATGGCACCACGGACAGGGCCGCGCGACGTAGAGATGATAGCGCCCGGCTTCGGCGGGAAAGGCCGAACTGCCGTCGGCGGTGACGAAGGCGCGGAATACGGTCGCCGGCCGCACGAACGCGCCTCCCTGGCGGTAGGTCTCTTCGTCGTCAATCCATTTGCCGTCGATCAATATGCCCATGATCCGCACTCATCTGTTTCCGGGCGGGCTGCTGCACGGCATGCACCGCGGCGCCGTGCCGCGCGGGCAAAAGCTCATGGATGATGTCGTGCTCCTGGGCGCCTACATAAACGCCTGGATGCCGGTCTGCGCGCGGCCGAGGATCAGTGCGTGGATGTCGTGCGTGCCCTCGTAGGTGTTGACGGTTTCGAGGTTGCAGAGGACGCGCATGACGTGGAATTCGTCGGCGATGCCGTTGCCGCCATGCACGTCGCGGGCGACACGCGCGATGTCGAGCGCCTTGCCGCAATTGTTGCGCTTGAGCAGCGAAATCGCCGGCGGCGACGCCTTGCCCTGCTCGATCATGCGGGTCAGCCGGAGCGCTGAGTGCAGGCCGAGCGTGATTTCGGTCTGCATGTCGGCGAGCTTTTTCTGGATCAGCTGGTTGGCGGCGAGCGGGCGGCCGAACTGCTTGCGGTTGAGCACGTAATCGCGCGCGCGGTGCCAGCAGAACTCGGCCGCGCCCATCGCGCCCCAGGCAATGCCGGTGCGCGCCATGTTGAGGCAGCCGAACGGGCCGGCGAGGCCGGTGACGTTGGGCAGGAGATTGTCGTCCGGCACGATCGCGCCGTCGAGCACGATCTCGCCGGTGATGGAGGCGCGGAGCGACAGCTTGCCCTCGATCTTCGGCGTCGAGAAACCTTTGGTGCCGCGCTCGACGATAAAGCCGCGGATCTTGCCGTCAAGCTTGGCCCAGACCACGGCGATGTCGGCGACCGGCGCATTCGAGATCCACATTTTCGTGCCGGTCAGTGCGTAGCCGCCGGCGACTTTCTGCGCGCGCGTCGTCATCGAGCCGGGATCGGAGCCGTGGTCGGGCTCGGTCAGCCCGAAGCAGCCGACCATCTCGCCCGAGGCGAGCTTCGGCAGATATTTGCGCTTCTGCGCTTCGCTGCCGAACGCGTAGATCGGATGCATGACCAGCGAGGACTGCACCGACATGGCGGAGCGGTAGCCGGAATCAACCCGCTCGACCTCGCGTGCGATCAGCCCGTAGGACGTGTAGCTCAGGCCGGCGCCGCCGTATTCCTCAGGGATGGTCGAACCGAGCAGCCCGAGTTCGCCCATCTCGCGGATCACCGCCGGATCGTAGGTCTCCTCGCGATAGGCCTTGAGCACGCGCGGGAACAATTTCTCCTGCGCATAATCGCGCGCGGTGTCGCGCACCATGCGCTCTTCCTCGGTCAGCTCGCTTTCCAGATCGAGCGGATCGTCCCATTTGAACGCGGCGTCCCTGATCTGGACGGATTTTCCTTCGCGTTTTTCCGCAAGCTGCGCCATTCGCAATGCTCCTGATGCCGGTTGCCGCGAAGCTTAGAGCATTTTCGGCATGGCGGAAACGCGTCCGGCCGCGCCGTTGCCGCCCAAGCGGGCTTCCGGTATCTAGGCCAAGTATCTAAGCCAAGTCGCCGGAATTGCGCCCGTAGCTCAGCTGGATAGAGCGCTGCCCTCCGAAGGCAGAGGTCAGGGGTTCGAATCCCTTCGGGCGCGCCAGCTCACCGGCTGGAACTCTTCGCGTTCACATTGTCGCGCCTGGCCGAGCCATCACTTGGCCATGATGCGCCGTATATGCTTAGATATGACGCTACGGGCGACGGCCCGGCGTTTTTTGACGCGCCGATGGGCGGGAACTTCTGAAAATCGACGGACTTGAGCGGCGGCTGGGCGTCTGCACCGGGCCGTTGCCGACGAGCGGGGACGGTCGTTGCGCTGACCGCCGCCGCTGCAAAACACTCATAAAGCAGCGACAAGGAGGGAACGTCATGAACATCGCACAGCGAATTTCCATCAATCCGGCGGCCAAGAGCTATGTCTCGAAGCCGCGTCAACTTCTCATCAACGGCGAATGGGTCAATGCCGTATCGGGCAAGACCTTTCCGGTTTACGACCCATCGACCGGCGAGGTGCTGGTGCAAGTCGCCGAAGCCGACGCCGCCGACGTCGACAAGGCGGTACGCGCCGCGCGCAAGGCGTTCGACGAGGGCCCCTGGCCGCGGATGAGCCCAAGCGAGCGCGGACGGTTGCTCTGGAAGCTTGCCGATCTGATCGAGAAGCATACCGAGGAGTTCGCCACTCTGGAGTCGATGGACAACGGCAAGCCGTTGACCGTCGCGCGCGTCGCCGATGTGCCGCTAACCGTCGACATGTTCCGCTACATGGGCGGCTGGGCGACCAAGATCACCGGCACCACCATCCCGATCTCGTTCCCCGGCGAATATCTGTCCTACACGCTGCGCGAACCGGTCGGCGTGGTCGGCCAGATCATTCCGTGGAACTTCCCGCTGCTGATGGCGGCGTGGAAGCTCGCCCCGGCGCTGGCGACCGGATGCACGGTCGTGCTCAAGGTGGCGGAACAGACGCCGCTCACCGGCTTGCGTCTCGGCGAGCTCATCGCCGAAGCCGGCATCCCCAACGGCGTGGTCAATGTGCTGGCCGGTTATGGCGAAACCGCCGGCGCGGCGCTGGCGGCGCATCATGGCGTCGACAAGGTCGCCTTCACCGGCTCCACCGAAGTCGGCAAGCTGATCGTGCAGGCGGCCGCCGGCAACCTCAAGAAGGTTTCGCTCGAGCTCGGGGGCAAGTCGCCGGTGGTCGTGCTCGACGATGCCGATGTCGAGGCGGTGATCCCCGGTGCGGCGAGCGCCATCTTCTTCAATCACGGCCAATGCTGCTGCGCCGGCTCGCGGCTGATGATCCATGAGAAGATCTTCGACAAGGTGGTCGCCGGCGTCGCCGATCAGGCCAAGGCCATCAAGCTCGGCCCGGGCCTCGATCCGAACACCACGATGGGGCCGCTCGTTTCCGACGAGCAGTTCAAGCGCGTCACCGCCTATATCAATTCCGGCATCAAGGAAGGCGCCGAAGTTGTGGTCGGCGGCAAGAAGGGCTCGGACAACGGCGGCTACTTCGTGCAGCCGACCGTGATAACCAAGACCAATGACAACATGAAGGTCGTGCGCGAGGAGATCTTCGGCCCGGTGGTCGTTGCCGCGCCGATTACCGACGCCGACCTCGAAAACATCGCCCGGCAAGCCAACAACACCAGTTACGGGCTCGCCGCCAGCGTGTGGACGCGCGACATCTCCAAGGCCAACAAGCTGGCCAAGCGCATCCGCGCCGGCACGGTGTGGATCAACTGCCACAACGTGTTCGACGCCTCGCTGCCGTTCGGCGGTTACAAGGAATCCGGCTGGGGCCGCGAGATGGGCGAATTCGTGCTCAACAACTACCTCGAGGTGAAGGCAGTCACGACCGCTCTGTAATCGCAACGTCCCTTGGAACGACGGTCCCCGAGCGGGCATTCCGCTTGGGGATTTTATTTCGCCGGTCGCGCGGCAAAAGCCGCGCTGGATCGGGAAGCGCACCGCCTACTTCGGACGGCCGTAGGTCCAGTTCAGCTCGGCCTTGGCCTTGGTGGCAAAGTGCAGCTCGAAGCCGACCACTGCCGCCGACACGTTGTCGTCCTTGGCGAACTCAAGCTTTTCCTTGCCGACCGCGTAAACCGTCAGTTTGTAGTGATGTGGCCGGTCGCCCTTCGGCGGGCACATGCCGCCGTAGCCGTCCGCCCCGTAATCGGTGCGGCTCTGAATTGCGCCGTCGGGCATCAGCTTGGCCTTCACGTCGCCGGCGTTGGTCGGCAGCGAGGTGGTGGACACGGGAATGTTGAACACGACCCAGTGCCAGAAACCCGAGCCCGTCGGCGCATCCGGGTCGTAGAGGTTGATGGCGAAGCTCTTGGTGCCGGCCGGCGCGCCGGTCCACTTCAGCGACGGCGACATATTCTTGCCGTCGCAGCCGAAGACGTTGGCCTCCATCGCCTTGTTGCTAAAAGCGCCGTTCTTGATGTCGTCGCTGGTGACTTTCATCTGCGCTTGCGCGGCTGTTGCCGCCAGCACGCCGAAAGCGACCGCCGCTGCCCCGAATGCCATTTTGTGCATCGTTTCCTCCCGTGGTTTCTGGTTGTAGGCGGCGAAAACTAGCATGAGCCAGCGGGCCTGTCTTGGGGCTCGCGCCGATCCCGCGCCGGCCGGAAGTCCGAGGTTTTCTGCTTCCGCCGACGGCGCGTGACTTGCGCAACGCACCCAGTGCGAAGCACAATGGCGGTCAAGCCGACGTGATCGACGCCCCGCTTCGGGGAGCTAGAGAAAATCGCTTGGCGGCAGGGAGGTCACGATGGCCGGCAACGCCCGTTTCGACTTCATCCATTTCATGCATTACGTGCACTTGCCGGAAAATCAGAAAGAATTTCGCTCGTTATGGGTTGATTTTCCCAACAAATATTTCGATCCGGAAAAAGGGCATTCGCTGTACCAGCGTTATCTGTCCGAACTGGTGCTGGCCGATACGCTCGGTTTCGACGCCATCGTCGTCAACGAGCACCACAATACGGCCTACAGCTTGATGCCGGCGCCGAACCTGATCGCCGCCTCGCTCATTCCGCAAGTCAGAAACGCCAAAATCTGCGTGTGGGGCACACCGCCCAATCTCGAATATCCCAACCGCCTGGCGGAAGAATACGCGATGCTCGACGTGCTCTCGCAGGGGCGGCTCGAAGTCGCGTTTCCGCTCGGCACCGGCATGGAATATTGGTCCAACCCGATCAATCCGTCGACCGCGCGGGCGCGTTATCGCGAGTCGATCGACATTATCCTGCAGGCCTGGACGCAGGACGGGCCTACCACGTATTACGGCGACTTCTACACCTACCGTTATCTCAATCCGTGGCCGCGGCCGATGCAGAAGCCGCATCCGCCCTGCTACATCGTCGGCACCGGCAGTCCGGAGACTATCGATATCGCCGCCCAACTCGGCTTCGGCTACGCCTCGGTGTTCGTCACCAAGCAGCGCGCGCGCGAGCTCAACGAGAAACTGCGGCGGACCGCGGCCGAGCACGGACACCATATCCGGCCCGAGCAGCTTCCGTTGCAGGTCATCACCTACGTCGCCGAAACCGAACAAAAGGCCCGCGACGAAGGCATCGATCATATCCGCTTTTTCTTCGAGGACGCGTTGCGCACCACGCCGACCTTCCTGGCGCCGCCCGGCTATCTCTCAGTCGAGCAGCTGAAGATGCGGGCGGCTTTGGCTGACAAGCTGCACGGCGCATTCAACTTCGACAACGTCAACGAGTCGTTCTTCGTCGCCGTCGGCACGGCCGATCAGGTCGTGGAAAAACTCGAACAATGGGGTGAGCAGATGGGGACCAACCACTTCGTCATGCTGGCGGCGCCCGGCAACATGCCCAACTGGAAGGTCGTCAAGAACCTCAACCTGATCGCGCAGGACGTGATCCCGCGTGTGCGCGTCGGCGCTCCATACGAACGCCGCGTCGCCGCCGAGTAGAGAAAGAACCGCCCGAATGCCCGCGCAACCGATTCCCGCGCAGTTCAAGCGCGAGACCCACACCGTCAACGGCGTGAAGACCGTCGTGCTTACCGCCGGCAAAGGCGAACCGCTGGTCTTTCTGCATGGTGCCGGCATCTGGCACGGCCTCAATTTCACGCTGCCGTGGACGGAAAAATTCCGCGTCATCGTTCCATTCCATCCGGGCTTCGCCGAATCCGGCGACGATCCGGCGATGAACGACATGCACGACTATGTCATGCACTATCTCGATCTGTTCGATGCGCTCGGCATTGCCAAAACGCGCCTGGTCGGTTTCTCGCTTGGCGGCTGGATGGCGGCGAAGTTCGCCGCCGAGCAGGGGCATCGCGTCGAGCGGCTGGTGCTGGTCGCGCCTGCCGGCCTGCGCGGCAAGGAGCGGCCGAAGGGCGACGTGCTCAGTCTGCCGCCCGAGCAGATTCCGTCGTTGCTGGTTTCAAACTTCGACGTCATCAAGCCGTATTTGCCGGAAAATCCGAAAGACCTCGACTTCATGGGCGAGCGTTACCGCGAAGGCGGCACACTGGCGCGGCTGTTATGGGAGCATCCCTACGACACCAAGCTGCCGCGCTATCTGCATCGCCTCACCATGCCGACGCTCTTGGCATGGGGCGAAGACGACAAGCTCTTGCCGATGCAGACTGCCGAGCTCTGGCGCCGGCACCTTCCCAAAGCGGAATTCAAGACGTTCAAGGGCGCCGGCCATCTCGTGCTGGACGAGAACCGCGAGGCGGTGGACGCGGTGGCGCGCTTCTTATCTTGATCCCGTTCGGCAGTTGAGCGAACGCTCGCGGCGGCGCCAATTTTCGATAATCGCGTTGGAACATTATCGGGGCCCGCGCGGGATTGTTCGATAATCGACCGATAGTTGGGGTGGCCGGCTAATTGTCGGCATGCGGGTCGGGTGTTAGTCTTTATGGCTGGCGTCGTAAAACGCCGAGAAAAAGAGCTGGGGGAAATGCACTATGGACAATCTGACAAAATACGCGCCGCCGCTTGGACGGTTGTTCCTGGCCGCCCTTTTTATCTGGGCGGGCTACACCAAACTGTTCG
>CAYVPC010000194.1:0-7107 GCA_964453555.1 uncultured Hyphomicrobiales bacterium | reverse complement strand
TTGAACAGCCGCATCGTAGGCTTTGTCGGCGGCCTTTTGCCTCTCGATGTCGTCCTGGGTCGGCGGCGGTTTGTAGTTGAGCGGAATGCCGGCCTTGTCCTGGGCGGACGCGGTGCCTGCGAACAACGCCATGATTGCCAGCGCCTGGATAAGTTTACGCAGCATAGTGCACCCTATCGGTCACCCCCCCTCGGATAATTCCGGCCCCGGCCGGACCGCTCAGTCGTTAGCGACGTGTCCCCACAGGCTATCCCAGTCAGCGCCGGAAATGTCGGTGACGCGGCCGTCCTTCTCGAAGAACTTATTAGGCACCTGAAACATGGCCAACATCAGCCCGCCTTCGGGCGTCCATGCGACATGGCGGCTGCCGGCTTCGCGCCAGACGAACTCGCCGGGGCCGACAGTCAGTCCCCTCGCCGGGCCTTCCTTGTCGGCGAGACTGCCTTCGAGGATATAGGTCTGCTCGATCTTCACGTGCTCATGGTCGGGGAGCACGGCGCCAGGCGCGAGCCGCATCAGCGCGGTGACAAGGCCGGTCTCATTGTCAATCAGCAGCGGCTTGACCTCGCACCCGGCAAAGCGCGTCTTCCTCCATTCCATTTCGGCGGGACGCACGATGTGGGAATGCGTGTCGGCGGTGTCATGTTTTTTCGGCGTTACGGCGTCCATCAACGATCCTCCTTCCAAGCTTGTCCTACAGGCCCGCCTCGTTGATCGGCGGCTGAAAGGCGAGCCCGGTGTCCCACGGGAAATAAATCCAGGTGTCCTGCGACACCTCGGTGATGAAGGTGTCCACAAGCGGCCGGCCCATCGGCTTGGCGTAGACCGTGGCAAGATGTGCACGCGGCACGATTTCGCGTACCACTTTGGCGGTCTTGCCGGTGTCGACGAGATCATCGACCAACAGCACGCGTGCGCCCTCGCCGCCGCCGCGCGCGATGATCGACTGGGCGACGCTTTTGAGCACGGTCAATTCGCCCTGGCTGGTGCCGGTATAGCTCGAAACGCACACCGTCTCGATCAGTTTGATGCCAAGCTCGCGCGCCACGATCGCCGCCGGAACCAGCCCACCGCGGGTGATGCAGACGATCGCCTCGAACGGGCCGGAGCCGCTCAACCGCCAGGCCAGCGCCCGCGAATCCCGGTGAAACTGGTCCCACGAAACCGGAAAGACCTTTGCCGGATCACGTGTCGCCGGTTTTTCGGCGGCCTGTGTGCTGAGCTGGGCCATTGCGTTGGTCCTTGCCTGGAGTAAACGAGCCCTCAAGCCGATATCAGAGGAGGTGCATTTCTGGCAATCACGGAATCTCAAACACGGTAGTCTCGTCGGCGATGCCGCGTAACGCCGCACGCTGCATGGTCGGCCGCAGGCCCGAGCTCTCGAGAATTTTCGCGGCCTTAATGTCCTCGACCACCGACTTAGTGACGAAGATAGCCTGCGACGAAGCCAGCCCCTGCACCCTGGCGGCTAGGTTCACGGTCTGGCCGAAATAGTCCTGGCTGTTGTTGAGCGTGACGGCGAGGCACGGCCCTTCGTGAATGCCGATTTTAAGGAGCAAATCATCATTGCGGCGTTCGGAATTGATGCGCGCCATTTCCTCGCGCATGCGCAAGGCCGCCGCTAGCGCCCGGTCGGGCGTTTCGAAGGTCGCCATCACGGCGTCGCCGATGGTCTTGACCACGGCGCCTGCTTCTGCGGCCACGACGTCGTAGAGAACGTGAAAGTGCTGGCGAACGAGATCGTAGGCGACGAGATCGCCGACCCGTTCATAAAGGGCAGTCGAGCCTTTGAGATCGGTGAACAGGAAGGTGAGGCTCGTGATCTTAAGCCGCTGGTCCACGTCAAGGGTGTCGGCGCGGTAGATGTCACGGAAAGTCTGATTGGTCAGCAGCCGCCTTGCCGTCAGGAACGGCCGCCGCTTCCCCAGCAGATGGTGCAACGGATCGCCGGCGATAAACAAACCTGGCAACACGCGGCGGTCGGTGCGGTTTTCGAGCGCAAGCCGCAACGGCCCCGGCCGCATTTCGATGGTACCGACCGGCGCCTTTACGTTATTGAAAACCATCGAGAACGTCTGCCGATCGCGGGTCGGTTCGCCCTTGACGTCGATGAATTGCGCACCGTGCGTCACCGGATCGAAGAGGATGACAAAATCACTAGGGAGTAAAACCGACAACACCGCCTTCTCTCCAGGCGGCAACTCGATCGAATCGACCGTGAACTCGGCAAGACTTTCCGCCAACGTCGTCTCAGGAAGATCCACACCTGAACACCAGAAAATCTGCCGGTAATATTCGACTTCGGAGAGCGAATCCGGGCTATGCGCGGCAATGCGTCGGACGCGCGGACTGACGGTGAAGGTCACTTCCACCATCTCATCAAGCGTCGGCTTATAACCGGCAGCACACAATCCGCAGGCGTATTCGTCACGGTTCACGGTCTTGAGCGTAGCAGCCGCTTCGAGCACGCCTCCGCAACCGGGACAGAGGACATTCCACGACAGTTCGAACAGGCCGAGTCGCGCGGCGTGCAGGAACGCGGCAATGGCACGCTCTTCATCGAGGTTACGCTTGCCTGCAAAGGCGAGCACATTGATACGACAGAGGTCGCGATCGGGTCCTTCGCCAACCAACTGCTCGATGGCGGCAGCACAATCAGGATCAGCAGATTGGCGCAACACACCAAAGAGGGCTTCAGTCTCGCTCATGGGCGCCGGCGTCCTCGCGTTATGCAAGCGTAGAGGGTAGGCGCCGGGCCCTGACGCTGCAAGGCGCATGGCTGTGAAGACCGTGGCGCTTTTCAGCACGGGAAGGTGAACAGGCGCTGAATGCGGCGCCTAAGCTTTTTGGCCGGCGGCGAGTTGGGCGTGCACCTGCTTGAGCATTGCCTCGACCTCGGCCTTGACGGCAGCGAGCTTCTTCGGATCGCGAGCGCGCATGACCACGTGGGCATTGGCGCCGCGCGCGTCCATGAAAGGATACGAGCCGATGATGACGTCAGGGTGCGCCCGGGCGATTGCGCCGAGCTCGGTGCCGATATCGCCCTCCCGGCAATCGGCAAGCACGGTTTCCGACAGCATCCTGGCGCCGGTCTTAAGCTGCGGCGTCACGAAGTCGAGCATGGCCTGCATGATCTGCGGGATGCCGGCCATAACGATGACGTTATCGATGCGGAAACCTGGCACCGCCGAGATCTTGTTCAACACCAGCTCGGCACCGGCGGGCATGCGGGTCATGCGCATGCGCGCTTCGTTCATCACGCCGCCGGTCTGTGCAAGCCGCGCGCGCAGTATCTCGACCGCCTGCGGATGATAGTCGATAGAAACGCCGAACGCCTTGGCGATCGCGTCGGCGGTGATGTCGTCGTGGGTGGGACCGATGCCACCGGTGGTGAAAACGTACGTGTATCGCGCACGCAGTGCATTGAGCGCGGCGACGATCTCCGGCTCCTCGTCGGGAACGACACGCACTTCCTTCAGATCGATGCCGATAGCCGTGAGGTATTCGGCCGTGTAGCCGATATTCTTGTCCTTGGTGCGGCCAGAGAGGATTTCGTCGCCGATGACCAGCAACGCGGCGGTGACGATCTCGTTCTTGCCTTCAGCCGCGCCGGCCATGCGCAAACCTTCGCGAAATTCCGCGTACCCCAAGTTTCATCTAGCGCGGCGGCGGGCATCCCTCAAGCGCAGGTGCGAAGGACAATGTGGCGGTGTAAGGTCGCGTCAGGGAGAGAAACGTCATGGATTTTTCGATATCTGAGCGGCAAAAGCACTGGCGCGACCGCGTCATCGCCTTCATGGACACGCATGTCTATCCGGCGGTCGAGACTTACGAGCGCCAGGATGAGGAAGGCGAGCGCTGGAAGATCATCCCGATCCTCGAGCAATTAAAGGCCAAGGCAAAAGCCGAAGGTCTGTGGAATCTTTTCCTGCCGCCGTCGTCCGATCACGACCAGGGCGACTATCACGGCGCGGGTCTCAGCAATCTCGATTATGCACTGTGCGCCGAGCAAATGGGCCGCATCTCCTGGGCATCGGAAGTGTTCAACTGCTCGGCGCCCGACACCGGCAACATGGAAGTGCTTCATCGCTACGGCTCGCCGGAGCAGAAGGCCAAATGGCTCAAGCCGCTGCTTGCCGGCGAAATCCGTTCCGCCTTCCTGATGACCGAGCCGGCGGTAGCCTCATCCGACGCCACCAACATCGAGACCTCAATCGTTCGCGACGGCAGCGACTATGTGATCACCGGGCGCAAATGGTGGTCGTCCGGCGTCGGCGATCCACGTTGCAAGATCGCCATCGTCATGGGAAAGACCGACCCGAGCCGCGTCCGGCACGAACAGCAATCGCAGATTCTCGTTCCGCTCGATACGCCGGGAATCAAGGTCCTGCGCATGCTGCCGGTCTTCGGCTACGACGACGCGCCGCATGGCCACGCCGAGGTCCTGCTCGACAAGGTGCGCGTGCCGCCGGGCAATCTTCTTCTCGGCGAGGGCCGCGGCTTCGAGATCGCACAGGGCCGGCTTGGTCCGGGACGCATCCATCATTGCATGCGCACGCTCGGCGCAGCCGAAGTGGCGCTGGAAAAGATGACCAAACGGCTCCTTTCCCGGGTCGCCTTCGGCAAGAAGATCGCCGAGCATTCGGTCTGGGAGCAGCGCATCGCCGAAGCGCGCATCGACATCGAGATGACGCGGCTATTGTGCCTGAAGGCCGCCGACATGATGGATAAGGTCGGCAACAAGACCGCGCAGCTCGAGATCGCCATGATCAAGGTGGCGGCGCCGCGGATAGCGCTGCGCGTAATCGACGACGCGATCCAGGCGCACGGCGGCATGGGAGTGACCAGCGACGCCGGCCTTGCCAAGGCTTACGCGCATATCCGTACGCTGCGTCTCGCCGACGGCCCGGACGAGGTGCATTGCCGGGCGATCGCGCGACTGGAAATGCGCAAATACACCAACGCGCGCATCTGAAATACGTGATCGAAGGCCCACGCCGGATTTCTCAGGCTATGGTGACGCCGCCATCGACGACGATGGTTTGGCCGGTCATGAAACTCCCCGCCTGCGCGGCGAGCATGATGGCGGCGCCGGCGATCTCATCCGGCTCGCCGATCCGGCCGAGCGGCGTTTGCGCGTTCCTTCTTTTCAGCATTTCGGGATTTTCCCACAGCGCGCGCGCGAAGTCGGTGCGGATGAGGCCGGGCGCGATGCAATTGATGCGCACGTTGTGCGGTCCAAGCTCGACCGCGAGGTTGCGCGCAAGTTGCAGATCGGCCGCCTTGGAAATGCAATAAGTGCCGATGACGGGACTGCCGCGCAATCCGCCGATGGAAGAAACAATGATGATCGCGCCGTCCTTGCGCGCGATCATTTGCGGCGCAACGAGCGTGATCAGCCAATGATTGGACACGATGTTGTTGTCGAGGATTTTGCGCAACTGATCGTCGGTGATGGAGTGCATCGGCCCATAATGGGGATTGGAAGCGGCGTTGCAGACCAGCACGTCGATTTGGCCGAAGGTGCGCATGATCTCGTCAACGAGTCGCGTGAGCTGCTCTTTGGAGGAAATGTTCGCCGCGACGGCCAGCGCGCGGCCGTCGCCGAATTTTTTGTTGATGGCGGCGGCCACTTCCCGGCACGGTTCAAGGTTGCGGGAGGACACGACCACCTTGGCGCCCTGCTCCGCCATCCGCTCCACGATGGCGCGCCCGATGCCGCGCGAAGAGCCGGTGACCACGGCCACCTTGCCACTCAAGTCGAATAGCGACACGATCGTCCCTCCCGTCATGTTATGAATTTTGCGGGCCAGCTTATTTCAGACCATAACAAACCGGCAAGCCAGCGAGGAAACAAGTCGATGACCGCCATCAATGCAGTGACCGATCTGAGCCGCGAAGGCGATATCGCCGTCGTCACGATCAATTCGCCGCCGGTCAATGCGCTGTCGGCGGACGTGCGCAATGGCTTGCGCGACGGCGTCGGGCAAGCCGCCGCCGACCCCGCTGTCAAAGCGACCGTTGTGATTTGCGCGGGGCGCACCTTTATCGCCGGGGCCGATATTGCCGAGTTCGGCAAGCCGCCAAAGGGCGCGACCTTGCCTGAGCTGCAATCGACGCTCGAAGGCGGCCCCAAGCCGATTATCGCCGCCGTGCACGGCACGGCTTTGGGCGGCGGCTTCGAAATGGCGCTGATGTGCCACTACCGCGTGGCGGTGCCGTCGGCGAAGTTTGGGTTGCCGGAAATCAAGCTTGGCCTCATGCCCGGCGCCGGCGGCACGCAACGGCTGCCGCGCCTGAGCGGCGTCGAAAACGCACTCGAGACCATTCTCTCGGGCAATCCTTTCTCCGCCAAGGATGCACTCGACTGGGGCGTCGTCGACACGCTTGCCGAGGAAGGAAAGCTGCGCGAGGGAGCGCTCGCCTTCGCGCGCAAAGTCATCGACGCGCACATGCCCCTGCGCAAGATCCGCGATCTCAACGACAAGATCGAGGCCGCGCGCGGCAAGCCGGAAATTTTCGACAAGGTGCGACGCGAATATGCCCGCAAATATCGCGGCTTCGAGGCCTGGCAATCAGCCATGCGCGCGGTGCAGGCCGCCGTCGATCTGCCCTTTGACGAAGGCATCAAGCTCGAACGGCAATTGTTTCTCGACCTGATCCCGAGCGCACAGTCGCGCGCGCAGCGCTATGTATTCTTTGCCGAGCGCAAGGTCTGGAAGATCGCCGACGTGCCGGAGGACACGCCGGTGCTGCCGGTCAAGAAAGTCGGCGTCATCGGCGCCGGCACCATGGGCGGCGGCATATCGATGAATTTCCTCAACGCCGGAATTCCGGTCACCATCGTCGAGACGGCGCAAGAGGCGCTCGACCGCGGCCTCGCCACCATTCGCCGCAATTACGACAACAGCGCCAAGAAGGGCCGGCTGACGCTAGCGGACGTGACGACGCGAATGGGGCTGCTCGGTCCCGGCCTGAATCTCGACGCGCTGTCCGATTGCGACCTCATCATCGAGGCGGTGTACGAAAATATGGACATCAAGAAGGATATCTTCCGCAAGCTCGACAAGATCGCCAAGCCGGGCGCGATCCTCGCCTCCAACACGT
>CAYVPC010000193.1:0-7153 GCA_964453555.1 uncultured Hyphomicrobiales bacterium | reverse complement strand
CGAAGGGTGCGATCCTGATTGCGGCGCCCTTGAAGATCGTCAAAGGCACCGGCAGCCCGTTGCGGGTGCTCGCCCTCGTGCCCAAGCACTGACGCCGCCGCGCGCGCCATGGCGGCCGCCGACTATGTGATCGTCGGAAGCGGGATCAATGCGCTAGTGGCCGCCGCTCTATTGGGCCGCAAAGGCCGCCGGGTCGTCGTGGTCGAGCGCAACGACCGCATCGGCGGCTGCATCCGCACCGAGGAGATAACCGCGCCGGGCTTCGTGCACGACGTGATGGCGACGACGTTCGTCCTGTTCATCACCTCGCCGGCCTATGCCACGCTCGGCCCCGAACTCGAAAAACGCGGCCTTGCCTTTGCCCATTCGCCGACGCCAACCGCGGTGCTGTTGCCCGACGGCCGCCATATCATTCTGTCGATGGATCGCAAGGCCAATGTGGCGGCGTTCGAGCAGCTCGCGCCCGGCGATGGCGCCCGCTTCGACGCCGACATCGGCCGCGTCGGCGCCGACGCAGCCTTCATCTTTGCGTTGCTCGGCGGCTCGCTGTGGTCGCGCACCATGCTCAAGCTGGTCGCGCGCGAAGCGTGGCGCCGCGGATTGCGCGGCCTCGCGACTTTCTTCGGCGAGGCACTCGGCACGGCGCGCGGCTGGCTGGAAACGCGTTTCCAGTCGGAGCTTGTCCGCGCGCTGTTCGCGCCGTGGGTGCTGCACACCGGGCTCGGTCCGGAAAGCGCCTATTCCGGCGAGATGGCCAAGGTGATCGCATTTGCGCTCGAAGTCGCCGGCGCGCCGATCGTCAAGGGCGGCGCGCAGAACGTTCTCAATGCCTTCGAACGCTTGATCCGCGATCAGGGCGGCAAAATCCTGGTTGGCGCCGATGTCGAGCGGGTGCTGGTTGATGCGAACGGTGCCGCGCGCGGAGTCCGGCTCGCCGGCGGCCGCGAGATCGAGGCCGCCGGGGGCGTTATTTGCTCGGTGACGCCCAACCAACTGCACGGCCGGCTGCTGGCCGATGTTGCACTGCCGGCAGGCGTGACCGACGCGGTCGCGCAATACCGCTACGGCAAGGGCAACATGCAGGTTCACTATGCGCTGAAGGCGCCGCCGCAATGGAAAGCGCCGGCGCTGGGTGCGGTCGCACTCACGCATCTGACGCCGGGGCTCGACGGCGTGTCGAAAGCCGCGAATGAAGCCGAGCGCGGCATGCTGCCAGCGGTGCCGACAATCTGCATCGGGCAGCCGGCCGCGCTCGATCCGAGCCGCTGCCCGCCAGGCGCTTCCATCCTGTGGCTGCAGTTGCCCGAGGCGCCGCGCACATTGAAAGGCGATGCCGCCGGCGAAATTGCCGTGCCGTCGGACGGCCGCTGGACTGAAGCGGTGCGGGAAACATACGCCGACCGGATCGAAGCGATCCTCGCGTCACACATCGACAACTTCCGCGACAATGTGATCGCCCGAAAGGCTTATTCGCCTGCCGATCTTGAAGCACTGAACATCAATCTGGTCGGCGGCGATCCGTATGGCGGATTCTGCGGCATCGACCAGTTTTTTCTCTGGCGGCCGTTTCATACGTCCGTCAATCATCGCACGCCGGTCACGCGGCTCTATCACATCGGCGCATCCACGCATCCCGGCCCGGGGCTCGGCGGTGGCTCGGGATTCTTGATCGCGAAATCGCTGGCGTAGCGGGAATCCGGGAAGATGGCGACGGCGGCTCTCGATCAAAAAACCAGCCTGTCGATTTTCGAGCGCATGCTGATGATGCGGCATTTCGAGGAGGCGGTGATCCGCCTCTACAACGAAAGGCAATTCGTCAGCCACTACCATATCTATATCGGCCAGGAGGCCACCGGCGCCGGCGTGCTGGAAGCGCTCGGCGACAACGATCTCATCTGCACCACCCATCGCAATCACGGCCACATCATCGGCCGCGGCAGCGATCCCGGCCGGGCGCTGGCGGAGATCCTCGGCCGCGCCACTGGGTTCAACGGCGGCCGCGGTGGCGCGCTGCACATCTGCGATCCCGACAAGGGCTTCTTGTCGACCTCGGGCATCGTCGGCGGTTGCGCACCGCTCGCGACCGGCGCCGCCTACGGCATCAAGGTGAAGCGCGAGCCGCACGTCGCGGTGGCGTTCTTCGGCGACGGCTCGCTTGAAGAAGGTATTGTGCTCGAGGCTTTCAACATCGCCGCCTTGTGGAAGCTTCCGGTCGTCTATGTGTGCGAGAACAATTCGGCCGGCGCGACCGGCGCGCAGCAGGGCGGCTACTCGACCGCCACCACCGCGGTCGAGAGCTTTACCCGCCTGCCGGCGGCATATGGCATTCACGCGGTCAAAGTCGACGGTGCGGATGCGGCTACCGTGCATGCCGCGGCGCGTGACGCGATCGCACGTTGCCGCGCTGGCAGCGGCTCGGTCTTCATCGAGGCGGCCACACTGCGCTGGCCGGGCAGCAGCCCGTTGTGGCCGGAATTGGCGACGACCTTTGATCTCGACCAAGCCTTCGATCCCGCGCGCATCGGCGGACCGCATTCGGACTGGATTCGCGATCGCGATCCGCTGTTGCGCCTTGCGCGCGATATCGTGACGCAGAGATTCGCCACCGCCGCGCAGCTCAAAGCGCGCGATGCGGCGGCGCGTGAACGCATTCGGGCGGCGATCGCGTTTGCGGTCGAAAGTCCGATGCCGGCGCCGGAGACCGCGCTTGCCGGCGTGTTCGCCTGAGCGGACCATGAGAAAAACCAGTTACGCCGCCGCCATGGTCGAGGCGCTTCGCACCAGCCTTGCGAACGACCCGCATGTGACATTGGTCGGCAGCTACGTGCTCGGCCTCGGTCCGAAACGCGTGTTGATGGATCCGATCCGCGCCGAATTCCCGGACCGCCTCTACGATCCGCCGATTTCGGAAGCGGCGCTGGTCAGTCTCGGCGCCGGCGCGGCGATGGCGGGCGCCCGGCCGTTCGTCGATCTCGGCACCGGCAGCTTCAGCTATGTCGGCTGGTCGCCGCTGGTCAACGAAGCCGCGGTGGCGCGCTACATGTCCTGCGGCAGGCTGCGCGTGCCGGTCGTCTATCACATGCTGCACGGTCTGCGTGGCGGCGGCGCCTCGCAGCACAGCCACAGTCCGCAGGCGATGCTGTGGAACGCGGCCGGGCTGGAGATCGTGCTGCCATCGAGCCCGCGCGACGTGAAGGGGCTGCTGCGCACCGCCATCAAGAGCGACAACCCGACCGTGTTCATCAACCATGCGCGCCTGATGGACATCGAGGACGACGTGCCGGAAGACGATTATGCCATCCCGTTCGGCCAAGCCGATATCAAGCGGCCAGGGCGCGACGTCACCATCGTCGCCACGTCGTTCGTGGTTCACGCCGCGCTGGCGGCGGCAGATCTGCTCGCGCAGGAGGGGATCGAAGCGGAAGTCCTCGACCCCCGCACTCTGGTTCCGTTCGACCACGCCACGTTGCTCGACTCGGTGCGCCGCACCGGACGGCTGGTAATCGTCGACGAAACCAATTTGAGCTGCGGCGTTGCGGCGGAAATCGCCGCGATTGTCGCTGAAGAAGGATTCGAGCATCTGCGCACCCCGATCGCACGCGTCACCCGGCCGGACGTGCCGACGCCGTTCTCAAAGCCGCTGGAAGACGCGATCACCCCGACCGCGGAGAAAGTCGCGGCGGCGGTGCGGCGGGTACTGAAGGCTGCTTAAGCCGGTTTCAGCGGCTCCGGCCGAGACCATGGGGAACAAGTTCGGCATCGATTTCGGAAACGATCCGCCGCTTCTCGCGCACTTCGTCGCTTGCTATCGTCAACTTTTTAGGTGGGAGAATTTCGGTCCATGCCGCGCATCGCCCAGATTGTATCCACCGCTCGCTATTTGCCGTACCGTACCGTTACCAACGCGGAACTGACAGCGCGTTTCACGGCACTCGGTCATCCGACCGTCATCGACAAATTTGCTGCCAGCACAGGTATTACGCAGCGTTTTTATGTTCCGGACGACTGGGCAACGTCGGACCTGGCCCTGCCGGCGGCCAAAGAGGCGCTGCACCGCGCGGGTCGCAAGCCCGCGGACCTGGACCTGATTATTGTTGGCACGGACACGCCCGATTACATCACGCCTGACACCTCGGTAGTCCTGCAACATAAAATCGGAGCGAAGAACGCCGGCACTTTCGACGTCGGCTGCGCGTGCTCGTCGTTCCCGGCCTCGATCGCCATCGCTTCCGGATTGATCGCCACCAATCCGGCGATGAAGACAATTCTCGTGATTGGCGTGTATCTGATGCATAGGCTCAGCGATCCGAATGATCCGGACTGCTTCTTCTACGGCGATGGAGCAGGCGCCGCGGTCCTGGAGGGCGGCGGCCAGCAAGGCTTCGTCGGCGCGGCTTTCCAGGCCGACGGCGCTTATGCATCCGCTTGGGGCATTTTCGCCGGCGGCACTTTTGAGCCGGCTAGCGTGGAGGCGGTGAAAGCCGGGCGCACGCAGGTGCGCCTGGTTGGCAATTATCCTGCGGCGATAAATGAGGAGGGTTGGCCGCGTCTATTCAAGCGCCTTGCCGCCGAAAGCGGGTTCACGGCGGACGACGTGGACCAATTGCTGTTCACCCAGATCCGAAAGCCCTCGATTGCAATTGCCGCCGAGCGGTGCGGTGTGCCGCTGGAAAAATGCCATACGATCATGGAGAAATACGGTTACACCGGCTCTGCCTGTATTCCGATGGCGCTGGACGACGCGATCGAACTCGGCAAGATCAAGCGAGGTGATCTCGTTGTAATGATCGGTTCGGGGGTTGGATATAACCAGGCCGCGGCGGCGGTTCGTATGACCCATTGATGGCGTTGTCCGAAGCCGGCGCAAACCAAAACTCTTTTGAGTTGCGGGAGTAGGGCTCGCCGACACTGACGCTCCCCCTAAAGCGTCGCGATGGTCTTGAGTGCGCCGTCGAGCGCGATGCCCTTTTCGTTGAGCAGCGCTGCGTCGCGCAGCCGCCGCATCCAGTCGGCGCCGTCGGCGCGCGCCGCCAGCGTAGGCACTACGGCCATCACGCGGTCGAATTTCGCTTCGCCGCGCGCATGCGTGTCGGAATAGCCCTTGACCAGCCGGCGGGCGTTGATCGCCTCGACCGCGACGTCGTAATTCTTCGCCACCTGCGCGGTCGCGACCGCAAGCCAGTTTTCCAGATGCGCCATTTCGCGCTTGTGCCGCAGCGTCGTTCGCCGGACCGGCTTGAACATCGCCAGCACGTAAAGCATCAGGAACCAGTGGATCGTGCCCGAGCGCACACGCCGTCCCTTGCGGAAGGCCCAGCCGAACAAGGCCGGGTACGATTCGAGAAACCGTCCGAGCGCCGCCGGCATGGTGCCGGCGACTTCCTCCAGTCGCGGATGCATGTATTCCGTCGTGTAGATGATCTCCCCGTCGCCGACGCTGTTCTCGCGCAGCACGCGCTCATAGCGGCTGCTGCGTGTCTTGAGGTCGGCCACGCGGATCACGTCGTCATAGGCCATCGCAATGGCGATGTATTTCGCCGCAGCCGCGGTGAGCGCATGCGACTTGGCTGCGCCGCCGCTGGCACCGTCGAGGCGGTAAATCGCGGCCACGCGGTCGAGATATTCGCCGGCATAGGCCGGGTCCTGGAAATCGGTGAGATGCTTGACGCCGGCATACAGCATGGCGTGCAACGGTGCGGGAAATTCGCGGATGCGCGTCAACAGTCGGTCGAGGTCGGGACGTCCGGCGGAAGTCGGCAGGGGCGCGAAGTGCTTCCCCGGCCGCTTGAGAACGGGACGCGCGGCGGCGGGAACCGGCGGCTCCTTTGCCTGGTCGTAGGCGGCACTGAAGGCCTTGAGGCTCGGCTCGATACCTCGGCCGCCGGCTTTGATGATGGCCTCGAAGCTCTCGCGGCCGAACGGCAAAGTGCCGGAAGCGGCCAGCGTCCCGAACAGGCAGGCGGAGATGTGGCTGTTGTTCTTGTTCGCCAGCGCCTCCATGTCGAAAGCGATGGTGCGCTTGGCCGCGACGTCCGCCGCGTCGATGACCACGGCCGGATCGGCGATGGCGTCGCCGGGCTTTTCCTTCTCGGCGGTCGAGTACATACGGTGCGTGGAGGCGATCAAGGTGGTGCGATCAGGTGTCACCAGCCCGCGCAGGATGGAGCGGCCGGCTTCCATCAGTTCGGATGCCAGCACCACGTCGACTTCGCCCTGCGCCGGCATCAACGACAGTATCGGCGCGCGGCCCGCTTTCGGCGGCAACATCTCGACGTAATAGATGGTCGCGCCGGTGCGCTGGGCCACGCCGGGCACTGACGTGGACTGGGCGTGCCAGCCCTGCGACTCGGCAAGCTCAACGATCCAGTCAGCCAGCACGCCGCCGCCCTGGCCGCCCATCGCCATGACCGCTAGGCAAATCGGCCGCTCGGTCGTGTACCGGGTCGGCGCTTTCGGCGTTGCTGACGGAGCGTCCATGGTGCCGGGCTTTCGCGTCAATCCGCGAAGACGATCCGGCGAGCCTCGCGTCGGCTTTGCAGGAAGCCGATTACCGACCGCCGCAGGCCGGACAAGAAACGATCCCACCAGGACGGATTATGAATAATGTCGGCGCGGTAGAATGACGGGCAAAGCACGGCGGCTTCCGATACTTCGCCGCAATTGCCGCAGCCGACGCAGTTATTGTCGATCGCCGCCACCGGATCGTCCTTGAGCGGATCGTCGGTGTGCTTCACCGAAAGCGAGGGACAGCCGGAGAGGCGGATGCAGGCGTGATCGCCGGTGCACACGTCCTCATCGACGCCGAAGCGCTCGCGTATCCGGCGCTCGCCATCGCGCACCGATTTCTGGAATATCGGCTTCTCCCGGCGCTGCTTGTTGAGCATGCATTCCGAGGAGGCGACAATCACTTTCGGGCCGCTCTCTTTCGAGGTCAGCGCTTCGCGCAAAGTGTCGCGCATCCAGCCGACGTCATAAGTGCGATCCGTGTGTCTTACCCATTTGACGCCGACGCCCTTCACGGCATCGACGATGGTGTTGTTGGTGGCGCGTGCCGGATTAAGCGCGCGCGAGGAGGGAATATCCTGGCCGCCGGTCGCTGCCGAATAGAAATTGTCGACCACCATGATCACGCCGTCCTGCTTGTTGTAGACGG
>CAYVPC010000192.1:0-7167 GCA_964453555.1 uncultured Hyphomicrobiales bacterium | reverse complement strand
AAATACGCAAACCGGATCATCACGGGCGGCATTGGGCACAATCTGCCTCAGGAAGGCCTTTGCCCAAGCCATTATCGATGTCGCCGAAGTTTGATCGGCATTAGCCGGCGTAAGCCGAACGCGCGAAGATCAGCCGGCAATGGCGACGCGGACATCGCGCGCGGCAAGCGGCGGCCCGTCGAATATCTGCTGTTCGTTCAACTGCGGCGCATACGAGAATACGTTGCCGTTATAAGTGGCTTCGGCGTCGAACGCGATCAAAGGACTGTCGGCGCCATCGGCCGCCGGCCGCAGGTGGCGAAATCCGCATTCGCTGAGAAAGCCGACCATGTGCGCCATCGCGTCCTGCCGGCCTCCCGCAGCAAACGCTTCGCCGCATTCCCAAACGATCAGCGCGACGCGGCCGCTCTTGAGCAGGGACTTTGCGCCGGCAATGATGTTCGGCTCGAATCCCTCGGCGTCGATCTTGATAATAATCCGGCGCTCGGCCTGCTTCGGCAGATCGCCAATCGCTCCGTCGAGCGCCACCACCGGCACCCATTTCGACGGCGTTCTGCCGTCAAAGCGTGTATCGGCGCCGTGGATGCAGTGACGCATGGTGGAATTGGCAATCAGCGGCACCAGTTTTGATTGATCGCCGCAGGCGGCACACACGACCGCGAGGTTTGCACAATTATTCCGGGCGACATTCTCGGACAATATCGTCGCGTTCATCAGTTCGGGCTCGAACGCAACGACTTCGATCTCGCCGGCGGGGTGCGTCGCGGCCTGCAAGGCGAAGAAGCCCCAGTGCGCGCCGACGTCGACGAACAGATCGCCCCGGCGCAGCGTGCGCTCAATCAAGTCGCGCGTCGGCGGCTCGTATCCGGTGTTGGTCTCGTGTGCGATCAGATGCGTGGCGCCCGGGTCGGAGAGAAAATAAAGCGGGAAATGCAGATTAAACCGCGGCGCGCCGTCTGGCCGCTTGAGCGAAGCGGGCAGCGTCAGCCAGCCGTTGGCGGTTTGCAGCGTGGTGTTGATCGCCGGGTCCATCGCCCATCCGCGGGTCGGGTCGGCGATGATCGACCGCGCGGCGCGCGAATCATCCGACGCCGGCGAAGTATAACCGAAGCCGGAGCGGCTTTAGGCGCCGGTCGGCCAATGCCGCTCGCGGAACCAGCTGCGGTAATCGGTCATTTTCGCGCGCTGGGCCGCCGGTGCGTGCCGCTTACAGGTGGAAGCCTCTTCGCTGTCGGCCGGCGCCCCCCAGCGCAACTCGACGCAGTCGTTGAGGTTGTAGGCCATCTCGAATTCCGCAGCGCGGTCGATGACGTCCTTGAGCGAGAGCGTCCATTGCGAGCCGTCGCTGCGCGTATAGGTGAACTTGCGCGACGAAAGCTCGGCGGCGAGCGCGCTCTGCAATTCGGCTTTCACATCAGCCACGCTCTTGCCGGCGGGCATCGCGTAGCGCCCCGGCTTGCGGGCGACGCGATCCGGGTAGCCGCGCACCACGTCGATGGCGATCAACAGCCGAAAATCGCGCGCCGGCGTGGCGAAATCCTCCCAGGCGCCGGTGGTCGCGAAGATTGCCGCGCCGTCCGGCATGCTGGCGTCGCCGTGCTCTTTGACCTGGAACTTTCGCCCGTTCTCGACCGATCCCACGCGCGTCTTCACCTGCTCTTCGAGCGAGTCGATCGCGCCCTTCATCGCGCGCAAGGGATCGAGCGGCTCCGGCGACATCACCTCGTCCATGCGATCGTAGAAGTCTTCGACCGAAAGCCGCGACTGTTCGAGGGAAAAGTCTCCGTAATCCGGGTCTTTGGCTATCTCGGCGTTGGTCAAGCGCCGCAAAGTGCCGTCTGCCTCGCGCACGATCGGCCGGAAGCGCTTGAAGCCGGGACTACCGAGCGCAGGCTCGTGCGCGAACAGGAAATTACCGCGCCAGAAGCGCTTGCGCGCGACCGTTCCGTCAGGCTCGCCGTCGACCGAAAGGAAAACGCCGGCGGCGCCGCCCGACTCCGGTACGCGCCGCACCAGCATCATCACGTGCCCGTACGGATCGGCGTATACCGTTCCCGGCCGCAGTGTCTCCTGCGTCAGCGGCACGGTGTAGAAATCGGTATTGTCGTCGTTGGCCAGCACGCGCACGGCCCCGGATTGCACGGCGTCGGCGACGACGCGCAGATATTCGCCGAACGACACCGTTTGCCCCGGCCGCGCCGTGTCCGGGTTCAGATTGGTGTACCAGCCGAAGCATTTCGGCGGCTTGCCACGTGAGCACTTCGAGTAGCCGAACGGCAGCCCCGTCTTGTAGGCGAAATACGCGCGCAGAAAGTACACGAGGTCGGCGCAGTCGGGGCGCAGCGCCATCCGCGCATCGTCTTCGCCGATGCCCAGATAGTTGAACAGCATGTTGCGCGAGCGGTCGCGCAGCACCTCATGCAAAGCCTTCCAGGACGGCTCGGTGTCGAGTGGCGCGTCGAACAGCTTTGCGATCCAGGCGGAAAACAAATCCTCGTTCGCGCGATTCCAGGTGTTTCGCACCGGCCAGATGCCGCCCGGCGCCGCCGGCGGCCGCGGCGGCGCGGCATCGTGCACGGTGATCTCACGCGTGATCGTGCTACAGCCGGACGTCGCGAGCTTCGCCTGCCACGTTCCCGGCGCCGGCGCCGCGACCTCGGCGAACCAGAAATACGGCGGTCCGCCGTTGCGGGCGCGCGACTTGGCGGCAACGCTGCCGTCGGGCGCGATCAGCGAAAGCTCGCCGTCGAGCGGCTTTTCAGCGGTGACGATGACGCGCAACGGCGCGCCCTTCCACGGCGCGAGCGGTGCGGGCAGGACGGCGACGCCGCCCGCCTCGTCGCAGGAATCAAACAGGCTCTTCGCCTCGGCGTCCGCGGCCGAGAAAACGACGGCGAAAAGTGCGCCTGCGATCAGCGACATTGCCGTCGCGGCCGCAGCAAGCCGGCCTGGAAACGCTTGAAACACCGCTTAAGTCTCCCGTGCTGGAACGCGGCGACAATAGCGCAAAGGCTTTGGCGCAATCATGGCAAAATCCGGCGGGTCTGACCCGTCGGCGCCTTTGTTCCAGCCTATTTGTATTCCCATTATTTCTTCAGCTCGAACATAATATCCTGCGCGCCTTTCCAGAGGCACAACTTGCCCAGTTCGCGCAAATTCTCCCGGCCCTTGTTGATGGTGAGGAAGTGATTGCCGGCCAGTTGCCCGACCTTGCTGCAAAAATCGACCGCGCCGTAAGCAAGCAGAATTTCGGTCTCGCTGATGCCGCCCGGGTACAGGATGATTTCGCCCGGCGCCGGATGGCTGGTGGCATTCTCGTAGCCAAGCCCGAAATCGAAGTCGCCGAGTGGAATCCAGCAGCCTTCGCCGCTCCAGCGCACATGGATGATCTGCTGCCGGTACGGCAGCATGTGCAGAAACTTGGCGCAGGTATTCGGCGCAAGCTCGTTCTCCGCCTGCGCCTCGAATTCGTAGGGGCCGGCCTTGATGCGAAGAATGGTCATTGGGATCCAATCCTGTCGAGGAAATTCAAGAGGACGCGCGCGGCGACGTCGATGTCGGCGGGGGAAGCGTATTCGTCCGGGTTGTGGCTGACGCCGCCGCGGCAGCGCACGAACAGCATGGCGAAGGGAATAGTGCGGTCGAATGCCATGGCGTCGTGGCCGGCGCCGCTCGGCAGCCGTCGCGGCGCAATGCCCAAAGCTTCGACCGCCTTCGCCATCTGCCCGGACAGCCGATCGTCGCACAACGCCGCGGGCACTTCGTGGCCGATCGAAAGCTGCGCGGCGACGCCGCGGCGCTGCGCAATGGTCGCGATGGTTGCCTTGATGTCGGCAACGGCGCCGATCCGCTCCTGATCGGAGGGGCTGCGGATATCGAGCGTAAAGCGGGCCTTGCCCGGGATCGTGTTGGCCGCCGAACCAGGCACCTCCATCTTGCCGACGGTGGCCACCAGATTGGACCGCGTGCATGCGCGCTCTTCGATCGCGAGCAGCATTTCCGCCGCCGCCGCCAGCGCATCGTGCCGCATCGGCATCGGCACCGTACCGGCGTGACCGGCGACGCCGTCAACCTCAACCGTGCCGCGGGTGATGCCGTCGATGGCGGTGACGACGCCGACCGACAAGCCTTCTTTCTCCAGCACCGGGCCTTGCTCGATATGGACCTCGACGTAGGCGAGCGCGTGGTCGGGCGATATCGCTTCCTCGCGCAGCCGCGAGGGATCGCAGCCAAACGCGATCAAGGCCTGTCGGCGCGATACGCCGTCTTCGCCGACGTCGTCGAGCGCCTTCACGTCGAACTTGCCGGCCAGAGCCTTGGCGCCGCCGAGCGTCGAGGCGAAGCGCACGCCTTCTTCATCGCCGAAGGCGATGACCTCGATGGCGAAAGGAAATCGCTTGCCGGCCTTGTGCGCGGCTTTGACCACCTCGATGGCGGTGACCACGCCGAGCGCGCCGTCGAACCGGCCGGCGTCGCGCACCGTATCGATATGGGAGCCGAGCATGAGCGTCTTCATCCCGCCGCTGCTGGCTTTCAACCGGCCGACGACGCTGCCGGCGGCGTCGATCCGCGGCGTCATGCCCGCTTCGCGCATCCAGCCGGCCACCAGCTCGGCGGCCTTGCGGTGCGCGGGGCTCAGATAAAGCCGCGTCAGGCGGCCCGGCTCGTCGGTCACCGCCGCGAGCTCGATCAGCCGGGCCGCGACCGCCTCGCCGAGTGCGCCCCGATCCGTCACGTCCATGGCCCGCATGCCAGCTCCCGAATTCGCGGCTTTTAGAGCATGATCCGGAAAAGTGGAATTCCGGTTTTTCCGAAAAGATCATGTTCCATCTACAATCCATAGAGCGTGATCGCGTCGACCGCGCTCTATGGAGGCATCGTCCGGTCTGGTCAACCGCGTGTTTCGACCCCGGCGCAAGGGGCATTCCGGACCCTTGAAGAAGCGCCGCGCCTCCTGCCATGGTGGGTTGCCGGGCTTCTGTAACCTTAAACGAAAGCCGCGATGCCTCCCCTTTCCTCAGCCGATTACCCGCGCGATCTCGCCGGCTACGGCCGCAATCCGCCCGATCCCCGCTGGCCGGGCGGCGCCCGCGTGGCGCTGCAATTCGTCGTCAATTTCGAGGAGGGCGGCGAGAACTCCATCCTGCACGGCGACGCCGCATCGGAGGCCTTCCTGTCCGACGTGCTGGGCGCCGCGCCCTGGTACGGGCAGCGCCACATGAACGTGGAATCGATGTTCGAATACGGCTCGCGCGCCGGCTTCTGGCGGTTGTGGCGGTTGTTCACCGCGCGCAAGATTCCGGTCACGGTGTTCGGGATCGCGACCGCGCTTGCGCGTAATCCGAAGGTCGTCGCCGCGATGCACGAGGCCGGCTGGGAGATCGCCTCGCACGGCCTCAAATGGATCGACTACAAGAATTTTTCGCCGGCCGAGGAGGCCGCGCATATGCGCGAAGCGATCCGCCTGCATACCGAAGCAGCCGGCGAGCGGCCGTACGGCTGGTACACCGGAAGGAGTTCCGAGAACACGCTGGACCTCGTGCTCGCCGAAGGCGGCTTTCTCTATTCTTCCGATTCCTACGCCGACGATCTGCCCTATTGGGTGAGCGGGCCCAACAATGCGCCGCATTTGATCATTCCCTATACGCTCGACGCCAACGACATGCGCTTCATCAACCCGCAAGGCTTCGCCACCAGCGACGAATTCTTCAGCTATCTGCGCGACAGTTTCGACGTGCTGTACGCCGAAGGCGAGCATGCGCCGAAAATGATGTCGATCGGCCTGCATTGCCGGCTCGCCGGCCGGCCCGGCCGGGCCGCGGGGCTGGTCCGCTTCCTCGATTACGTCGCCGGCTTCGAGCGCGTCTGGATCGCCACCCGCGTCGACATCGCCCGCCACTGGTACCGCGAGCATCATAAGCTCGGCGCAAATGCGCCGCCGGCGGTCGCGTGAGATCCGGCAGCGGCATGGCTTCCGTTTCCCTCGACACGCTCAACGCCGCCGACCGCAAGGCGTTTGCCGCCGTGCTCGGCGAGGTGATGGAGCTGGCGCCGTGGGTGGCCGACGACGCTTTCGCGGCGCGGCCGTTCGCCGGCGTCGCGGCGCTTTATGCGGCGATGACGGACGCGGTACGCAAGGCGCCGGAGGCGCAAGTGCGCGCGCTGATCGACGGCCATCCCGATCTCGCCGGCAAGGCGGCGCGCGAGGGCAAGCTCACCGCCGATTCCACCGCCGAGCAGGCGGGCGCCGGGCTTGATCGTCTGACCGAGCAGGAGTTCGCCGCTTTTCACCGGCTCAACGACGCCTACCGCAAAAAGTTCGCCATGCCGTTCATCGTCTGCGTGCGCCGGCACGGCAAGGAATCGATCCTGCGCGAGTTCGAGCGCCGGCTGCGAAACGACGCGGCGGCCGAGCGTGCCACCGCGCTCGGTGAAATCTTCCGCATCGCCGCGCTCCGGCTCGACCAGCGGGTGACCGGTCCGGACAGGCTCAAGGTGCATGGCCATCTCTCGACCCATGTGCTCGACACCCACGGCGGCCATCCGGCGCCAGGCGTGGCGGTCGAGTTGCGCGAGATCGGGGCGGGCGGCGCGCGCACGCTGCTGCGCGCCGTCACCAATGCCGACGGCCGCACCGACCAGCCGCTGTTCGGCGGGGTGCCGATCCCGATCGCCACCTACGAATTGCGCTTTTCGGTCGGCGAGTATTTCGCGCGCCAGCACGCGCCGATGACCGACCCGCCGTTTCTCGACGTCGTGCCGGTGCGTTTTTCCGTCGCCGAGCCGGAAGGCAAATATCACGTGCCGCTTTTGGTCACGCCGTGGTCGTATTCGACCTATCGCGGTAGCTGAAAGTTTGGTTAGTCTGCGCCGCCGGTTCAACGAAACCGGCGCGCGCCAATAGGGGAGGGATGCCGGTGGCCGAGACACGTCCGCTGTCCGAAATTCTGCCGAAGGAAATGAACGAGCTGCGGGTCAAGCCGTTGTTCACGCTGCTGCTCGCCGTGGCGCCGCCGATCAATGTCGGCAAGACCCCGGGCGTCGACCGCCGCGTCGGCGTCATTACCGGCGGCCGCTTCGAGGGCGAGCGGCTTTCCGGCGAACTCTTTCCCGGCGGCGGCAGCGACTGGCAGTCGATCCGGCCGGGCGACGGCGCCTGGATGATCA
>CAYVPC010000191.1:0-7209 GCA_964453555.1 uncultured Hyphomicrobiales bacterium | reverse complement strand
AGCGCCACGATCCGAGAAAGAGCACGATCATCAGCGCGGTCAGGCAGGCGGCGATGGCGCCTTCCTTCAACAGCCCCTGGATCGAGGCTTTGACGAATACCGACTGATCGAACAGTTCATTGATCCGCATCCCGGGCGGCGCGGAGGCGCGTGCGATCGTCAGCGCCTGTTTCACGCTGTTGACGACCGCCAGCGTCGATGCGTTGCCGTTCTTGATGACGCTTAGAAGAACCGAACGGAGCCCGTCGATCCGCACGACATTCTGCTGCACGGCATTGCCGTCGTGGACCTGGCCGATGTCCTTCACGAACACGGTGGCGCCGTTGACGAATTTCACCGGGATGTTGTTGAGATCCTCGATGGTTGACGGCAGCGCGTTGGTCCGCACGGTAAACTGCGTGTCGCCTATCTTGGCCGAACCGGACGGCAGCGTCAGATTTTGGGCGTTGACCGCGTTGACGACGTCGATCGGCGTCAATCCCTTGGCCTGCAGCTTGAGCGGGTCGATGTCCACCATGATTTGGCGGTATTTGCCGCCGGCCGGCGTGGGAAACGTCACGCCGTGAATGGGTGCGAGCTGCTGCCGCAGCCGGTAGATGCCGTAGTCGTAAAGCTGCTGCTCGTTGAGCGTGTCCGACGAGAGCCCGATCTGCATAACGGGAACGCTCGATGCGTTGTATTGAACCACCACCGGCGCCTGAATTCCCGGCGGCATCAAGGCGCGGATCGAGTTGGTTCCGGCCACGATTTGGGAGATGGCAAGGTCAAGATTCACATCCGGCTGAAAAAAGATCTTCTGCACCGAAATGCCGTTGATGGTCTGCGCCTCGATGTCCTGGATGCCGTTGACGCTCGAGGACAGCACATACTGGCTGTAGGTGGTGACCCGCTGTTCCATCTCCGGCGTGCTGAGGCCGGTGTATTGCCAGATGATGGTCACGACCGGGATATTGATCTCGGGAAAGATGTCCGTCGGCATCGAGAGCACGGCGGTCACCCCGAGAAATAGCACGAGTACGGCGAGCACGTAGAATGTGTGCGGCAGCCTTAGGGCAAACCGAACGAGACCCATAATGATCGACCCGCGCTCAGCGATTTAAACCCGGCAGCCCTTGAATGTGGGTTGCACGGCCCGAAGTTCCAGAGGGGTACCAAACTTGCATGGGCGGGTCGACTCGGCGACGGCGCCGCAAGACCTGCCGGTAGCGGCCGGGTCCGCCATTTCTTTTTGCAATCGGTGCTCGTTCGCTGCATTCTGTGGCGAGGAGGTGTCGCTGCCCGCCGAAAGCCTGCTCGGCATCGATGAAGGCCAGGGCTTCTACCAGCTGATGAAGGAATTGCCGCAGGAGCGGCTGATCGTCTCGACGCAGGCCGTCGCCATGATCGAGCGCGCGCTCGCGCTCACCATCGACTACGTCAAGCAGCGGCAGGCCTTCGGCAAGAAGATCATCGACTTCCAGAACACGCAATTCGTGCTGGCCGAGTGCAAGGCCGAAGCGACCATCGCCAAGGTCTTCCTCGACAACTGCATCGAGCGCCATCTGAAGGGCGAGCTCGACACCGTCACCGCCTCGATGGCGAAATACTGGCACACCGATCTCCTCGGCAAGATCGCCGACTGCTGCCTGCAATTGTTCGGCGGCTACGGCTATATGGATGAATATCCGATCTCGCGCATCTATCGCGACGCGCGCGTCATGCGCATCTTTGCCGGCACCAACGAGATCATGAAGCTTCTGATCGCAAGAAGCCTGTAAAAGCACCAGTGGAGTCCGTCCTCATGAAGAAGCCGAAGAAAGCGAAAAAGCCGGCCAGACGCGCCGCAGCGAACAAAAAGCCGCTCAAGCGCCCGCTCTTCCATCATGCGCTGCTGAAAACCGCGCGCATGGACGAGATGATCAAATGGTACGCCGACGTGGTCGGCAGCCAGCCGAATTTCTACGCGCCCGGCATCGCCTTCCTCAGCAACGACGGCGCCAATCACCGGCTGTCGCTCGCCGGCAGTCCGAACTTTCGCGACAATCCCGAATTCCGCACGACCGCCGGCCTGCACCATCTGGCTTTCGAATACAAAACGGTCAACGATCTACTCGACACCTGGCAGCGGCTGCACGACGAATTCGGTTATGAGCCGCATGTCGCCGTGCATCACGGCATGACGCTGTCCTTCTATTACGTCGACCCCGATGGCAACAGCGTCGAGCTGCAGGCCGACGCCTTCGGCGACTGGAAAAAATCCACCAAATGGATGCGCGAATCGGCGGAGTTCAAGGCCGACCCGATCGGCAAGTTCGTCGTGCCGGCGAAAATGGTGGCAGCACGCGCGGCCGGCATGAAGACGAAGGAACTGCTCAAGCGCGCCTATGCCGGCGAATATATGCCCTCAGCACCTTACGACTATCGCGTCGACTTGCCGGCCTAATTCAGCATCATCGCCGCGCCCTTCTCGGCGATCATGATGGTCGGCGCGTTGGTGTTGCCGCTGACCAAAGTCGGCATGATTGAGGCGTCGATTACCCGCAAGCTCTCGATGCCGCGCACGCGCAACCGCTCGTCGACCACGGCCAGCGGATCGCCGCCCATCTTGCACTTGCAGGTGCCAACCGGGTGGTATTCGGTCTCGGCGGTCGCGCGGATGAATTTTTCGAGCGCTGTGTCCGACTGGACGGCAGAACCGGGTATCCGCTCCTCGCCCAGCCACGGTTTGAACGCCGGCGCCGCCAAAATCTCGCGCCCGCGCCGGATGCCGTCGATCAGGATTTTCAGATCGTATTCGGAAGCCAGATAGTTCGGATCGATCACCGCCTTTAGCAGCGGATCGGCCGAAGCCAGGCGGATTTCGCCGCGGCTTCGCGGCCGCAGGCAGCAGGCGTGCAGGGTGATGCCGTATCCGTCGAGCTTGGTGCGGGCGTGATCGACCACCTGCGCCGGAATGAAGTGATATTGGATGTCCGGGGTCGCGGCGCCGAGCTCGCTGACGATGAAGGCGCCGGCCTCGGCGACATTGCTGGTGCTGGGCCCGGTCCGGTACAGCGCCCATTGCAGCGCCACGCCGATCGACGGCAGCAACCGCGCCTTGTCGTCGAGCGTGCTCTTCGGCGCCGCATGCTGCAAAATGTTGACGTTGAGATGATCCTGCAAATTCTTGCCGACGCCGGGAAGGTCGAGCACCACCGGCACGCCTTGGGCCCGCAGCTCGCCGGCCGGGCCGATGCCGGAAAGCAGCAGAAGCTGCGGCGAGTTGATGGCGCCGCCGGCCAGCACGATTTCGCGCGCGGCGCGGACGACGTGCCGCCGGCGCCCGCGCGCATATTCGACGCCGACGGCGCGGCGGCGCTCGATCACGACGCGGGTCGCCTGCGCCTTGGTGACGATGGTCAGGTTTTCCCGCGCCGCGACCGGATGCAGATAGGCTGACGCCGCACTGCAGCGCTCGCCGTTCTTCTGCGTCACCTGAAACAGGCCGCAGCCGAGCTGCACTGCGCCGTTGAAATCCGGATTAAACGGAATGCCGGCTTCCTGCGCCGCGGCGACGAAGGCGTGGCTCAGCGGATTGGTGTACGGCCGTTCGGCGACATTGAGCGGGCCGTCCTGCCCGTGGAAATCGTCGTGGATGCGCTCGTTGGTCTCGGCCTTTTTGAAGAACGGCAGAACGTCGTCGTAGCCCCAGCCGGCGTTACCCAGCTGGCGCCAATGGTCGTAGTCCGCCGCCTGACCACGCATATAGACCATGGCGTTGACCGAGCTTGAGCCGCCGATCAGCCGGCCGCGCGGCTGATACATACACCGGCCGTTCATCGCCGGCTGCGGCGCGGTCTCGTAACCCCAGTTAAACTTCGGTCCCGCCAGATTGGCGATGCCGGCCGGCATCCGCACATAGAGCGACTTGTCCGAGCCGCCGGCTTCGAGGAGCAGGACTTTGACGTCGGATTTCGCCGACAGCCGGTTCGCCAGCACCGAGCCGGCCGATCCCGCCCCGACGACGATGTAGTCGTACTCTTCCCCGGCCATCGTTTCCCCCAGCGTTTGCGGCTAAAGCGCAAGCTTCACGTTGCAAAGCGCGGCATCGGCCGGATCGCCTTCGATCCGGAAGCCGAGCGCGCGGCACATGTCCAGCATGGCCGTATTCTCATGCAGGACTTTGCCTTCGATCGCGCGCAGACTCCTCGCCCGCGCGTATTCGATGATCAGCTGCATGAGCTGCCAGCCGAGCCCGTGGCTCTTGAGGTCCGAACGGATGAGGATGGCGTATTCGCCGGAATCTGCCGCGACGTTGTGCAGCCGCGCGACGCCGAGCATGTCGCCGCTCGTCTCGTCGAGCGCGACGAACGCCATGGCGTGCTGGTAATCGACATGCGTGAAGTAAGTCAGCAGCGCGTGGCTCAATTCCTTCATGGAGCCGAGGAAGCGCAAACGGATATCGTCCGGCGTCACCGCCGCGACAAACGGGCCGTAGAGCGGCTCGTCGTCGGGCCGGATCGGGCGGACAAAAACAGCCTGCCCGTTCGAGAGCGTGAGATGCCGTTCCCATTCCTGCGGGTAAGCGGCCACGGCGGACCATGTCTAGCGCGGCTCGCCGGCAGCGCTCTGCGCGCGGGCGCGGGCGGCGGCGGTGCGGCTTGCCACGCGGTCGAGCACGGCGATCATGTCTTCCACGTCGGCGCGGTCGTAGCCTTGGGTGATGAACACGATCTTGCTCCGCCGGTCGGCGTCGGGCCAGCGATCGAGCCAGGTGAGATTATGCAGAAGCTGCTGCGCGCCCTGGATCACCGCCGGGCGGTCTGGCTCTTCCGCGACATGCACGATGCCTTTCACCCGCAGCAGATTGGGCCCGAGATTCTGTTGCAGCGCGTCGAGCAGAAGCCGCAGCGCCTCGCGCGTGATCGGCTCGCCGCGGGTGAAGCAGAACGAGGCGATGTCGCGGTCGTGCAGATGGTGATGATCGTGGTCGTCGTGATCATGGTCGTGATGCGCGTGCGCGTGCACGTCGGCCTGTTCATAGGCGGCGGCATTGAGCCACGCGCCGGCGTCGGCCTTGGGATCGCCGGGCTTGAGCGCGTCGGCGCGCAACACCTTGCCGATATCGAACGCCGGATCGTCGATGCGCAAAATTTTCGCCGCCGGGTTAAGCCGATGCAGCCGCGCGGCGAGCGCCGCCTCCTCGGCGTCGCGCGCTTTCGCCGGCGCCACCAGATCGAGCTTGGTGATGAGAATGTGGTCGGCAAGCGCCACCTGGCGCACGGATTCGATATGCTCGTCGAGCGTGTTCGGGCCGTTCACCGCATCGACGGTCGCGATCACGCTGCCGATCCGGTAGAGCCCCGCCAGCGTCGGATCGGACAGGAACGCCTGGATCAGCGGCGACGGATCGGCCAGCCCAGACGTCTCGATCACCACGTGATCGAAGCGCGGAATCGCGCCGTCCTCGCGCTGGTGATAGAGATTGTTCAGCGTGGTGACGAGATCGCCGAATACGGTGCAACACAGGCAGCCGTTTTCCAGCACCATGATGGTGTCGTCGCTTTGCGCGGCGAGCAGGTGATCGAGGGCGACTTCGCCGAATTCGTTGATCACCACCGCGGTGTTGGCCATCGCCGGATCGCGCAGCGCGCGGTTGAGCAGCGTGGTCTTGCCGCTGCCGAGAAAGCCGGTGAGGATGGTGACGGGCGTGTGCGACACGTTTTGCGTCCTCGAAAAGTCGCGGCCGGTTCTTTTGTTGAAATATAATCAAGCAACGTCGTCATTGCGAGCGCAAGCGAAGCAATCCAGACTGCACTGCTTCGTCGCCCCGAGCATCGCGCCAGACTCACTGACGGACTGAAACAAAAGCACAGGATCTCGCACCCAGGATTTCACGGATATGGCGTTTCAAGCGCAAAACCCCGATTTCCGGGCGTTCATCGAGCAGGTCTTCAGCGCCCAACCGTTCATGGTGGCGTTGGGCGCGCGGCTCGGCCGTGTCGAGCCCGGGGCGGTCGAGCTTGTTCTGCCGATCCGCCCGGATCACCTTCAGCACGGCGGCGCCGTCCATGGCGGCGTCATCGGCGCGATGGCGGACAATGCGGCGGGCGCTGCCGCGGCGACCCTGTTGGCGCCGGGCCAGGCCACGGTGACGGCGGAATACCGGATTTCGTTCCTCGCGCCCGCGGTCGGAGACACGCTGATCGCGCGCGGTGAGGTCCTCAAGCCCGGCCGCAGCCTGGTCCACACCAAGTGCGACGTGACGGTGCGTGCCGGCGATCGCGAGACGCTGGTGGCGACCGCGCTGTCTTCGATAGTGCCGTTCGCGGTGCGTAACGGCGATCGTCATTGCGAGCCAGCGGGTCCGGCCCGCAATGGCCGGCCCGATGGCAAGTACGGCGAAGCTACTTCTAGCCGGATTCCTTGTCGCAGGCGGCCATTTCGGCGGGATGCGACTTTTCCCAGGTCGTGACCTGGATTCGCTTTCACGCCTTTTTACTCTTGCGCGCTTTCTTCTTTTTTTTGCTCTGATTGTAAGCGACGGCGGCGTGGACGAGATTTTTCAGCGCGCGCTCATCAACCTTGTCGCCTTCAAAAAAATCGATCGCGCGGCGCATGTTGCCTTCCAGGCCGGCGTTGAAGAGCTTGCCGGAATCTTGGAGCTTCGCGCCGTAGGCGAAGGTCAGCTTCACCTTGCCCTTGTGTGCGTTGGCGACCGCGATCAGTCCGTCGCGCGACCACACCGGGCTTCCCATCCACTTCCATTCCTCGACGATCTCCAGGTCGGCGGCGAGGATGCACTTGCGGACGGCGGCAAAGGTCTTGCCGCGCCAGTCGGTGAGTTCCGCGATCAGCCGGTCGATCCGTTCCGATGCATTCATGGGATCGTTATGCCTCGCCATGCGGGGCCCAGATTAGCTGAGCGTCATCCGCGAATTCTCGTCATTGCGAGCGAAGCGAAGCAATCCAGCGTAAGCACGAATTTCTGGATTGCTTCGTCGCTTCGCTCCTCGTAATGACGCTAAAACACCTCGCAGCCCGGCAGGCCGCACGAAATCAGCCGGTCGGACGGGAAGTTGGTGATGATCTGGCAGCCGTCCTTGGTGACCACGACCTCTTCCTCGATGCGGGCGGCGCCGGAGCCGTCTTCGGCGCCTTTCCAGGTCTCCAGCGCGAACACCATGCCTTCCTTGAGCGGCGTGTTCTGGCCGGTGTAGCGCTTCGAGATGATCGGCCGCTCCCACAGCG
>CAYVPC010000190.1:0-7261 GCA_964453555.1 uncultured Hyphomicrobiales bacterium | reverse complement strand
GCTCGCGTTCTTCCCCAGGTGTCGCCATATCCCGCCTTGGTCGCGCCGTGGACCCGATTTGGCCCGCTCCGGGGCACGGTCTAAAGGCCGGTAAGTTCCTATGGAGTATCGCGTTTTGGTTAATGCCCGACAAGCCCGCGGCAAAAACGGTGCACAGCGGGGATTTTCCGGGCGCGGTAAAAGGAGTATCTTTATGGCCGGTCTCACTGGTGTAGCATCCCGCTAACGGGGCAGGGTGATCAAACGCAAGGAGGCAGCCACATGGCGATCGAATCGCATCTTGCGGAACTCGAGAAACGTCATCAGGCACTGGAACAGGAAATCAACGAAGCGCTTACCCATCCATCGACCGACGATTTGAAAATTGTAGAGCTCAAGCGCCGCAAATTGTACGTCAAAGACGAGATCATGCGGCTCAAGCTGGAAGTCAGCGTCCACTAATCGATCTGTTTGAGAGTTGACGGCCTGCACCACGCGCAAGCGGGGTGCGCAGAATTTTTTTGCTTCCGGCCTGGTCAAGCCTGTTTGGCCAATTCCCGCAGCTTGAATTTTTGCAGCTTGCCGGTCGAGGTCTTCGGGATCTCGGCAAACACCACGTAGCGCGGGCATTTGTAGGCGGCGAGATGGCTGCGGCACCAGGCGATCAGCTCCTCGGCGGTGGCGGTGGCGCCAGGCTTTAGCTCGACGAAGGCGCACGGCGTCTCGCCCCATTTGTCATCGGGCTTGGCGACGACAGCGACCGCGGAAACCGCGGCATGCTTGTAGAGCGCATCCTCGACTTCGATCGAGGAAATATTCTCGCCGCCGGAGATGATGATGTCCTTGGAGCGATCCTTGAGCTGGATGTAGCCGTCCGGATGCACCACGCCGAGATCGCCGGAGTGAAACCAGCCGCCGGCGAACGCGGCGTCGGTTGAGGGCTTATTCTTCAGGTAGCCCTTCATCACCACGTTGCCGCGGAACATCACCTCGCCCATGGTTTCGCCGTCGCGCGGCACGCGCTGCATGGTTTCCGGGTCGAGCACGTCGAGCGCTTCGAGCACCGGATAACGCACGCCCTGGCGCGCTTTCTTCTCGGCCTGCTGATCCGCCGGCAGATCGTCCCAATCGTCGTGCCAGTCGTTGATGCTGGCCGGGCCGTAGGTCTCGGTCAGCCCGTAGAGATGCGTGACGTTGAAGCCGGCGGCCCTCATCGCCGCCAGCACGGCTTCCGGCGGCGGCGCCGCCGCGGTGGCGAACTGCACCACATGCGGCAGCGGCTTCTTCTCCTGCGTCGAGGCGTTGAGCAGCGTCGACATCACGATCGGCGCGCCGCACAGATGGGTGACTTTATGGGTGGCGATAGCGTCGAAGATCGGCGCCGCGCGCACCGCGCGCAGGCAGACATGCGTGCCGGCGACGACCGACAGCGTCCAGGTGAAGCACCAGCCATTGCAGTGGAACATCGGCAGCGTCCACAAGTAGGCCGGATGCTTGCCCATGCCGCAGGTGACGACGTTGGCGAGCGCGAGCAGGTAAGCGCCGCGATGATGATAGACGACGCCTTTCGGATCGCCGGTGGTGCCGGATGTGTAATTGAGTGCGATCGCATCCCATTCGTCGGCCGGCGGCAGCCACGCGAAATCCGGATCGCCCTCGCCCAGCAATTCCTCGTATTCGAGACTGCCGATGCGTTCGCCGGTGCCGGAAAATTCCGGATCGTCGTAATCGACGATCAGCGGCTTCACCTTGGCGCGCGCCAGCGCGTCCTTCATCACCTTGGAAAATTCGCGGTCGACGATCAGCACCTTGGTCTCGGCGTGATCCAGCGTGAAGCCGAGAATGGCGGCATCGAGGCGGGTATTGAGCGTGTTGAGCACGACACCCGCCATCGGCACGCCGTAATGCGCCTCGACCATCGCCGGCGTGTTGGCGAGCATGACCGAGACGGTATCGCCGCGCTTGACGCCGCGCCGCGCCAGCGCCGAGGCGAGCTGGCGGGCGCGCGTGTAAAACTGGCGATAATTCCAGGAGCGGGCGCCGTGCACGATGGCGGTGGCGTCGGGATACACCTCGCCCGCGCGCGCTAAAAAAGTCAGCGGCGTCAGCGGCTGAAAGTTCGCTGGATTGCGCGGCAGATCGTTGTCGTAGGCCGTCGTCATGTCTTCCGCTCCCCGGATCGGAAGCCTAGCGAAAGCGGTCCGTTTGGCCAATGGCGGAGGCGGTCACGCCTTAGTGCACAAAGCCCCGCGCGCCCTGCCACAACAGCGCGACGGCGATGAGCAGCATCAGCAGATAGGCGATCCGGTAGAACGCATCGGTCGGGGTTTTGCGCACCAGCCAGATGCCGAGGAAATTGGTGGCGACCGCGAGCGGCAGCAGAACGGCCGAGGTGGCAAGATTGCGCGGCGAGAACTGGCCGAGCGCGAAATAGGGCACGATCTTCATCAGATTGAGGATGGCGAAAAAGATGACCGTGGTGCCGACCAGCGTCAGCTTGTCGAGGCGTTGCGGCAGCATGTGGATCTGAAACGGCGGCGAGCCGACCTGCACCAGCGTCGAGGTGAAGCCGGACAGCGCGCCCCAGACGAGGCCCATGGCCGGATGCGGCCGCTGCCCCGCCTTGGCCGGCGGCCGGCCGAGCCAGGCGCGCAGCCGGGCGCCGAGCCACATATAAAGGACGAAGAACAGCGCGATCGATCCGACGGTCAACTCGATCGCAGCGTTGGAGAGATAGCTCGCCAACAGCCAGCCGGCGCCGACACCGAGGACCGAGCCCGGCAGCAGCACTTTCAAATTCCAGGCGCTCCACGCGCGGTGATAGGTCCACACCGAAATCGCGTCCTGAATGATCAGGATCGGCAGCAAGATGGCGGCTCCTTCCAGTGGCGGCACGACCAGCGCCAGCAGCGGCGTCGAAATCATGCCGAGCCCGGCGAAACCGCCCTTGGCGAGCCCGACCAAAGTCACGGCGGGAATGGCGAGGAGATAGAACAGCGGATCGGTGATCACGGCGCGATGACATAGCGCAAAGCGTGGCGCTTGACGCGCGCTTTGTGACGCATGACGGGGCTGCCAGCCGAACAACTCACCCCAACCCTCTCCCCGCCTGCGGGGAGAGGGAGTAGAAGAACGCCATGGACGCCCGGCGGAGCCGCTATCACGAGGTTTACGCACGCTGGCAGCGCGACCCGGAGGGTTTCTGGGCGCAGGCCGCCGCCGCGCTCGACTGGTTCGAGAAGCCGAAGGCCGTGTTCGACCCGAAGGCCGGCATTTACGGCCGCTGGTTTCCGGGCGGCGTCTGCAACGCCTGCTTCAACGCCGTCGACCGCCACGTCGCCGCCGGCCGCGGCGAGCAGGCGGCGCTCATCTACGACTCGCCGCTCGCCGGATCGAAACGCACCATCAGCTACCACCGGCTGATGACCGAGACGCAGGTGCTCGCATCCGTGCTGCGCGACCTCGGCGTCGCACAGGGCGATCGCGTCATTCTCTATATGCCGATGGTGCCGGAAGCGGTGATCGCGATGCTCGCGTGCGCGCGCATCGGCGCCGTGCATTCGGTGGTATTCGGCGGCTTTGCCGCACCCGAACTCGCCACCCGCATCGACGACGCCAAGCCGAAAGTGATCCTGTCGGCAAGCTGCGGCATCGAGCCAGGCCGCATCGTGCACTATAAGCCGCTGCTCGACGAGGCGATCGCGCTGTCGGCGCACAAGCCCAGCGCCTGTTTGATCCTGCAACGCCCGCAAGCGGAAGCAGCGATGGTCGGTGGCCGCGACCACGATTGGGCGACGATGCGCGACCACGCGCTCGTGCACGCGCGCTCGGTCTATGAATGCGTGCCGGTCGCCGCCACCGACCCGCTCTACGTTCTCTATACCTCGGGCACCACCGGCCGGCCGAAAGGCGTCGTGCGCGACAATGGCGGCCACATGGTCGCGCTCAAATGGTCGATGAAAAATCTCTACGGTGTCGATCCGGGCGAAGTGTGGTGGACCGCGTCCGACATCGGCTGGGTAGTCGGCCACTCTTACATCGTCTATGCGCCGCTGTTTCATGGCTGCACCTCGGTGCTCTACGAAGGCAAGCCGGTCGGCACGCCCGATTCCGGCGCGTTCTGGCGGGTTATCTCCGAGCATGGCGCCGTGGCGTTGTTCACCGCGCCGACCGCGTTCCGCGCCATCAGGAAAGAAGATCCGCAGGGCAGGCTGCTCAAACAATATGACCTGTCGAAATTCCGCACGCTGTTTCTCGCCGGCGAGCGCGCCGATCCGCCGACGCTCGAATGGGCGGAGGACATGCTCAAGGTGCCGGTGATCGATCACTGGTGGCAGACCGAGACCGGCTGGTGCATCGCCGGCAATCCGGTCGGCTTGGGCGCTTTACCGATCAAGCACGGCTCGCCGACGGTGCCGATGCCCGGCTACGACGTGCGCGTGGTCGATGAGGCGAGCAACGAAGTCGCGGCGAACACAATGGGCTCGATCGTGGTCAAGCTGCCGCTGCCGCCGGCCTGCCTGCCAACCTTGTGGCAAGCCGACGCGCGCTTTGAGGAAAGCTACCTCGCCGAATTTCCCGGCTATTACAAAACCGCCGACGCCGGCTTCAAGGACCGAGACGGCTACATCTTCGTCATGGGCCGCACCGACGATATCATCAACGTCGCCGGCCATAGGCTTTCGACCGGAGGCATGGAGGAAGTGCTCGCCGCGCACCAGGACGTCGCCGAGTGCGCAGTGCTCGGCATCAAGGACGAGCTCAAGGGCGAAGTGCCGTGCGGCTTCATCGTGCTCAAATCCGGCGTCAACCGGCCGCCGGCGGAGATCGAGAAGGAATGTGTCGCGCTGGTGCGGGAGAAAATCGGCCCGGTGGCGGCGTTCAAGCTCGCCATCACGGTCGGACGGTTGCCGAAGACGCGCTCCGGCAAAATCCTGCGCGGCACCATGAAGAAAATCGCCGACGGCGAGACCTGGACCATGCCGGCGACCATCGAGGACCCGAAAGTGCTCGACGAGATCGGCGCGGCGCTAAAGGGCAAGGGTGTCGGCGGCTAGCGCAACGCGCCGATCAGGAGGCGCGCTCCATCGTGGCCGCGACCCGGCCGCTGCCCTTGCACGGCTTGCAGACGATCTTGCTGCCGCGCTCGCGCACCCAGCCGGTGCCGCAGCAGCGCACGCAAGTTTGCTGGAGCACCGGGGCGGAGCGGACGTCGTCAACCGACACGCGTTTGCCGAAAGCCATTCGAACGCCTTTGTTTTGATTGTTGCGCCCGGACCGTGCGGACCAGCGGACATTATCGATGGCGCCTTAAGGCCAGAGCGGCGGATTGCGTAAAATGCGATGCAACCTGCGCTTCTGCTAGAATGGCTGCGCCGCCGATCAACCCGCGAGGACGCGCATGTCTCAGCTTGCGAAAGATGCCGCCTGGCCCGATCTGCCCTACGCCGCGTGGAAGGACACTTACGCGACGTTGCATCTGTGGACGCAGATCGCCGGCAAGATCCGGCTCGAACTGACGCCGTGGCTCAATCATTCCTGGCACGTCACGCTTTATGTCACGGCGCGCGGGCTCGGCACCGGGCCGATGCCGCTTGCGGATGGCCGCGACCTCGCCATCGATTTCGACTTCATCGATCACGTGCTGTGGCTGCGCACCTCCGACGGCGAATTCCGCCAGGTGATGCTGCGGCCGAAGACCGTGGCCGAATTCAACGGCGAGGTGATGAATGCGCTCGCCGCGCTCGGCATCACGGTCCGCATCAATGAGACGCCGAGCGAAATCGAGAATGCGGTGCGTTTCAGCGAAGACCGTGCGCACGCCAGCTACGACCCCGATTTCACCAACCGGCATTTCCGCGTACTGGCGGCAACGCACCGCGTGTTCGCGCATTTCCGCACCGGCTTTCTCGGCAAAGCAAGCCCGGTGCATTTCTTCTGGGGCAGCTTCGACCTCGCGGTGACCCGCTTCTCCGGGCGGACCGCGCCGCTGCTCACGTCGAGCGGCATGCCCGGGCTTTCGCTCGCGGTGGCGCGCGACGCCTATTCGCACGAAGTGTCGAGCGCGGGCTTCTGGCCGGGCGACGAGACGATCGATTATCCGGCGTATTATTCATACGCCTATCCGGAGCCCGAAGGGTTCGCGGCGGCGAAGGTGCGCCCAGCCGCCGCGTTCTACTACAAGGACTACGGCCAATTCCTCCTGCCCTACGACGCGGTGCGCAAGGCGGCCGACCCGCAGGCGGCGCTGATGGAATTTTTGCAAAGCACCTACGCCGCCGGGGCGGATTTAGGGAAGTGGGACAGGAAGGCGCTGGAATGCGCGCTGGGCGAGAGGGGGAAAGTGAGGGCGACGTGAGAGGCTCGGTTCGAGCGCACCGCGAAATAATTAGCGGCAACGCCGGCTCTAGCCTTTACGCGGCTTGCGGCGGCTGATTTTCGCCGCGCACGCCGCGCAACGGCAGCCCTTCGGCTTAATGAACAGGTCGAAATATTCCTTGCCGTAGTCGTAGGTGATTTCCTCGCCGGGCGCGATCTTGCGCAGCGCTACCAGCACCATCTTCCTTTTCCCTCTGCGCCACACCGCCTCGGAATTCGGCCGGCACGAATGGTTGGCGTAACGGCCGAGATTACGCCGCGACGAGCCGTCGATGGTCCAGCGGCTGTTGACCTCGAACAGGTAGCGCGCGCCGCAGCGTTCGCGCCTTTCCGCTTCCGCATTGCCGATCCACGGGCCGGAATAGGTCACGATAGATTGCCGCCGCGCGATCGGCCGCGCCGCGAACAGGCCAAGACCGGCCGACGAGCGGCCGACGCGGAAGTTTCGTGCAGGCATGCGACTAAGACTGGCGATCCGAATGACCCGGCGGCATGACACCTTTAGTAAGCGATTCGCGACCGCGCTGCTGTGATCGGATTGCAATGTCGCGCCAACGATTTTGCGGACCCCATGCCCCTGGCCCATGATAATCTGCACCGATCTCGGCCCAAGCCTTCATCGCCGACACAGCACGCCACAGGCATTCCATGAACGCCCCCCTCACCGCCCATCCGACGCCGCCGTATAAGCACACGCCGCTGTTTCCGCTCGGCAAGGACGTCACGCCGTACCGGAAGATTCCCGTTGATAGTGCTGCCGGTGGCGCCCTGGGCATCCGCGTCGAAAATGTCCTCGGCGAAGAGGTGCTGGTGGTGCCGCGCGAGGCGATGCGGGCGCTGGCCGAAGCCGCCTTCACCGACATCAATCATCTGCTTCGCCCGGCGCATCTGCAAAGCCTCAAGC
>CAYVPC010000189.1:0-7340 GCA_964453555.1 uncultured Hyphomicrobiales bacterium | reverse complement strand
GTATCGGCCACCGCCTCGCGTTCCGGCGATTCAATGCCGATCTCGTGCGAGGTCACCGCACGCATGCGCAGCTCGTCCGTCACCATCTTGAGCCGGGCGAGCGACCGCACCCGCGCGATCAGCGCCATTTCGGCGATCGGCTTGGTCAGAAAGTCATCGGCACCGGCTTCCAGTCCGCGCACCTTGTCGGAAGGCTGGTCGAGCGCCGTTACCATGACGACCGGAATGTGATGGGTGGCCGCATTCGTCTTCAGGCGGCGGCATACTTCGAAGCCGTCCATGTCCGGCATCATCACGTCGAGCAGCACGAGGTCGCATTCCGCGCGTTCGCAGATGGTCAGCGCCTCCTGTCCGCTCATGGCGGTGACGACGTCGAAATATTCCGCCGACAGCCGCGCTTCGAGCAGCTTGACATTGGCGGGGACATCGTCAACGACCAGAACACGCGCAGTCATTCAGTAGTCCTTACGGATTGCCGAGAAAATGGCGGATGGTCTCGATGAATTTTCCCACCGAGATCGGTTTGCTCAGATACGCTTCGCAGCCGCCCTCGCGGATGCGCTCCTCGTCGCCCTTCATTGCGAAAGCAGTCACCGCCACTACCGGGATGACGCGCAGATCCTGATCGTCCTTAAGCCACTTGGTGACTTCCAGCCCCGAGACTTCGGGCAACTGGATATCCATGAGGATCAGGTCCGGGCGATGCTTGCGGGCGAGGTCGAGCGCTTCGATGCCGTTGCGGGTCGCCACGGTGCTGTAACCATGGGCTTCCAACAGGTCGTGGAAGAGCTTCATATTGAGCTCGTTGTCTTCCACGATTAGGACGGTTTTGGCCATCCCCGACCCCTGATTTGCCCCCGGCTGTGCTCGATATTGAAGCTAGCGGCGATTCATTACGGAAAGGCAAATGGAACCGCATGAAAAGGGTTTTCGCGCGGAACCCGCGAAGCGGCGGAAATGGCGGCAATTCAGGCGCTTGGCTTCATCGCTGAAGAGCCGCAGCGGCTTTCGCGCTTCCTCGACATCACCGGAATACCCCCTAAGCAAATCCGCATGGCCGCGCGCGAGTCCGGCTTTCTGGCCGGCGTTCTCGAGCATATGCTCGGCGACGAGAGTCTCCTGATCGCGTTTGCCGACAGCGCCGGTTTCAACCCGGCCGACGTCGCGCGTGCCCGCGGCGTGCTCGGCGGGACATGGGAACGCACGTGAACGCCTTTTGCCGCGATTGTCTTGCCGATGCCGCGCCGCAAACCGCCCGCTGCGCAGCCTGCGGCTCGCCACGCCTGTTGCGGCACAACGAGCTGGACACGCTGTCCGTCGCCCATGTCGACTGCGACGCCTTCTACGCGACGATTGAGAAGCGCGACGATCCGGCGCTCGCCGCCGAGCCGGTCATCGTCGGCGGCGGCAAGCGCGGCGTGGTCGCCGCCTGCTGCTATGTCGCCCGCACTTATGGCGTGCGATCGGCCATGCCGATGTTCGAAGCGCTGCGGCTCTGCCCGCAGGCGCGCGTCATCCGGCCGAACATGGAAAAATACGCCCGCGTCGGCCGCGAGGTGCGCCAGATGATGCGGGCGCTGACGCCTTTGGTTGAACCGCTGTCGATCGACGAAGCGTTCCTCGATCTCGCCGGCACGGAACGGCTGCACGAAACCATCCCCGCCAGGGTGCTGGCCCGCTTTGCGCTCGCGGTCGAGAAGAACCTCGCCATCACCGTCTCGATCGGATTGTCCTGCAACAAATTCCTGGCGAAGATCGCCTCCGATCTCGACAAGCCGCGCGGCTTTGCTGTGCTGAGCGGCGGCGAGGCGGCGGCATTTCTCGCGTCGAGGCCGGTCGGCTTCATCTTCGGCGTCGGCAAGGTCAGCGCGGCGCGGCTTGCGCGCGACGGATTCCATCGCATCGCCGATCTGCAAAAGGCCAACGAGGTCGACTTGATGCGCAAATACGGCGACGAGGGCCGCCGGCTGGCACGGCTTGCCCGCGGCATCGATGCGCGGCTTGTCAGCGCCGAGCGGGAGACCAAAAGCGTATCGTCGGAAACGACGTTCGATCGCGACATCGCCGACTTCCGCGCTCTCGAACGGATTCTGTGGGCGCAGACCGAAGAGGTTTCGGCGCGGCTGAAGGAGAAGGCGTTTGCCGGCAGCACCGTGACGCTGAAATTGAAAACCGCCGACTTCAAGATCCGCACCCGCGCGCAATCCTTTGCCTCGCCGACCCAACTCGCGGGGAAGATTTTTGCGGCCGGGCGGGTGCTGCTGGAGCGCGAAACCGATGGAACGAAATACCGGCTCCTGGGTGTCGGCATGAGCGCGCTTACCTCCGCGGACCTCGCCGATCCGGCGGATTTCGTCGATAGGCGGGCGGTTGAAGCCGAGCATGCCGTCGATCGCGTGCGCGCCCGCTTCGGTGATGAAGCCGTACTCAGGGGGCTGGCGTTCGAGCGGCCCGAGAAGCCTTGACCGCTACGGGCAGGGCTTCGCCTGCTTGATGTCCAGCGACGACAATCTGCCGACGACGACAAAATCGTTATAGTCGAGCGACAAAGCCCGCGAAATGCCGTTCTCGTAAAGCTCGAAGCCGATCGTGTAAACCGGCGTTTGTTCGGTGCTTTCCTGGCCTTTAGTTTTATCGAAATAGCTGATCGTGACCGGCCAGCGCGGAACGCTTGCAAGCTTCGGCTCCGCGGCCGCCGCGTCAACATGCTGACGTTCGTCGGAGGCGAGCTTGCGGCCGATCACGGTGAGCGTGTCGTAGACCTTGTCGCCGGTGTCGGAGCCGTCATAGACCGGAAAGTCCAGGATCGTTTTGCCGGCGCGCGCCCCCTCGATCACCCGCACCATGTGCTGGGTCGGGAACACGACCGCGGCATCGACGTCGAGCTTCTTGTGTTCAGGCTTGGCAAGGTCGACGGCGGTAGCCGAAGCGCGGTGCTCGGCATGACCGTCGACGGAATCGATCAGGTTCTGATTGAGGAAATTCTGCGACGTGAAGTTGAAGCGCTTGGCGTCGCCGCCTTCCCATGTCGTCGAGCGCAGGTCGCTGGTCGATATCTTGCCTTCCCCGGAATCGAGTTCCGAGACCTGGCGGAATTGTAGCGTGTAACCATCGCAGGCGTTGCCGTCGAAGTCGTACAGGATGCGCCCCCGCACGGCCGCGACTTGCGCGGCATCGCGAGTCTGGCCGAGCGTGAGATCGTAGATGGCCCGATGCGGTACCAGCACGACCGGGGCTTCTTGCGCATCGGCGGCGGCAGGAACTGCAAAAACAACGGTGCAGGCGAGCAGGACGCAGCGCGTTGCCGGAGTGTGAAACACAGACGTTGACACTCTTCTTCCTTTGCCAGATCCCGGAACAAACGTCCCTTGCGCGTTTCCCGTGCGAACCGGCCTTTTTTTTGTGTTCCAATGGCGGCGAAGATAAGGACGTTACGCTGGCGCCGCAACCGCCGATCGCGGCTTGCGTGGCAGGCCCCGATCGGCGAAAAACTCACTGTTTTCATGAGAATTGGAGGATACGGATGGCCGGCACGGTGGAGAAGAAATTGGGCGAACTCGGCGTCGTGCTGGCGGAGCCGGCCGCCCCGGTCGCCAATTATGTGCCGTTCGTACGCACCGGCAATTTGCTGATGGTCTCCGGCCAGATTTGCTTCGATGCCGGCAAGCTCGTCGCCAGGGGACAACTCGGGGCCGGCGTGTCGATCGAAGACGGCCAGAAAGCGGCGCGTGCCTGCGCGGTCAATCTGCTCGCGCAGGTCAAGGCGGCAATCGGCGATCTCGACAAGGTCGTGCGCGTGGTGCGGCTTGGCGGCTTCGTCAACGCGGCGCCGGGCTTTACCGAGGGTCCGAAGGTGATGAACGGCGCATCTGATCTGATGGTCGCGGCGTTCGGCGACAAGGGCAAACACGCACGCACCACGGTCGGCGTCTCGGCATTGCCGCAAGATGCGGCGATGGAGGTCGAGGGCCTGTTCGAAGTGTCCTAGACGGTGCGAACCGCTCTCGACTGGCTGACCGCGCGACCGGTCGCCCATCGCGGATTGCACGACACCGCGGCCGGCGTGATCGAGAATACCCCCGCGGCGGTGCGTGCAGCCATTGCGGCGAGCTTTGGCATCGAGGTCGATCTCCAAATCAGCGCCGACGGCGAGGCCATAGTGCATCATGACGATGTGCTCGGCCGGTTGACCGAGGGTGAGGGCCGGCTCGATCAATTGAGCGCCGCCGCGCTCAAGCGTGTGGCGTTCCGCGGCAGCGATGCGCGCATGATGTCGCTGGGCGATCTGTGCGATCTGGTCGGCGGACAAGTTCCGATCCTGCCCGAACTAAAGAGCCGGTTTGACGGCGACGCACGCCTTCCGCTTCGTGTCGCCGCCGTCCTGTCCGGCTATCGCGGACCGGTTGCGCCGATGTCGTTCGACCCGGTGCAGATCGAGATGCTGCGGCAAAAGGCGTCCGGCCTGCCGCGCGGCATTGTGGCGGCGAAATATCGCCCGCATCCCTACTGGGATCAGATGCCGTTCTGGCTACGTTACGGCATGGGTTCGCTATTGCCGGGCTTGACCGCGCGCCCGCATTTCGTCGCTTATGCGGTCGATAATCTCCCGGCCCTGGCGCCGTATCTTGCGCGGCACGCTTTGTGCCTGCCGCTGCTAACTTGGGTGGTGCGGACGCCGATCGAGCGGCGGCGGGCCGAGCGTTTTGCCGACCAGATGATCTTCGAAAGCTTTCGGCCATGAGCAACGAGAAGCCGACCCCCGTCGACCCTGCCGGCACCATGCCGGGCGAGCTGCGCGTGGTCGCGGTGAACGCGATCAGCGAGGTCGGCGGCGCGGCTTGGGACGCCTGCGCCAATCCGCCGGTTAAACCAAAATGTGAAGAAGGACTGTCGCTCCCTCAATCGATAGCTCAAGAACCAGCCTTCAACCCATTCTTATCGTACGGCTTTCTCTCGGCCTTGGAGGCTTCAAAGTCGGTCGGCGGCCTTTCCGGCTGGCACGTCCAGCACGTGATTGTGCAGACCGCCGATGGGAAGTTGGTCGCAGCTGCGCCCTGCTATCTGAAGAGCCATTCGCGCGGCGAATATGTCTTCGACTACGGCTGGGCCGATGCTTACGAGCGCGCCGGCGGCAGCTATTACCCGAAGCTTCAGGTCACGGTGCCGTTCACCCCGGCAACCGGCCCGCGCTTGCTGGTGCCGCCGGGCCCGCGGGCCGAACAGATGCGCCGCGTGCTGACCGCCGGCCTGGTCGATTTATGCCGCATCGACCGGGCATCCGGCGTGCACGTCACCTTCGCCACCGAGACGGAATATCGCCTGCTCGGCGAATTGGGCTTCCTGCAGCGAATGGACCAGCAATTCCATTGGGAAAATGCCGGCTATGGCAATTTCGACGATTTCCTTGCCGCGCTCGCGGCACGCAAGCGCAAGACGATCCGGCGCGAACGGCACGAAGCCTTGAGCAACGGCGTCAGCGTGCACTGGCTCACCGGACGCGACCTTACCGAAGACGCGTGGGATCATTTCTTCGCGTTCTACATGGAGACCGGCTCGCGCAAGTGGGGCCGGCCGTATCTCACCCGGCCATTCTTTTCGCTGGTCGGCGAGACCATGCGCGACCGTATCCTGTTGGTGCTGGCCAAGCGTGCCGGACGCTGGATCGCCGGCGCAATCAATTTCATCGGCTCGCACACTTTGTTCGGCCGCCATTGGGGGGCGATCGAGCATCATCCCTTCCTGCATTTTGAGCTGTGCTACTACCAGGCGATCGAGTTTGCGATCGCCAACAAGCTGCCGCGCGTCGAGGCCGGCGCCCAGGGCGAGCACAAGATCGCCCGCGGCTACATGCCGGCGGCCACCTATTCGGCGCATTACATCGCCGACCCCGCGCTGCGGCGGGCGATCGATGACTATCTCAAGCGCGAGCGCGCTTATGTCACGGCGGCCGGAGCCGAGCTTGCCGCCGCCGGTCCTTACCGCCACGATGTCGCGGCTGAAACCGATTGAACGCGGCGGCTTTTGATTTGGGAGGGCTGCATGCCCGGTTACGATCAGAACAACGTGTTTGCCAAAATCCTGCGCGGCGAATTGCCCTCGCATAAAGTCTACGAGGACGACAAGACGTTCGCGTTCCTCGACATCATGCCGCGCGCGCCCGGCCACACGTTGGTGATCCCCAAAGCGCAGGCTCGCAACATTCTCGACATCGGAGCCGACGATCTCGCGCATCTGATGAAGATTACACAGAAGATCGCGCGTACGGCGATGACAGTCTTTTCAGCCGACGGCCTGACCTTGCAGCAATTCAATGAACCGGCCGGCGGCCAGGTGGTTTTTCACCTGCACGTCCACGTCATTCCGCGGAAAAATGGCGTTTCACTCAAGCCGCCGGCGAGCGTCAAGGAAGATCCGGCCGTGCTTTCGGATCAGGCGGCCAAGTTCGCCGCCGCCCTCAAGGGCACCTGACACTCGCGCAAGAGGTTTAAGGTTGTTGCCCAGTTAGCGGCCGCGCGCGACGCGCTCGATTTCGGCCCGCACCAGCCGTTCGACCAAACCGGGCAGATTGTCGTCGAGCCACGATTTGAGCATCGGCCGCAACATCTCGCGGACCAAGTCTTCGAGCGTGCGCCCATTCTGCACCAGCACTGTCTGCGCCAAGGCATTGAAGGCTGAGTCGACGGCGGCGCTGGTCGCACTCGAAATGAGCTGCTCGCGCCCGTTCGCAGAGCCCAATTCGGCCGTCTTCGGCATGGCCTGGGCCGGTTCCGCATCGTCGAAACTCACGTCCGACCCGCCGTCAATCTTGCGAAATTGCGGCGCCGGGCTCGGCATCGGCTCAGGCGCCTGGGTGAATGACGGCGACGCCATCGATTCCGTCAGGTCGAGAATGTCGGAGGCCTGCTCTTCCAGGCTCGGCCCTTTCGCAGGCGCCGGGCTCGGCATCGCAGGTGCGGACGGCGGGGGCGCTAGCGCGGCAGTACGCGGCGCCGGATCGGCGGCCTTCGGCACCGACTTGCTGGCGTCATCATCCGCGATGATGCGGCGGATGGAGGCGAGTATCTCCTCCATCGACGGTTCTTGCGCTTTGGCCGGCTGCGTCATGCGCGCATCCTCGCTTTAATCCGTGCGTGTCCCCCGGTGCGGACCCGGCAAACCAAGCTGACGATGAACGGGCTGCCGGCCGCGAATCACGTAAGCGTAACTATGCAACGCGCGCGTTAAGTATGTCATAGCAAAAGTCGAAGGCAACCTGGACCCGCCGGCGGGCGAATCACCGGGCCTTCCGGCCATGCCGGGCTACCGGCCGTCCGGGTTGCGCACGCCAACCCAAGCGTCAC
>CAYVPC010000188.1:0-7344 GCA_964453555.1 uncultured Hyphomicrobiales bacterium | reverse complement strand
GTGGCGTTGATGGTCATCGACGTATTCATCGCGCCGAGCGGGATGGCGTCGAACAGCATGCGCATGTCGCCGAGATGCGAAATCGGCACGCCGACCTTGCCGACCTCGCCCTTGGCTTGCGGGTGATCGCTGTCGTAGCCGGTTTGGGTCGGCAGATCGAAGGCAACGGAGAGGCCAGTCTGTCCCTTGCTCAGATTATTGCGGTAGAGCGCGTTCGATGCTTTCGCATCCGAGTGACCCGCATAGGTGCGGAACATCCAGGGTTTATCGCGCTTCGGCTTATCGCCCGCTCGCAGGTCGCTTGATGGCAGGTCGCGGCGCGGCTGGTCGTCCATGGGCTTTCCCGCATTCCGGCGCGGCTAATGTGACGCGAATTTTATTGCGGCGCAACAAGCGTCGCTGGCCATTTACCCATGCGGCGCGCCGGCCAGGATCAACGCCCAGAACACCTTGTATTTGGACTGCGGCGCGTAAACCGCCGCGATGCCCATGCGGGTCACGCCTGCGTTGAGCATGTTGGCGCGATGCGGCGGCGAATCGCGCCAGCCCGAAAAAGCCTCAGCCAGCGTGTGGTAGCCGGCGGAGATGTTTTCGACCGCGACACTGGCGCGGAACGGCGAGTTGCGGATGCGGTCCTGGAACGGCCGTCCGATATCGTGATCCATCTTGTCGTGCGCGGCCATGGCATGCGCCTGCTCGCTCGCCATACGCATGAGTTCCGCGTCGATGCTGACCGGCGGAAGACCGTTGTTGTTGCGATAGCCCGAGATCATGGACGCCGCCGCGTCGGCGTCAACCGACACGCCGGCCTGGGCGAGATTCTGATAGAAAGTCGGTTCGGCCGGCGGTGGCGCCGCGCAGCCGGCAAGTTCGGCAATGCCGATAGCAATGCCGCCGGCGAACAATGCAGCGTGCAGGCGGCTCATTCGAAAGGTCCTCAAAAGTTCGGCGGCTCAACCATTGCGGCCGATGGTTGATAATTTTGCGATTGCGGCCGTGCAATCACGCTGCGGCGATTGGCGAGGCGGTCGAGGGACGAGGCGCACGGTGGCCGATTACTTCCCTCGGTTTTGCTGACTTCTCCGGGTCGTGCTGGCCAATTTCCGCGCAATTTTCGCCATCCGTGTATCAGCTAATTCATAAAGGCCAGCCTAAGAAAAGTCGCCGGGCGCGTTCACGGGCAGGGTCCGTGTTGCCGCGCTGATGGCATCCAATAAGTCCACGCGCTTGCCAGCCGGTCCCGATGACGCTCGATCTGCCGACTCTGATGGTCATGCAAAGCTTTGCACTGGCATCCGCCGGCGCGGTGCTCGCGTTCGCCTGGCTGCAAAACCGCGCTGTGTCCGCGCTCGCGATCTGGGGCCTGGCGGACGTGCTGGCGGCTGCGGGCATCCTGTCGCTGATGGTTGGGGCGACGTCGCGGCAACCGGCCTGGTCGGCCATCGGCGGCGTCCTCCTGGTTTTGCAAGCGGGACTGATCTTTAAAGCGGCACGAATAATCGATGGCAAGCCGGGGCCGCTCGTTCTTGCATTCCTCGGCGCCGGGCTGGTTATCGTTGCGGGCGGTGTGCCGGTCCTGCGGGGTTTCGCCGGGTCCGTCTCCCTTGCGGGCGGCGCCGCGTATACTGCCGCCACCGGCATCAGCTTGTGGCTCGGACTGCACGACCGGCTCGTCGCCCGCCGGGCGCTCATCGCCTTTATGGCGGTGCATTCGCTGGCCTTATGGATCGGCACGCTTTCGACCTTCAGCGGATCGACCGGGCCGGACGTCGTGCCTGCGGTCCTTAGCTTGTTCGGCTTCATTTATTTCGAAAGCGTCATCTTCGCGCTCGGCACCGCCGTTTTCGTTATTGCCCTGGTCAAGGAACGCAGTGAGGCGGTGAGCAGGGCCGCGGCGCGCACGGACGCGCTGACCGGCATCGCCAACCGCACCGCTCTCCTGGAAAACGCCGGGCGCGCGCTGCTGCGCTGTCAGCGCGTCGGCGCGCCGATGTCGGTCGTGATGTTCGACCTCGACCGTTTCAAGAGCATCAACGACCGGTTTGGCCATGCGGCTGGCGACGCCGTGTTGAGAAAATTTTGCGAGATCACGTCGGCCACGTTGCGGCCCCACGATCTGTTCGGCCGTCTCGGCGGCGAAGAATTCGCGGTGATCATGCCGGGATGCAGCGTCGAAGCGGCCCTCGCACGGGCCGAGCGGATCCGGGCTTCATTTGTCGAAGGCTGCCGATCTGTCGGAAGCCATCATATGAAGGCCACCGTCAGCGGCGGCGTTTCGGCGAGCGCAACTTCGGCGGAAACGCTGGAGGTGCTGCTCGAATATTCCGATGCCGCGCTCTATGAAGCCAAGGCCGAGGGCCGCAATCGGATCAAGCGCGCCAATCAGGACGGGCCGAGCGGCAGCGCCTCGAATGTCTTTCGCGTTGCCTAGGTGCGGCGAGCGATCCTTTCGTGACGCAACATTAACGATGCTCGAGCCCCACACCCGATTTTAACCGTCGGGATTCGCCGGGCCTTAACGGCTCCCGGGCCAGTTTGCCGGCATGTATGCAAATTCCGCGGCCATGCCGGACGAGGTTGAGACGGCTTGGCGTTTTTTCCTGTTCAACTGGATCGTCACCGGCGCGATGGCGCTGACGCTCGCGTTCAGCCTCGCGGTCACGGATTTTTCCATCGGGCTCACCGGCCTCTTGATAGCTATCGGCTATGTCGGGCTTTACGCGGGCTTCGCCCATGCCAACGCCCGTTCGCCGAAGCGGCGCGATCCGCAGGTCATGTTCGTGCTTGGCGGCAGCGCGCAGATTGCGCTCACCACCGCCGTGCTGGCGCCGCTGACCTATGTCGCGGCCGCCACGAATTTCCCTATGCAGGATGCGACGCTGCTCGCCATCGACCGCGCCATGGGCCTCGATTGGGCGGCTTACGCGCAATTCGTCGAGGTCCACGCCGAGCTCGCGAGCTGGCTCAATTGCGGCTACGGCATGATCGGCTGGCCGATCTTCGCCATCCCGGTCATTCTGGCGGCGACCGGGCGCTACCGGCGCATCGAGGAATTCACTTTCGCTTTCGGCGTTGCCTTGGCGGCGACGACGGTCATTTCGGCGCTGGTGCCGGCGATCGGCGTGTATCAGCAGATCGGCCTCGATCCGTCCGGCCTCGCCCATATCGATCCGCGCGCCTATCTCGATCAGCTGCGCGATCTGCCGCCGACTCGGGAGGGTGCGCTGCGCCATCTCGAGCTGCTCGGTCTCGGCGGCATTGTCACCTTTCCGAGCTTTCACGCGGCGTCGGCCGTCCTCTACGCTTGGGCCTTGTGGGCGGTGCGATGGATGCGGCCGATCGTGCTTGTCGCCAATGGCGCGATGCTGGCGGCGACGCCATTAAATGGCGGCCACTATTTCGTCGACGTGTTCGCCGGCGTGGCGATCGCGGCGCTCGCGATCACGGCCGCGCGGCAAGTCGGACGGGTGATTGCGCGGCGGCAGGCCGGTCTGGGCGCTGGCGTGTCGATGCCCGCTATGGTGCCGGCGGAGTGAAGGGCGCTTGCCGGAGCGCCCGGTGCGCCACCAGCGCCAGCACGATCAGCACCGCGGCAAGCCCGACCTGGGTTTTGACATAAGGAAAAATCAGAATGAGCGCCCCGGCGGCGCCAAGGCCGGCGGTGTCGCTTATGCCGAAGCCGCGGGTCAGCGCAAACCGCAGCAAAAACGCCACCGCCACCGCCAGCACGACCAGATCGTACATATAGAGGTAAGGCGTCACGATGGGCGTGGCGGCAGCGAGCGCCGCCGCTTTGAGATCGAAGGAAACGCGGCTCCGCCATAGCAGGGTTACAGCCGCCGCGGCCGTGAGGCTACCGGCCGCCTGCACCGTCCACGCTGCCGTCTCGCTGCCGCCGTGCGCGCGCACCAAGCCGAACAGGCTTTGCAGCCGGCTCCAGTCGGCCTGGCCTTCCGTGAGCACGACGCGGCTCGTAATCGGCATCCAGTGCGCGAACGCTTCCCAGCTTGCGCCGCCGAAGGCGAACCATGACATTGCGGCAAGTGCGGTCGCGACCGCTGCGGCAACGGCGATCGTCAGCCAGCGCCGGTCGGCGATCAGCACCAGCGGAAACAGCAAGCCGAATTGCGGCTTGTAGGTCAGGAGACCGAGACAGAGACCGGCCATTGCCGGGCGCCGTTCTAAAAGTCCGAGCGTGCCGCCGATCAGGGCGGCGGTAAAAAAACCGTTTTGTCCGGCGGTGATGTTCCACAGCGCGGTGGGAAATCCGATGGCGAGACAAAAGCCGGTTCGTCTTCCAAGGATGCCGGCTAAAGCCGCCGCGTAGGCGGCAAAGGTCGCGCCCAGCCAGACCAGTGCCGCGGCGAGATAGGGCAGCGTCGCCAGCGCCGCGGCGGCGAACAGAAATGTCGGCGGATAATGCCAGCCGAAATAATCGGGGAAGTCGTAGCCGATCGCGCGCACTTCCGCCGCTTTGTGTTCGGGCCAGTCATAGGCGGCGGCCGGATCGCCGGCGAGCGTGAGCCGCCCGGCCGCGATCACATTGACAAAGTCATTGGCGATCGGGCGGCCCTGCGGGTCGCTGAGGAAGTCGCCTTTGAGATAACTGCCGCCCAGCACGATCAGATAACCGAGCGCGAGCGTCAACGCGATGACGCCAAGAAGCCGCGTTGCCGCTGGTTTCGCCGCTGCCGGCGATGATGCAATTGCCTCGGCGCTCACGCCGCGAAACTCCGCGGCGCCAACGCGCGACGCGCGATCAGCCCGGCAACGACGACAACTGCGATGAAGCCGACCGGGAAGTTCACCAACGGCACAATGAAGGTCACGATCAACAGGCAGGCCAGCCCGATGGCCGGCAATTCATCGGCCAGGAATCCCTGCGCACGCCCGAGCCGCAGCAAAAAGCCCAGCGGGACGGCGAGAACGACGAGGTCGTAGGTGTAAAGATAGGGCGTCGCCAGCAAAGCGGCGGTGCCGAGCGCGGCAGCCTTGATCTCGAACGGCGCGCGGCTTCGCCACAGCAGCGCTACCGCGCCCGCCGCAACGGACGCCACGATTGCTTGTACGGTCCACGCCAGAGCTTCGCCGCCGCCGAGCGTGCGCACCAGGCCGAATGCGGTTTGCAGTTTGCTCAAATCGGCTTTGCCGTCGGCAAGGATCGTCTGCGAGGATTCGCCGATATGGCCGGCGAAGGCGAACCAGCTGGCGCCGCCGAACACGAACCACGATGCCGCCGCCATAAGGAAAGCAACGATTGCGGCTGACGCGATCACGCGCCACTGGCCGGCGGCAACGAGCGCGATCGGGAACAGCAAACCGAGATGCGGCTTGTAGGCCAGCAATCCAAGCAGCACGCCCGCGAGTACGGACTTGCGGCGCTCGATGAGAACCAGCGTGCCGGCGATCAGGGCCGCGCTGAGAAAGCCGTTTTGCCCGACGAAAAAATTTGCCAGTACCGGCGGAAACGCTGCCGCGAGCAGATAGCTTGTACGATCGCCGACAACGGCGCGCAGTGCGGCCAGATAGATCAGGAAGGTGCCGAAGGTCCAGACTAGAAAGGATGGCGTATAGGGAAGCGAAGCCAAAGCGGCGGCGACGAACAAAAAGGTCGGTGGGTAATGCCAGCCGTAATAGCCGTCGAATCCGTGCCCCAGTGCGCTGGCTTCGACGATTTTGTGCGTCGGCCAATGGTAGGCGGTGGCGGCGTGACCGCCGAGCGCCAGATGCCCCGCGGCCCACACGTCAACGAAGTCGGTCGCGACATTGCCGCCATCCAGCGCAATCAGCCAGGTCCCGGCCAGATACGAACCGGCGAGAAAAACGGCCTCGGCGATGATGATGGCAAGACAGACGGTGTCGACGAGCCGCGGCAGCGGCGCTCGGTCGACGCGTCGAGGAGCTATCTCAAGGATGGCCATCGGCCGGCCTCGCCTTTGATCTTTGCGAAGCTAGGCCGGCCTGCCTTGACGAACTCTTAAGTGCGCGGCCAAGCGTGCGGCCGCGCACTCGGGTTAGCGCTTGATCAGCCGCAGGACGATCAAAAGGATTACCGCGCCGATGACGGCGTCGATGATCTCTGTGACAATTGCGTTGCCGACGTAGATGTTAATATGAAGCCGCGGCAACAGCCAGCCGGCGATTACAGCGCCGATGATGCCGACGACGATGTCGCCGATCAGCCCAAAACCGCCGCCCTTGACGATCATGCCGGCAAGCCAGCCGGCGACCGCGCCGACGATCAGCCAAACGACAATGCTTTCCAGACCCATGGATTCCCCCGGTGACTTCGCATCCGGCCAACCATAGGGCCTTGCGTCGGGCCTGTCAGCACGCCGCCGTCCCGCCAAGCCATTGTGCGCCTAAGTAATTATTGCACCGCAACATCAACTGCGGCACACTCGCGCCCGAACGCAAGCTCTGCGGATTGAATCCGGAGTCCATCATGGCCGTTGCGCAAAAGAAACCGTCAGTTGCGCCGCTGAAGGATCTCTACGGCATCGGTGAAGTACCGCCGCTCGGCCACGTGCCGGCAAACATGCACGCCTGGGCGATCCGCAAGGAACGGCATGGTCCGCCGCTGCAAGCGATGCAGCTGGAAGTAGTGCCGACCTGGCCGATCGCCGACGATGAAGCGCTGGTCTATGTCATGGCCGGCGGCGTCAATTACAACGGCGTGTGGGCCGGCCTCGGCATCCCGGTGTCGCCGCTGGACGGCCACAAGCATCCTTTTCACATCGCCGGCTCGGACGCATCCGGCGTCGTTTGGGCGGTCGGCTCGAAGGTCAAGCGGTGGAAGGTCGGCGACGAAGTCATCGTCCACTGCAATCAGGACGACGGTGATGACGAGGACTGCAATGGCGGCGACCCGCTGTTGTCGCCGTCGCAGCGTATCTGGGGCTACGAAACGCCCGACGGTTCGTTTGCCCAATTCTGCCGCGTGCAATCGCGCCAGCTCATGGTGAAGCCCGCGCATCTGACTTGGGAAGAAGCGGCCTGCTACACGCTCACGCTGGCGACCGCCTATCGCATGCTGTTCGGCCACCCGCCGCACATCCTCAAGCCGGGCGACAACGTGCTGGTGTGGGGAGCGAGCGGCGGCCTCGGTGTGTTCGGCGTGCAACTCGTCGCTGCGTCGGGCGCCAACGCCATCGGCGTCGTGTCCGACGAATCGAAATCCGAATACGTGTTCAATCTGGGCGCCAAGGGCGTGATCAATCGCAAGCAATTTAATTGCTGGGGCGCGATGCCGAAGGTCGGCACGCCCGAATATGACGCCTGGACCAAAGAAGCGCGCCGCTTCGGCAAGGCGATCTGGGACATCACCGGCAAGCGCGACGTCGA
>CAYVPC010000187.1:0-7352 GCA_964453555.1 uncultured Hyphomicrobiales bacterium | reverse complement strand
TGGTCAAGGTGATGGACTTCGGCGCCTTCGTGAACTTCTTCGGCGCCAAGGACGGCCTTGTTCACATTAGCCAGCTCGCCCCGCGCCGGGTGCAGAAGACCACCGACGTCGTCAAGGAAGGCGACAAGGTAAGGGTCAAGCTCCTGGGCTTCGACGAGCGCGGCAAGGTGCGGTTGTCGATGAAAGTCGTCGATCAGCAGACCGGCGAGGACCTCGAAGCCAAGCAAAAGGCCGAAGGGGCCGAGCCGCGCGAGGCCGCGGCGGCTGGGGAGTAATAACTCCGGCTATTCGTGCACGATGACGGGTGCTGCCGCGTCACCGCGCGGCGGCCGCTTGAAGACAATCAACAGCGGCATTACCACCAGCGTCGCGATCATCAGCAGCTTGTAATCGTCGATATAGGCGATGATCTGCGCTTGCCGGGTGATCACGGCGTCGAGCGCGGCTCGGCCGGCGGCGGTGAGCGGATTCCAGGCGTGGGCGACCAGCGGGTTCTCGAAGGCCCGGTTCACCGGCGTGACGCTCCGGGCGATGTCGGCGTGATTGGCCTGGGTATTTGTCACCAGCAGGCTGTTCACTACCGAAATGCCGATGCTGGAGCCCATGTTGCGCGACAGGCTGAACAGGCCGGCGCCTTCGGCGCGCTCGGCGAGCGGCAGCGTCGATAGCGTCGCCGCGCTCAGCGGCACGAACAGGAAACCAAGACCGAAGCCCTGCACCATGGTGACGCCGATGATCGTCGCCTGCGATACGTCCGGCGTCCATCCGGTCATCTGGTTGAACGACCACGCGGTGAGCGCCAGCCCGACGGCGAGTAGAATGCGCGTGTCGGCGCGGCCGACCAGCCGGCCGACGAACAGCATGGAGATCATCGTGCCGACGCCGCGCGGCCCCATCACCAGGCCGGCGGTGACCACCGGATAATCCATCAGCTCCTGCAGATAGGGCGGCTGCAACGCCATCGACGCATAATAGGTGAGGCCGACGATGGCGATAAATAGGAGGCCGGCGGCAAAGTTGCGGTCACGGAACATGCTCGGCCGCACGAACGGATTTTTGGCGGTGAAGGTGTGCACGAGAAACAGATAGAACGCCGCCACCGCGACAATCGCCTCGATGATGATCTCGCCGGAGCCGAACCAGTCGAGCTGCTCGCCGCGGTCGAGCACGATTTGCAGGCCGCCGATCGAGACGCTCAGCGTCCCGAAGCCGAACCAGTCGAGTTTTCCGCGCGACTGGCCGGGCGATTCCGGCAGAAAGATTATGATGCCGATTAAATCGATGATGCCGATCGGCAGGTTGATGTAGAACACGTAGCGCCAGCTATAGCTCTCGGTGAGCCAGCCGCCGAGCACGGGGCCTAGAACCGGCCCGATCATCACGCCGATGCCGAACAGCGCCATGGCAAAGCCTTGGCGCTCGCGCGGATAGCTGCCGAGCAGGACGGTCTGCGACAGCGGAACCAGCGAGGCGCCGAACGCGCCCTGCAGCACGCGGAACAGCACGATTTGCGTCAGCGACTGCGCCATGCCGCATAGCATCGACGCCACTGTGAAGCCGGCGATGGCGACCAGGAACAGCCGCTTTAATCCGAACCGGCCGGCCACGAAGCCGGTCGGCGGGGTCATTATCGCGGCGGCGACGATGTAGGAGGTGAGCACCCAGGCGATCTGGTCCTGGCTGGCCGCGACGCTGCCCTGCATATAAGGCAGCGCGACGTTAGCAATCGTGGTGTCGAGCGCCTGCATCAACGTCGCCATGATGACGCAGACAGTCAGGCCCGCGCGATTGCCGCCCGCCGCGGTCAGTTCGCCGCCCATCACCTGACCTGATTGGAGCTGGCCTGATGCGAGCGGCCGAACAGCGACGTCAGGAAATGCGGCAAGCCGCGCGCGTGTCCGGTATCGACGTCAACCTCGACGCTCATGCCGGCGCGCAGCGGCGGCAGACTTTGGTCGCTGGTGTCGAGCCGTACGCGCATCGGAACCCGCTGCACGACCTTGACCCAGTTGCCGCTGGTATTCTGCGCCGGCAGCAGTGAAAATTCCTGCGCCGCGGCCGGGCTCACCGTTTCGACAATTCCGTGCCACTCGTAATCCGGATAGGTGTCCACCGTCACGGTGACCTTCTGGCCGGGCCGCACATAGGTCAGCTCGGTTTCTTTCGGCGTGGCGTCGACCCAGACATGGTCGTTGTCGACCAGAAAGAACGCTGTAGTCGAAGCCGCGAGATATTTTCCGGGCGCGATCGCCGGCACGTTGGTCACGGTGCCGGCAAATGGCGCCGTCACCACCGTGTGATCGAGCTGCCGCTGCGCTTCTTCGACTTGCGCTTTCGCCTGCAAATATTGCGGGTGCTCGGACACCGCGATATCCGGATCGCCGCCCAGCTTGGCGAGCTGCACCTGCGCCTGTTCGCGCAGCGCCGCAAGCTTGCTCTTGTCATTGTCGAGCGTGTAGTGCGCCTGATCGTATACCGACTGCGGAATGGTGGCGGTTTTCAACAGCATGGCGCTGCGATCGTAATTGAGCTGGTCGAGATCGACCTGCGCCTGTTGCGCGGCGGCGTCGCTCAGCATCCGCCGGTAGTCCTGCTTCATCGCTTCGATCGACAGCGCCGTCTGCGCCTGGTTGGCCTTGGCGTTATCGAGCGCGATCTGGAATTGGCGGGGATCGAGGCGATAAAGGACCTGCCCGGCGGCGACGTGCTGATTTTCCTTCACGTCGACGCCCTGCACGATGCCCGACACGTCGGTCGAAATGCCGACTTTGTCGGCTTCGACATAGGCGTCGTCGGTCGACATCACCTTGCCGCCGGTCACATACCAAACGCCGCCGACGATAAGGACGAGCGGCAGGAGCGCGAACAGCGCCCAGCGCACGCGGTCGCGGCGCTTCATACCGCGCAGTTTGTCCGCCGCCGAGAACCGCGGCTGCGGACGCTTCTCGGCCGGGCCGATCGGCGCGATAGCCGGTCGCGGCGCCTCCTCGTCGCGTACGGGTGGGACGGGTTTGCGAAGCGGCTCAGCCATAGCGCCGCTCTCCCGTCTTTCCCTCACCGCGCTGCTGGATCAGTCGCCGCAGGTTTTCCTTCACCGTCGAAAGTTCGGCGATCATCCGGTCGATGCTGGCGCGGTCGACGCCGGCGAGCGTGTCCGCCATCGTCTCTTCGCCGAGAACGCGAAGCTGTTCCAGCAAAGGCCGCGCTGCCGGCATCAGGAACAGGCGCTTGGCACGGCGATCGTCGGGATCCGGCCGGCGCTCGATCAGACCGCTGTCGCAGAGCTTGTCGAGCAGCCTCGTGAGCGTAATGGGTTGCAGATCGAGCGTGTCGGCGAGTTCCGATTGATTGAGCCCCTCCTCCCGGTCGACGCGGACCAAAACCGCCCACTGTGCCCGGGTGATGCCGAATTGCGCCGCCTGATGATCGGCATAGGTCCGCAACAAACGCGCTACATCATTGAGAAGGAAGGCAAATTCTCGTCTGGGCGAAAGCGGGGGCATCGCGCCGGCTCCGGATAGATAGCTACCGGCGCGTAATATAAGCTAGCTTATCTTTAATCTAGCCCCAATCCCGCAGGCCAGCATTGCGCGTCGCTCACTCCGGGCTTCATGCGATGCCGAGCTCGGCGAAAGCCGCCATGTGATGACTAGCCGCCTCTCGCGCAAAACAGCAGAACACCACGTGGGTGATGCCGCGCGGCGAGCCGGCAAGTTCCGCCGCGACTGTGCCCACGGCGATGCGCGCCGCACGATCGGGCGGAAACCGGAAAATGCCGGTCGAGATCGCCGGAAACGCGACCGACGTCAGCTGATGCGCAGCGGCGAGTTCGAGCGCCGTGCGATAGCACGATGCCAGCAATTCCTCTTCGCCCATGCCGCCGCCGCTCCAGACCGGGCCAACCGCGTGGATGATGTGCTTCGCCGGCAGCCGGTAACCGCGGGTGATCTTGGCGCCGCCGATCTCGCAGCCACCGAGCTTTGCGCATTCGGCGCGCAAATCGGGCCCGGCGGCGCGATGAATGGCACCGTCAACGCCGCCGCCGCCAAGCAGCGTTTCGTTGGCGGCGTTGACGATCGCATCGAGCGGAAGCGCGGTGATATCGGCAACGCAGACTTCCAGCCGGGCTGCCCCGACTTCGGTGGCAAGAAGTGGCGTCACAACAGGCATGATGGGACTGTATCACGCCCATTCGGCTTGCGCCTCGGCTCGTAGATCCACGGTGCTTTTCACGCCGATATCGTCGAAATGGTCGTCCAGGAAGCGGCGCGCGGCGCGCTTGCCGTTAAGGTGCAAACTCTCGAAAAAATCATAGTCGGTCGAGATTTTGCTCGAAGCGTCCAGCTGGCCGCCGAACTGGTCGAGCACGATGCGGTGGACGTTGATGCGGCGATACTGTCCCGGCCCGGTGCCGCGCGCCAGCCGCCCCTGGTCGATCAGGCGGCCGACAAATTCAATCGCGCGATATTCGGCCAGCAGGGAAGAGTTGAACGTGATTTCGTTGATGCGATTCATGATCTCGCTGGCGGAGGTCGGCGTTGCCTGTCGCACCAGCGGGTTGATCTGCACTACCAGCACGTCTTCGGTCATAGTCGTGCCGAAAAACGGAAAGATCACCGGATTGGCGAGATAGCCGCCGTCCCAATAGGGCACGCCGTCGATCTCGACCGCGCGGAACAGGAGCGGCAGGCAGGCCGACGCCATCAGCGCTTCGGCGGTGATCTTCTCGCGCGGAAAAATCCGCACGCGGCCGGTCTGCACATTGGTGGCCGAAATGAAGAGTTGCAGGTCGGAAAAGCCGCGCACGGTTTCGAAGTCGACGAAGCGCTCGAACAGATCCTTGAGCGGATTGATGTTGAGCGGATTGAAGTCATAGGGCGAAAAATACTTCGACATCATGTCAAGCCACGCCTGCATCGGCGTGCCTTCGAGCGGGACGAACGACAGCATCCGGTCCACGACCGCGCGCTGGAGCGGCGGCAGATTGCCGTTGTTGCTTACCGCGCGCCAGAAATCGGCCAGCCGCTTGCGAGCTTCGTCGGGGCCGCCGCGCGCCAGGCCGTCGGCCAGCATCACCGCGTTGACGGCGCCAGCCGAAGTGCCGGAAATACCCTCGAAAACCAACCGCCCGTCGGTCAGGAGATGCTCGAGCACGCCCCAGGTGAAAGCGCCATGCGCGCCGCCGCCTTGCAGCGCAAGGTTGATGGGCTTGGTGTTCTGCGCCCCCTGCCCGTCGGCCGCGCGGCCGGGCAACTGCGAATTGAGGATGGCTTTGACGACCATGTGCGGCTCAGCGAAGCGAAGCCGCGCGTTCGCGGAGCTTCATTCCGCAGTCCAGCCGCCGTCGATCGACAGGTTCGCGCCGGTGATCGCCTTGGCGGCATCGGAGCAAAGATAGACCGCAAGCGCCGCCACCTCCTCGACGGTGACGAATTCCTTGGTCGGCTGCGCCGCCAACAGGACGTCGCGCTTGACCTGCTCGGCGGTCATGTTGCGCGCCTTCATGGTGTCCGGGATTTGCTTCTCGACCAGCGGCGTCCACACATAGCCCGGGCTGATGCAGTTCACCGTGACGCCGAAGGTCGCCAGTTCGAGCGCTACTGTCTTGGTGAGACCGGCGATACCATGTTTGGCCGAGACGTAAGCGGCCTTGAACGGCGAGGCGACCAGAGAATGCGCCGAAGCGGTCGAAATGATGCGGCCCCATTTGCGCGCTTTCATGCCAGGCACGGCCGCGCGGATGGCGTGAAAAGCCGCCGACAGGTTGATGGCGATGATCTGATTCCATTTGTCGATCGGGAATTCCTCGATCGGAGAAACGAACTGGATGCCGGCATTGTTGATGAGGATATCGAGCGAGCCGAAAGTCTGCTCGGTCTTATGCACCATGTCGGCGATCTCGTCCGGCTTGGTCATGTCGGCCGGCGAGTAGAAGGCCCGCACGCCGAAATCCTTCTCGATGCTTGAGCGTTCGGCTTCGATAGCGGCCGCGTCGCCAAAGCCGTTGATGGTGACGTTGGCGCCCTCGGCGGCAAGCGCGCGCGCATAGCCAAGACCGATACCCGAGGTCGATCCGGTGACGAGAGCGGTCTTTCCCTTCAGCATGATGGTCCCCAATTCAGTGGCTGCGCCCTACCGAAAGCGGCTTTACTGCGTGACTTTTGCGCAAGGCGGCGGCAATGTGAGACGCTTTTTGCTGCGGCGCAACATCAAAATGGGGTGCGCGTTACGTTTTCGCGATACCCCCGATTGTTACAATGCTTTGAAAAGGACCGTCATGCGGCAAGCGATCTTCCCGGCGCCTGACCACGATCACGGCAGCTGCACCAGCGCTGCCATTGCGCATGCTGAACAGCTGTGCGCCGCCCGCGCGCAGCGGCTGACGCCGATGCGCCGTCACGTGCTCGAAGCGCTGCTGGCAAGTCATCGGCCGCTCGGCGCCTACGAGATCATGGACCGGCTGGCCGCCGGCGACGGCCGGCCGGCCCCGATCACGGTCTACCGCGCGCTCGATTTTTTGCGCGACAACGGGCTCGTGCACCGGATCGAAAGCCGGAACGCTTTCGTCGCCTGCGTGCACGAGCACACCGACAGCGATCCAGTCGTGTTCCTGATCTGCGAGCATTGCGGCGCAGTCGGCGAAGCGCCGGGCGGCCATGTCGCCGAAGCGCTCAAGACATCGTCGCGTGCCGCGGGCTTCGTGCCGAAAAGTCCGGTGATCGAAATCGCCGGCGTCTGCTCGCATTGCCGTGAACGCTGACCAGCCGCTTGCCCGCGCCTTTGTGGCCGCGGGCTGGTCCTCGTAAACCGGCTGCGCTAGGGCTATATCGAAGGGCGAAGGCCCGCAGGAGCCCCGCATTTGCACAGCGCGGATAGCGGTAACTTATTGTAGGGACTATCAAAATGATGGAGTTTTCCGGCCCCGCCCCGCGGCATCAGACCGTCGCCGTGAAGGTCGGCAACGTTACAGTCGGCGGCGGCGCTCCGGTCGTCGTGCAGTCGATGACCAACACCGACACCGCCGATGCCGACGCAACCGCCAACCAAGTGGCGGCGCTGGCGCGGGCGGGTTCGGAACTGGTGCGCATTACGGTCGACCGCGACGAAGCAGCCGCCGCCGTACCGCGGATCAAGGATAAGCTCCTGCGCATGAATGTCGACGTGCCGATCGTCGGCGACTTCCATTACATCGGGCACAAGCTCCTTGCCGACCATCCAGCCTGCGCCGAGGCGCTCGACAAGTACCGCATCAATCCGGGCAATGTCGGCTTCAAGGAAAAGAAGGACCGGCAATTCGGCGCCATCGTCGAGACCGCGATCAAGCACGACAAGCCGGTGCGCATCGGCGCCAA
>CAYVPC010000186.1:0-7356 GCA_964453555.1 uncultured Hyphomicrobiales bacterium | reverse complement strand
ATCATCTGGCGCAGGCGGCTTTGGGTGTAAGCGCCCTTGACGATGAGGTCGCAGCCAAGCTCGGCGGCCTTGGCGAGGATGGTTTCGCCGGCGCTGACCTTGCCGGGCGCGACCGTCATCGGCTCGGCGGCGATGCCGTTCATTTTCAGCGAGCGGGCGAGCTCGACGCCGCTCGGGCCAGCGACCGTCGAGCCTTCGACGGTGAGAATGGTGATGCGCTCAGCGAGACGCAGAAGCGGCATGGCGAACGCCGTGGCGCGCGCCTGTTCGGTTGAGCGGTTCCAGGCGATCAGGATGTTGGTGCCAAGCGAACGCGGCGAAACCGGCGGCGCGATCAGCACCGGGCGTCCGCTTTCGAACAGCGCCGATTCGAGCGTGATCATCGACGGGCTCTGCCATTCCTCGCCGGGGCGCGCCAGCACGATGACGTCGAACACACGGCCGTAGCTGCCGGCGAAATCATGGCCGCTTGGCGCCGCGCCGTTCCATGCCCACGACAGCGACGCGGCGGACGTCTCGGCGCTGCGCTGTTTGATGGAATGGCTTTGCATGAAGGCGCGGAACGCTTCCTCGGCATGCCGCGCCATTTCGGCGTCGTTCTCCTTGACGGCCACCATGGTCAGGCCGGCGTCGGGGTCCATCGCCACCATGTCGGCGACCGCGGGACGGAGCGGAAAGCCCTCGATGCAGCCGTCGAACTTTTGCGCCAGCAGAAGCGCGGTATCGAGCGCCGAAGCCATCGCGGCGTTTTGCTCGGTGGGAACGAGGATGGTTTTCATGCTGCGCGCCCCGGTGGCGTGTTGGCGCGGCAATCATACCGCCGCGCCGCCGGACGCATCAATGCTGATCGCCCGGAGCGGGCGCGGTGCCGGCGGCGGCTTTGAAATCCGCCAGCACGTCGGTGAGCGGATGCGGTGCGACTTTGACGATTCCGGAAAACGGCCGGTCGATGGCGACGATGGTGAGGAGTTCCGAAAAGATGAGAAAGGCGAGCAACCCCGTCATCAAGGTCTGCGCCGGCAGGCTGCGCGTGCCGAAGAAAAAGGTGAATACGATGGTCAAAACGGCGCCGCCGAACAGAACGAGCCAGACGACGCCCGGCACGGTGCCTTCCGAGGCGACCAGCCGCGTCCGGCGCGCCTGGCTGATGACGTCGAGCTGATGCAGGATTTCGGTGACGAGCGGGCCGTTCACCCGCTCCGACGATTCGACCGCGAGCAACGCCGTATACATTGCATCGAGCGCCTGCCGCACCAGCCGCGTGTTTTCCATGTGTCCGCTGTCCATGGCCGGCCAATCGACGGCGACCGCGGTGGCGAGGTAATCGCTCACCGCGTCGCGCAGATCGGAGCCCGGTTTATCGGCGAAACCATGGGACAGCCGAAAAATGGTTTCGGCGGCGCCGGCTTCCTGCGCCACCGTCGTCTCGGCGTCGGCGAATTTCTGCCAGACGACGATGATGGCGAAGGCGAGCAATACCGCGTAAAGCACGCCGACCGTGGCGAACTTGAACCCGGCAATCTCGTTGTTGGTGGTCAGTTTGTCGAGCGCGACGTAGCGGCGGACCAGCAGCGGCCCGAGCATGGCGAGCAAGGTGGTCAATCCGACCAGGATCGTGCCCGAGACCCAGAGCGGCTGGGTCGTAAGGAAAAACAGCATGCTCTCGCCCCTTGCTGCGGCTATGTCTCTGCAATCATATTGCGCGCCGCGGCGCACGCCAAACCGCCCCGGCATGGATTCGGACACCAGGAGACCTTTATGGCGGTCTATACCGATGTCGCGGCGGAGGAGCTGGCGGCCTTCATTGCCGGCTACGACATCGGCGAACTGCTTGCCTATAAAGGCATCGCCGAAGGCGTGGAGAATTCCAACTTTCTCCTTCATACCGGCCGCGGCTCCTTCATCTTGACGCTGTACGAGCGGCGCGTCGCCGAGGCCGATCTGCCGTTTTTCCTGGCGCTGATGGAGCATCTGGCCGGCCGCGGCATCACCTGTCCGCAGCCGGTGCAGAACCGCGCCGGGCAGACTTTGGGGCGGCTCGCCGGCCGGCCGGCCGCCATCGTCACTTTCCTCGACGGCTTGTGGATCCGGCGGCCGAGCGCAGCGCACGGCGCGGAGCTGGGAGAAGCGCTGGCGCGGCTGCATCTCGCCGGCGCGGATTTTCCGATGCGGCGAGAGAACGCGCTCTCGGTCGCCGGCTGGCGGCAGCTTTACGTCGCGTGCGGCGAACGCGCCGACGCGGTGCAGCGCGACCTCAAAGCCGTGCTCGCCGCCGAACTCGGTCTCCTGGAACGGGAGTGGCCGCGCGGGTTGCCGCAGGGCGTGATCCACGCCGACCTGTTCCCCGACAATGTGTTCTTTCTCGGCGACAAGCTGTCCGGACTGATCGACTTCTATTTCGCCTGCACCGATACGCTGGTCTACGACGTCGCCATCTGCCTCAACGCCTGGTGCTTCGAGGCGGATCATTCCTACAACGTCACCAAGGGCCGCGCGCTGTTGTCGAGCTACGCCAGGACGCGGCCATTGTCGCCGCCGGAGTGGCGCATGCTGCCGCTCTTCGCCCGCGGCGCGGCGCTGCGTTTCCTGCTCACGCGGCTGGTCGACTGGCTCAACGTGCCGGCGGGCGCTTTGGTGCGGCCGAAGGACCCGCTCGAATATCTGCGCAAGCTCCGCTTCCACCAAAAGGTCAAGGGCGTAGGCGATTATGGAGTGACGGTGCCGTGAGCAAGCCTGCCGCGCCGGTGCCGCATGTCGTCATTCATACCGACGGCGGCGCGTCGCCGAATCCGGGTCCCGGCGGTTATGGCGCGATCCTCGCGTTCGGCGACCACGAGAAGGAGATCAAGGGCGGCGAGGCCAACACCACCAACAACCGCATGGAGCTGATGGCCGCGATCGCCGCCTTCGAGGCGCTCAAACGGCCGTGCCGCGTCGATCTGCACACCGACAGCCAATATCTGCGTGACGGCATCACGACCCACATCAAAAAGTGGAAGCAGAACGGCTGGCGCACCGCCGACAAAAAGCCGGTGAAGAATATCGATCTGTGGCAACGGCTCGATGCCGCACTTATCCCGCATCAAGTGCGGTGGTATTGGCTGCGCGGCCATGCCGGCCACGCGGAGAACGAACGCGCCGATGAATTAGCGCGCGAGGCGATCGAAGAGATTCGAAGCGTCGGCAAGACTCCGTAGCCTCGCTGACGTGCGCCATGCGAACTGAGGTGAGAAGAAAATGTCCCGCCATCGCCCCCAACGCCCCAAAGTCCGCAGGGACTATATCCCAAATGGGCGCGAGAGATGAAAGGTTCGAGGCTCGGCGCGGGGTTGCCGGCTTGGACTTCGATTGGTCGTAAAGCTCGCCCCGCAGCGGGCGCGATTGCGCGCGCAGAACAAACAAAACGGCGCGCGAAATTTACTTAACGGCGTTTACGCATTCACCGTTAATTCCGGTTTCGATTTATTTACCAAGGCGTTTCTGCTACTCACCTGCGCATCAAGTCGATCTTAGATGAGGAGCCAATCGACATGTTGAAGCAGATCAAAAAGTTTCTGAAGAACGAGTCCGGCGCGGCGGCCGTCGAGTACGGCCTGATCACTTCCGGCATCTCCGTCGCCATCATCCCGTCGGTTACCGGCGTCGGCAACAAGCTGGTCACGATCTTCACGCAAATCCAGACCGCGCTGTAAGCATTGGCCGCTCGGTCGCGAGCGGCCAAGCGGTTTTCGAAAAGAAACAGCATGCATCGGGTGCCCTCCGTATTGATCAAAACCAACCGCCGGGCGCCCGCATCATGTCAGGGCAGTCGTAAAGTCTCGCTTCGCGTAGGCATCCGATGATCGAATGGTTGATGATTGGCGGTATCGGCTTGCTGGCGGGATGCCTGTTGATGCTGGCGTTCGTCCCGATCGTGCATGAACGGGCGGTGCGCATCGCCAAGCGGCACATGGTCGAAGCGACGCCGCTGGCGATCAATGAGATCCAGGCCGACAAGGATCACCTGCGCGCGCAATTCGCCATGTCGGTGCGGCGGCTCGAGCTCAGCATCGAGGAGATGCGGGCGAAAGCGGCCGGCCATTCCGGCGAGCTCAGCAAGCAAGGCCTCGAGATCACCCGCCTGCACGTCGAGCTCGACAAGAAGAAGGCGCAGATTTTCGCCATGCGCACGCGCGAGCAGATTCGCAAGAACATGATCAGAAGGATCGTGAAGATCCTCATGTTCATGTTCGTCCGCTCAAACCGGCAGCGCCAGCGGCAGACGTTCGAGGCGACCCTCAATCACGTCACCCGCCGCGCCTAGACGAGGTCGCGCGGCAGCGCTTGGCGGCTGCGGCTTACATCTGCTTCAGCAGATTCTCCGCGCTCGAAGTCTCGACGCCGCGCCCTTCCTCGATATTGAGCTTTTTAACTACGCCGTCCTCGACCAGCATCGAATAGCGCTTGGAGCGGGTACCAAGTCCGCCGCCCGACATATCCATCGTTAGATCAAGCGCCTTGGCGAAGTCGCCATTGCCGTCGGCCAAAAATTCGATCTTGCCGCCCGCGCCGGTCGACTTCTTCCAGGCGTCAAAAGTGAACACGTCGTTGATCGCGGTTACGGCGACGGTATCGATGCCCTTGGCCTTGAACGCGTCGGCATTTTTCAGGAAACCGGGCAGGTGATTGTTGTTGCAAGTCGGCGTAAACGCGCCGGGAACAGCGAACAGCACAACCTTCTTGCCCTTAAAGACTTCTTCGGCAGGCTTCCAGGTTGGGCCGTCGGGTCCCAGAACTCGGAACTTGCTATCAGGCGGAAGTCGGTCGCCAACCTTGATCGGCATGGTGCGTATCCTCTCGTTATTGGGATGGGCTTTTTCGTCCGGCGTAAATTACCGTAACCGGCGAATTAGTCGAGGCGGGTTTCCACCTCGATGGCATCGGCCGGCGACACCGCCGTGAAGGTGAGCGTGGCGCCGGCGGCGCGGGCGCCGGGCGGCAGCCCATCGAGGTCGAAGCTAAAGCGCCGCGTGGCGGTCTCGTTGCCGGGGGCAGGCCGTTCCGGCTGGGGCAGCGGCAACGTCCAGTCCGGCGTCGGGCCCTCGACGAACAGTTCGACCTGCGCGCCTGGCGGCGCGGTGAGTTCGACCACAACGCGCGCGTGGCCGCCTTCGGTCTCGCGATGTACCGAGCGGACGGCAAGCTCGCCGCCGGCGCCGAGCGGCACGCGCCGCGGAACGCGTGCCTCCGCCGCGAGGAGGGCGCCTTCTTCAGCGCCGGGCTTGCCGGACAGCGTCAAATCGAGATCGGCCTGCGCCGGGACGCAAAGATTGCCACAGATTGCGTAGCCGAGCTTGACGCGCAACGTCGACGGCCCGCTCGCGTCAAGCGCGAGAACATGCAGCGGCAGCACGACGTCGCCGCGATAGCCGATCGACTGGCCGCCGGCGCCGTCGTCGAAGCGTTCCGGCGCCGGCCAGAGCGGCGTCACCGATTTGACATTCTCCGAGCCGGCGAAATCGAACGTCGGCGGCACGCCCGAATCGCCGGGATAGCGCCAATAGGTCTTCCAGCCCGGATCGAGCCGGATTTCCACGCCCGCCCGCAGCCACTTTGCTTCGGCGGATTGCACGGCCGCGCCGGCGATCAGCCGTGCGGCGGCATGCGTTTCGCTGTCCCAGGCGGAAGTGTCCTGCGCAAGCGCGACCGGCGCGCCGCCCGCACACATTATCGCAATGGCCGCAGTGATTATCCGCATGATGCGCTGTCTAAGGGACAGTGGCCAACACGCGCCACTGACATGATCGTGACTTCGCCGCCACCGCGCGAGTCGTGCGGAAACGGCAGTGAACTTTTACCGCGGCCCTTCGTTTGCAAAAACGGATCGATCGGCTAACCTTCCGCCATGAAATTGCCGCGCGGCACGTCGGAAAAAGGCAAGGGTCGGGGCAGGGGCTATCTCGACGGCCAGATGCTCATCGCCATGCCGGCGATGCTGGACGACCGTTTCGCCCGTTCGCTCATCTATGTGTGCGCGCATTCCTCGGAAGGCGCCATGGGCATCGTGGTCAATCATCCGGCGCCCAACATCAATTTCTCCGACCTGCTGGTGAAGCTCGACGTCATTCCCGCCGCCGACGTGATCCAGCTGCCGTCGCGCGCCGGCGTCGTCAAGGTCATGCGCGGCGGGCCGGTCGAAACCGAGCGCGGCTTTGTACTGCATTCGGCGGACTTCTTCATCGAGAATTCGACGCTGCCGATCGATGACGGCATTTGTCTCACCGCCACGCTGGATATCCTCAAGGCGATCGCGCGCGGCGATGGGCCGGCGAGCGCGATCCTGGCGCTTGGCTACGCCGGCTGGGCTCCAGGTCAGCTTGAGAATGAGATTCAGGGCAACGGCTGGCTGCACTGCGCGCCGGATTCGGAACTTATCTTCGGCGCCGACATCGGCGGCAAATACGAGCGCGCGCTGAAAAAGATCGGCATCGATCTCGGCATGCTGTCGAGCGAAGCCGGACACGCGTAAGCGGGCTAGCGCGCCATCTCCACCTTGCTGTGCGGCTGCAGCATCTCGCGGGCGCGCTCGGGCGTCATCGGTTCGCCGAACACGAAGCCCTGCGCGTACTCGCAACCGAGCTGATAAAGCTCGACCGCGTCCGAATCCGTTTCGGCGCCTTCGGCGACGACGTCCATGCCGAGGTCGTGGGCCAGCGCGATGATCGAGCGAAGGATCACCGGCCGCGTACCCTTGGCCGTGGTACGCACGAAAGACTGATCGATCTTGATGGTGTCGAAGGGGAAGCGCTGCAGGTAAGCGAGCGAAGAGTAGCCGGTGCCGAAATCGTCGAGCGCCAGGCCGGCGCCAAGCTCGCGGAGACGGTGCAGCATCTGCGCGGCGTGCTCAGGATTTTCCATCACCACGGATTCGGTGAGTTCGAGCTTGAGCGAGCCGCGCGTCAGCGGCGAGCGCGCCAGCACCGTGCGCAGATCCTGGATCAGATCGTGCCGCAGCAATTGCCGCGACGACACGTTGACGCTGGCAAACAGGCTCTCACGCGGGCGTAGCGTGTGCTGCCAGGTGCTCAATTGCCGCGCGGTCCGTTCCAGCACAAACAGGCCGAGCTCGACGATCAGCCCGGTTTCCTCGGCGATGCTGATGAATTCGTTCGGCGACAGCCGCCCTAGCTTCGGATGGTTCCAGCGCGCCAATGCTTCGAAACCGGCGACCGCCCGGTCGTCGAGCCGCACGATCGGCTGGTAGAGGATGGTGATCTCTTCGCGCTCAAGCGCCCGCCGCAGGTCGGATTCGATCGAAAGCCGGTCGGATTTGCGCGCGCGCATGGCCGGTTTGAACACGTCGATGCGATCGCCGCC
>CAYVPC010000185.1:0-7439 GCA_964453555.1 uncultured Hyphomicrobiales bacterium | reverse complement strand
CCGTAGGCCTTGGCCTGCAAATACGTGACGATCGCCATCTCGCACACGTCGAACTTTTGCTCGCGCGCCATCAAAAGGAAGGCGCGGTTGACCGGATTGATCTCGGTGAACGACAACGCCACTCGATCGGATTTGATGTCGCCGGCTTTCAGGGCCCTGGTGTGCGGGTAGTTGCCCAGGCAGGCGCTCAATGTTTCGATTTTTGCGGCAGCCGCGGTGTCCATGCCGTTACGTCTCCCCGCCCTGAAAAACGATTTTATGGTCTGGCGCCGCACTTAGCCAGTCCGGCGCAAGCGCAAAACACGCGCAGACGAAAATTCGCGATCAAATCAAACTCACAGCTGCGGCTCTGCCTGGCCGCGGCGACGGCACGCGGCGATCAGCGTGTTGCGCAGAAGGCAAGCGATGGTCATCGGACCAACGCCGCCGGGGACCGGAGTGATGGCGCCAGCGACGCCTTGGGCCTCGGCGAACGCCACGTCGCCAACGAGCTTCGATTTTCCGTCGGATGCCGCGACCCGGTTGATGCCGACGTCGATGACGATGGCGCCGGGCTTTATCCAGCCGCCCCGGACAAATTCGGGGCGCCCGACCGCCGCTACCAGAATGTCGGCCCGGCGCAGGATCGCGGGGATGTCGCGGCTCTTGGAATGAGCCACGGTCACCGTGCAGTTCTCCCCCAGCAGCAGCGCCGCCATCGGCTTGCCGACGATGTTGGACCGCCCTAGCACCACCGCCTCGGCGCCAGTCGGATCGGGCAGCGCGTCGCGGAGCAACAGCAGGCAGCCATAAGGCGTGCAGGGGATCAGCGCGCGGTTCGCGCCCCCGCTCCACAGATGGCCGACATTGTGCTCATGGAATCCGTCGACGTCCTTGCCGGGATCGATGGCATCGATAACGCGCTGCGGATCGATGTGCTTGGGCAGCGGCAATTGCACCAGGATGCCGTCGACGCGATCGTCGACGTTGAGCCTCCCGATCAACGCCAGCAACTCGGCTTCGCTGGTGTTCGCCGGCAAATGCTCCTGAAAACTCTGGATGCCGGCGGCGGTTGCCGACTTGCCCTTGTTGCGGACATAGACCTGGCTCGCCGGATCGTCGCCAACCAGCACCGCACACAGTCCCGGCGCTACGCCGGCGGCCGCTTTCAGCTTGGCCACAGCCACCGCGACATCGGCGACTAAACGGTCCGCACGCGCCTTGCCGTCGATCCGTTTGGTCACCACCATGGCCGCAACCCCCATTTGCCCGGACGCGCCCGCGATGCGTCACACCGACGCGGCATTTTATTTTGCCCGATGCCGATTTTGCCAACGCCGAATTGACGTGCGAAACTGCAGAAAATCAAGAGCGAACCGCGTCGTTGCGCGAAACTCGCTGTTGCCGGTGGGAAGAAACCCAAGGAGACGCTCCATGAAAATCGCCGGTGTACTAGCAGCCGCGCTGCTGGGATTTTGCTTTCTCGGGACGGCCGGCGCCGAAACGATCAAGGTCGGAGTCGTGCTCCCCTACTCGGGCCCCAACTCCGATTTGGGCAGCCAGGTCGACAAGGCGTTCGACCTCTACGTCAAGCTGCACGCTAAGGATCTCGGCGACAACAAGATTGAGCTGATCAAGCGCGACGAAGGTCCGCCGTCCGGCGCCAACGCCAGGACGGTGGTCACCGAGCTGATCACCAACGACAAGGTGAAGCTGCTCGCCGGCTTCGTTTTCTCGCCGAGCGCAATAGCCGCGGCGCCGCTGGCGACTCAAACCAAAATTCCGATGCTGATCGCCAACGCCGGAACGGCGTGGATCACCACTTTATCTCCTTACATCGTCCGCTTCTCGTTCAGCATGTGGGACCCGGCCTACCCGATGGGGACTTACGCGGCGACGAAGCTCGGCTGCAAAACCGCCGCTGCCGGTTTTACCGACTTCCCGCCTGGCCAGGACTCCACGCTCGCCTTCAAGACCGCTTTCGAGAAAGCCGGCGGCAAGGTCATCGACGAAATCCGCTTCGGTCCGCCCGGGCCGGTACCGGATTTCACGCCGTTCTTTCAGCGCGTGAAGGATGAGCATCCCGATTGCTTCTACGTGTTCGTCCCCTCAGGCTCGCATGCCGGCGGCGTGATGAAGACCTATGGCGACCTCAACATGCGTCAGGCCGGCGTTCGGCTGATCGGTCCGATGGACCTCATTCCCGATTACGAGCTCGCGCATATGAGCGACGCCGCCATCGGCCTGGTCGTGATGTCGAGCTATGCCGACGATCTCGATACGCCCGGCAACAAGGATTTCGTGAAAGTCTGGCATGAGGTCTATGGCCAGAATTCGTATCCCGATTTCATGTCGGCGGCCTCGATGGACACGATGGCGGGCATCTTCCATGTCATCAACACGCTGCACGGAGATCTCGACGACGGCGCCAAGGTGATCGAAGCGCTCAAAGGCTGGAAGCACGAAGGCTTCCGCGGCCCGATCGAAATCGATTCGCAAACGCGCGACGTGATTCAGCCCGAGCGCGCCGAGGAAGTCGTCAAGGAGCCCGGCGGTAAACTCGGCGTCAAAGTGCTGGAGACCTACCCGGCGGTGAAGGACGAGTGCAAGGTCCTCAAGCTCGGCCGCTGCGGATCGGGTTCGTAAAAGCGCGCGCGACCCAGGCGCCATCGGCATTTGCGCCGGCGGCCGTGGCGGGTATCCTCGCCGCGGCCGTTGCATTAAGGCTGGGGTCGAATCGTGTTGCCCATGGTCAACACCATCGTCAGCATTCTGTTCGATGGCCTGGCCTGGGCGATGTTCCTTTTCATCGTGTCGGTCGGTCTGTCGGTGACGATGGGCCTGATGGGCTTCGTCAATCTGGCGCACGGCGCGTTTGCGATGGCTGGCGGATACCTGGTCTTGACCGTCATGGGCGACTGGGGTGTGCCGTTCGCTGCCGCGCTCGTCATCACTTTCATCGTTGTCGGTTGCGCCAGCGTGTTGTTCGAGCGCGCGCTCTATGCGCGGCTGTACGGCGCCGGCGAACTCGACCAGGTGCTGATGACGATCGGGCTGACCTTCATGGCGATCGCGACCTACACCTATTTCTACGGGCCGCTGCCGCACGGAATCCGGATTCCGGATTACCTCCTGGGCGAAGTTCATCTTGGCGCGCGGAGTTTCCCGACCTACCGCGTGTTTCTTATCGTCGTCGGTGCGGCGCTGATTGCCGCGCTCTGGTATGGCTTCGAGCGCACCAATTTCGGCGCCAAGATCCGCGCCTCGGTCGATAACCGGCGCATGGCGCAATCGGTCGGCATCAATGTCGATCTGTTGTTCACCGTCACTTTCGCGGTCGGCAGCGGGCTGGCCGCGCTTGGCGGCGGGCTCGCCATTCAGCTGCTCGGCCTCACGCCGAGCTTTGCCATCATTTATCTCGTTTTCTTTCTGCTGGTTGTCGCAGTCGGCGGCTCCGGCAGCCTGTGGGGCACGCTGGCCGGCGCGCTCGTGCTCGGCATGGCCGACACCGCCGGCAAATATCTGTTTGCCGACGCCGGCACCTTTGCCATCTACGCCGTCGCGGTGCTGATCCTTCTGATCAAGCCGGCGGGGCTTTATGGACGTGAGTAAATCCCGACCGGCCGCGCGAGATAGCGAGACCGCGGCCGAACGCGCGCGCGGTGTTAAGTTCCTGGCGCGGCGCAGCCGATTTCGCCCCGTCGAAGCGCTGCCGTGGATCGCCGCCATCGCCGCCTTTTTCATTTTTCCGAGCCAAATGGTCCTGGGCGGCCAGACGTTGATCATGATTTTGTTGGCGCTGTCGCTCGATTTGATTCTTGGCTACGCCGGAATCGTCACGCTCGGCCATGCGGCCTTCTTTGGGCTGGGCGCCTATGGCGCGTCGCTCCTGATCACTGATCTCGGCTGGAACGAACCGATTTCCGGACTCGCCTGCGGTGCGCTGATCGCCGCCATAGCCGGCTTTTTTTCCGGCTGGCTGCTCCTCCACTACCGAGGTCTCGCATTCCTGGTGCTCACGCTGGCGATCACCATCATGCTGCAGCAATTGGGCAATCTGTTTCGCGACTTCACCGGCGGCTATGACGGCATTCCGGGCGTGAACATCGCGCCGTTGTTTGGCCGATTCGACTACGATATCTACGGCCATACCTACTATCTGTACTGCCTCGGCGTGTTGCTGATCGTCTTTTATTTCGTCCGGCGGATCGTCTATTCGCCGTTCGGGCAGGCGCTGATCGGTATCCGGGAAAATGTCGGCCGCATGAATGCGCTCGGCTCGCCGGTGCATTGGCGGCTGGTCGTCGCCTACACCATCTCGGCCGGCATTGCCGGCATCGCCGGCGCCCTGTTTGCCCAGACCAACACCTTCGTCACGCTTGGCGTGTTTGATTTCGATCAGTCGGCCGCGGTGCTGATTATGCTCATCCTCGGCGGCGCCGGATGGCTTTACGGCGCCTTCATCGGCGCGGTTCTCTACATGGTCCTGCAAAACGAGCTGGCCAAAGCGAGCCCCGAATTCTGGCAGTTCGGCATCGGCCTTTTGCTGATCGGCATGGTTTTGTTCGCACGGCGCGGGATGTTCACGAAATTTTTGAACTTCGGCCGGCTGTGGCGGTGGAGAACCGAGCCATGACCGCGGCCGCTCTCGAAATCCGCAACCTGCGAAAGAATTTCGGCGCCATTGAAGTCGCCAACGACATCAACCTTACTCTGCCCCGCGGCGCGCGGCATGCGCTGATCGGGCCTAATGGCGCCGGCAAAACCACCCTGGTCAATCTGATCACCGGACGGGTACGGGCATCTGCCGGCAATGTCCTGCTTGAGGGCGACGAGATTACCTCGCTGTCGCAGTCCGCACGTACCCGCCGCGGCATCGCGCGCACCTTCCAGGTCAACCAGCTTTTCCGCAGCCTCACCGTGCTCGAAAACGTCTATCTGGCGATCGGCGAACGGACCGGGGCCTGCAACCGGTTATGGCGGCCCGCCGGCAGCGAAACCGCGGTGATCGAGGAGGCGCTCGATCACCTGCAGTCGCTGGCGCTCCTCGCCGAGGCCTGCCGGCCGGTGCGCGAATTGCCCTACGGCCGGCAGCGTCTGGTCGAAATCGCCATCGCGCTGGCGCAGCAGCCGAAACTTCTGCTGCTCGACGAGCCCGCGGCGGGCGTGCCGTCCTCGGAAAGCCACCTGATCCTCGACGTCATCTCGCGGCTCGATCCGGGCATCACCGTGCTGATCATCGAGCACGACATGGATGTGGTATTCCGCTTTGCCGACCGGATCACCGTGCTGGTCGCCGGCGCGGTGCTGACCGAAGGCACGCCGGACGAGATTTCTGCCGACCCGCGCGTGCGCGCGGTCTATCTCGGCGAAAGACAGGAGACGGGCCGTGGCTGACCCTGGATCGGCACTCAGGCTCGACGCGGTGTCCGGCGGCTACGGCGAAACCGTCATCATCGAGAATGTGCAGCTCACCGTCCAACCGGGTGAGACGCTGGCGATCATCGGGCGAAACGGCGTCGGCAAGACCACGCTCCTTTCCACCATCATGGGCCACAACACGCTGCACCGCGGCGGCATCTACCTGTACGGCCGGGACATGGCGCGGCTCGCGCCGCACCGGCGGGTGGCGGCCGGACTGGGCTACGTGCCGCAGGAACGCGAGATATTTCCTTCCCTGACGTTACGCGAGAATCTCGAAGTCGCGGCACGGCCGGGACCATGGACGATCGCCTCGGTGTTCGAACTGTTTCCCAAGCTCACGGAGCGGCAGCGGAATCGGGGTGGGCAATTGTCCGGTGGCGAACAGCAGATGCTGGCAATCGCGCGCGCGCTGGTAGGCAATCCGGCGGTTATTCTGATGGACGAGCCGTCGGAAGGGCTGGCGCCGGTGATCGTCGAGGAGCTGACGCGGGCGGTCCGGCACCTCGCCGATGCGCAGGGACTGACTCTGGTGCTGGTCGAGCAGAATACGCGGCTGGCGTTCGATCTTTCGCCGCGCATCGTGGTGATGGACCGCGGCCGCATCACCTATGACGGCTTGAGCGAGCCGCTTAGGCAGGATCGCGACAAGTTGGACCGGCTGATCGGCGTCGCGCGGAATTCGGCCGCATAAAACGATTGCGAAGCGCGGGTTTACTTCACCCGCTTCGCTTCGCCCTTCTTCACGCCCGCTTCCGGGAACACCCACATCGCCGCGACCATCAGGACCGCAACGACCATGATAAAGATCGAGAAGTCGTGGCGAATGGGCGATCCGCTCCAGAACGCCAGCACCGCAGCGACGATCAGCACAATGGCGGAGAGAATGCCTTTGACGTCGCTCGGCACGGGAATCTCCGGAGCGCGGTCTTAGTTGGTGCCGACGGGTACCGCCGCCACTTCGTCCGGCAATCGCGGCCGCCCGCGCAGGCTCTTCTTCAGGAACCGCGTGTCGTAGCCGTTGAGCAGCGTGCCGATGAGCCCGCGGTCGAGGTCTGACGTCCCGAACAGCCAGTCGGCGATCGGGAAGGTCAGGTTCATGTTGACCTCCATCATCAGCCGCGCGTTGTGGTGGGCGGTGTGATGCCGCCGCAGCGTATTGACGAACGGGAAATGGCGCACGAAAACGTTTTCGTCGACGTGGCAGCAAAAGTGCATGAATTCGTAGATCAGATACATGCCGGTCGTCGTCGACATGAACAGCCAACCGACGTTCGGCGTGAAGATGCTGCCGAGAATAGCGGCGGCCGGGATCGACATCAGGATGAACACCACCAGCGCGTAGGGCGGGAACAAAGTCACGCGCCAGTCCTTATGGTCGCGGAAGCGCATCTCCTCGTCGCTGAAGAACTGATGATGGTTGAGCGTGTGCCGCTCGTAGATCGCGCGCAGGCCTTTGATGTTGACGGGCCGATGCATGACGAATTTATGCACCGCCCATTCGAACAGATTGGTGAACAGGAAAGTAAGCGGCACCGTCAGCCATTCCAGCGCGGTGACACCATGCATCTGCTCGACGCAGACGTAAAACGCCGCCGCGCCCATGGCGTAGATAATCACCAGATGCAGATAGCCGTCATACCAGCCGAGGATGCGGGAGCGGTATTCCTGGCGGAACTCGATCTGGCGCTGGCTGATCATGGCTGATCTCCGTCTCTGATATATCACACATCTATCACGGCTGGCCGACGGCCGCAATGCGCTTAACGCGCCTCCTGTTTATGCAGATAGGCTTCCACATCTTCACCGGTCAGCCGCCAGTCGTTGTCGAGATTGGCGACCACATCCTTCATGAATGGTTCTGAGAGCGCGACGGCGCGCGCCGGATCGCCAAGGAAATCGACCAGGATGGCCAGCGCTAGCTGCTGCGGGCTGGTTCCCTCATAGGTCCATTCGAAGCCGCGCTTGGTGAATTGCTTGACCTCGTAATGCTCCGGCAGCCTCTTGCCATCGACCGTGACGACGAGGCCGTCCATGGT
>CAYVPC010000184.1:0-7456 GCA_964453555.1 uncultured Hyphomicrobiales bacterium | reverse complement strand
GACGAATAGACGCCGGCCTGCCACATGGTCGGCATGCGGTTGACCTTGGCGAAAAAGCGCTTCGACCATTCGCGGGTCTGCTCGTCCATGTCCCAGTAGAACGAAGTCGTGAGCAAGAAGCCCTGCGCTGCTTTGAGCCCCAGCGCGTTGATGTCGGTGATCAGCACCAACAGCCCGGCCATCTGCTGGCCGCCCTGGAAGATGCCGAATTCGCCGCCGAGCTTGATCGCGTTGACGTTATCGGGCGGGCCGCTCGCCAACCCGATGATCTGCGCCTTCGAGGTCTGCGCCTGGAGGATGAATGACGACAGATCGGGCGCGGCGAACGGATGGCGCACGGCGCCGAGCACCTTGCCGCCGTTCTGATCGATTACTTCGGTGGCGTCGCGCTCGAGCGCGTGTCCGAACGCATAATCGGCGGTGAGGAAGAACCAGGTCTTGCCGCCGCGCTTGGTGACTTCCTGCGCGGTGCCGGTCGCGAGCGCGTGCGTGTCGAACACCCACTGGATGGCGTAGGGCGAGCAGAATTTGCCGTGGAAATCGGCGGTGCCGGTCGAATGGGTGATGAACAGCTTCTTTCGTTCGTTGGCGACGTTCTGCACGGCAAGCCCCACGCCCATACCGGCACGTCGACGATCAGATCGACCTGATCGCGGTCGTACCATTCGCGCGCGATGCTGGCGGCGACGTCGGGCTTGATCTGATGGTTGGCTGAAATCACCTGGATCGGCTTGCCAAGGACGCTATTGCCGAAATCGTCGGCCGCCATTTGCGCCGCCGTCACCGAGCCCTGGCCCGTGGGGGTCGACGCCGGTCCGGAAAGATCGGTGAGCACGCCGATCTTCACCACGTCGTCCGAGATTTGCGCGCGCGCGATTCCGGCCGGACACGCAAGTAAAATGACGAGCAAAACGAGCCGCAGCCGTTGCATAATCTTCCTCCCGGGCCTCCCTCTGACGCCTTGGTAGAGCCTAGCCTCAACCGCCGCCCGCATCACCATCTTTGTGCATCACCGATCGGCCCGATAAGGTGGCCACCATGCGGCGATTTACACACGACGACGTTGAGATCGCCTATCTCGACGAAGGGGAGGGCGAGCCGATCGTGCTCGTGCACGGCTTTGCTTCCAACAAGGAGGTGAACTGGGTCTACACCAGCTGGGTATCGGTGCTGACCAAAGCCGGCCGCCGCGTCATCGCGCTCGATAATCGCGGCCACGGCAAGTCGAGCAAGCTCTACGACCCGGCCGCCTATCACAGCGGCATCATGGCCGGCGACGTGCTGGCGTTGCTCGATCGTCTGGAAATCGCGCGCGCCGACGTGCTGGGCTATTCGCTGGGCGCGCGCATTGCGGCGTTTCTGTCGCTGGCGCATCCCGGCCGTGTGCGCTCGGCCGTGTTCGGCGGGCTGGGCATCAATATGATCGACGGCACCGGCCCGCCGGAGGCGATCGCACGCGCGCTTGCGGCTCCGAGCCGCGACGACGTCACCGACCCGGTCGGCCACATGTACCGCGTCTTCGCCGAGAAGACGCATTCCGACCTGCGCGCGCTTGCCGCCTGCATCGAAGGTTCGCGTCAGACGCTCAGCCGGGACGACGCCGGCCGCATCGCCGTGCCGGTTCTGGTTGCGGTCGGCAGCAATGATGAGGTCGGCGGCTCGGCGGAGGCCCTTGCCGCGCTTATCCCGGGGGCGCGGGCGCTGGTGATTCCCGGACGCGACCACATGCTCGCCGTCGGCGACCGGGTGTTCAAAAGCGGGGTTACCGATTTCCTCGCCCGGCGGCCCTGAAGCTAGGCCATTGGCCTTATTAACCTAGGCCAAAGGCTGTGTCGGTCGGTCATTGGCAAGGCCCTGCCCACCCACTGGTTTCTGCCCCAAGCCGTCCCAATATGATAGAACCGCCGCGATCTGGGAGGCAGATAATGGCGCAGCATCAGGCAAAACCGGCCCTCGACAAAGTCGATCCGGTATGGGCGCGCGTCCGCCGCGAGGCGGATGAGGTGGTGCGTCGCGAGCCTGAGGTGGCGACCTTCATCTATTCGACCATCCTGCATCACGGCACGCTCGAAGCGGCGATCGTGTACCGGTTGTCGGAGCGGCTCGACCACCCCTCGCTGTCGAGCGAACTGATCCGGCAGGCCTATGCGGACGCACTCCAGGATACGCCCTCGATCGGTGAGGCGTTTCGCGCCGATCTGATGGCGACCGTCGACCGCGATCCGGCGACGCATCGCCTGATCGAGCCGGTGCTCTATTACAAGGGCTTTCACGCCATCCAGACCCACCGGCTGATGCACTGGCTCTAGCACAAGGGCCGCCGCGATTTTGCGCTCTACCTGCAAAGCCGCGCCTCGGCGGTGTTCCAGTGCGACATTCATCCGGCGGCGCGTATCGGCCGCGGCATCTTCCTCGATCACGCCACCGGGCTCGTGGTCGGCGAGACAGCCGTGGTCGAGGACGACGTCTCGATCCTGCACGGCGTGACCTTGGGCGGCACCGGCAAAGAGCACGAGGACCGTCACCCCAAGATCCGCTACGGCGTGATGATCGGCGCCGGCGCGAAGATTTTGGGCAACATAGAAGTCGGGCACTGCGCGCGCATCGCCGCCGGTTCGGTGGTGATCAAGCCGGTGCCGAACAACGTCACGGTTGCCGGCGTGCCGGCCAAGGTGGTCGGCGTCGCCGGCTGCCCCGATCCCGCGCGTACCATGGATCAGATGTTTCAAGACGAGATTTGATCGCAGTTGCCGCCGCGTGCTATGCGGCTTGCAGTATCGCGGCAGCGTGGTCTTTTTCGCGAACCGGAAGCACTTTCCCGGATCACGCTCGAGGAGAAGCGGCTGTGGACGTTCAGGAAGTCAAGAAGCTCGACGCGTATCTCAAGAAGCTGTTCGCAAATCCGCGCATCCGCGTCGTACCGCGCCCGAAAAAGGACGATTCGGCCGAGGTCTATGTCGGCGATGAATTCGTCGGCGTCCTGTTTGTCGACGACGAGGACGACGAGCGCTCCTACAACTTTCAGATGGCGATCCTCAGCACCGACCTCGAGTGAATCGGTCGGCGCTTCGCCCCGGCCCTACTCTGTCGGCGGGTGCAGCTGCGCCATCAGCCGATCGAAACCGGCTGTGACGTTACGCCAATTCTGCAGCCATTCCCTGGGAAATCGCAGCGTGACCTCCGCCGCGTCGATGGAGCGCTCGTGGATGCAGGTGCCAGGGACGGTGCGGACCGCCCGCGAGCAGCGGGCGAAGAACCGCTCGGGCTTGTCGGCCAGGTAAACGAGGTCTTCGCCCTCGTAGGGCGTGCCGGCGCGGAACGGCAGAATGGCGAGCCCGTCCGGACCGGCCGTCGCCTGCGCCTCGATGTAGCGCGGATAGATGGTGCGAAGCCGCGCCGCGGGATCGAGCGTCGCGCCGAGTGCGGCGATGCTGACGAACAGGCGCGCGTCGCTGGCGGGGAGCGGCAGCACTTCGTCGTCGCCGGTCACGACCGGCTTGGCGACGTCGTCGCCGTCCGCGGCCGGCGGCTTAAGCGAAGGCCACAGGAAGACGAGATCGATCCGCTCATGCGCGCCGGGATGCCGTTGCACCGACGCGCGGATCGCCGCCGGCGGTACGTTCAACAACACGCCCGCCACCGTCACCGGCAGCGCCGGCGCGTCGAGCGCGACCGGCGTTTTCGGCCAGGTCGGCCACAGCACATAGGATACGAAGGTTGCCGCGGCGGCGATCACCGCGGCCAGAAGCGCGATCGGCAGCCACAGGCTGCGCGATCTCTTGTTGCCGTGGTGGCGGGAAAAAGCGTGCGCCGTCATGCGTCGCCAGGCAGCGTTGCTCCGAATCAACCGCCAGTATGGCACGGGCGTCGGCGCCCGCCCGTTAACCCTTTTTTAAGCAATCCGTGGCGGCTGGCCGCCTGCTCCTGCAAGGTTTTCGGAAAACCGGAGGCGTTTTCCGAATGTTTGAGAACCTGCAGCCGGCGTTCTCGCCGGACATGCTCGAGTCGTTGTTTGCTATCGCCATCGGCTTTGCCGTCGCCGGCCTGTTCGCCTCCGGCTACCGGCTTTACGGCGAGCATTTTCCGAGCTTCCGCCTGCTCGAAGTCGGGCCGATGGCGGCGCGCTTTGCGGCGGTGCCGTTGCTGATACTCTGCGCGCCGTTCCTGATCATGCGCAATACGCTGCGCGGCCATCGGATCGAGCGCCAGCGCACCGAACTGGTCATGGTCGCAACCGTTATCGCCGGATTGTGGAGCCTGATGTCGGGCACGGTGGTGGTGACGGCGCTGCAAGCGCTGCTTAACGTCTAAATCGTCATTGCCGGACTTGATCCGGCGATCCATGCTGACGCACCGCGTCACATGAGAACAATCCCATGATCTACGAGCTCGACGGGCAGAAGCCGGCCTTGCCGGAGGAGGGCCGCTATTGGGTTGCGCCGAGCGCTTCGGTGATCGGCAAAGTGCGGCTGAACACCGATTGCAGCGTCTGGTTCGGCGCGGTGCTGCGCGGCGACAACGAGTGGATCGAGCTCGGCGAGCGCTCGCAGATCCAGGACAATTCGACCCTGCACACCGATCCCGGCTTTCCGATCAGCATCGGGCCTGATTGCGTGATCGGCCACAACGTCGTCATGCACGGCTGCACCGTCGGCGCCCGCGCGCTGGTCGGCATGGGCGCGATCGTGCTCAACGGCGCGCGCATCGGCGCGGGCTGTTTAGTCGGTGCCGGAGCGCTCATCACCGAGGGCAAGGAGTTTCCCGAGAAATCGCTGATTGTCGGCGCCCCGGCGCGCGCCGTCCGCACGCTCGACGATGCCGCCGCACTGGCGATTGCCGCCGGCGCCGACTTCTACGTCCGCAATTTCAGGAAATACGCGAAGGGGCTCAAGCCGGTCGGCTGAGGCCGCCCGCCGTCCTACTTCGCCTCGGCGGTCTCCGGCTGGCCGGGTTTGCCCGGCTCGCCGGCGATGCGGACCTTGTCACCGGTGGCGATGCCGTCCGGCGGATTGATCACGACGCGGTCGTCGGCGGAAATGCCGGAAGCAAGCTCGACCTCGTTGCCGAGGTCACGTGAGATGGTGACCGTCTTCAATATGATGCGCCCGTTGTCGCCGACCACGGCGACGTGCAGGCCGCTCTTGTTGAAAATCAGCGCGCTTGCGGGAACGTTGATGGCGATCTCGGGGTGCGCCAGATCGAAAGTGACGTTGGTGAAGTCGCCAGTCATGAGTTCGCTCCGGGAATTGTCGACAACGAGCTGCATGCGCGTCGTCCCTGAAGCGATTTCGACCGCCTGCGCGGATGCCTCGACCGTCGCCGGAAAAGTCCGGCCGGGATATTCCGGCACCGTGATCTGCGCCTTGGTCCCGATCGGGATGCTCGGCACGAAGCTTTGCGGGACGCTCACGTAGACGCGAAGCTTGCTCGTGTCCGAAACGACGAACATCGGCGGGCCGCCGCCGGCGCCCGCGTTGATCAGCGCGCCGATGTCGGTGGTACGCGCCGTCACCAAGCCATCGAAGGGCGCCACGATACGCTTATATTGCTCGAGTACGCGCAGCCGATCGAGGTTGGCCTGTGCTGCGTGCACGAGGCCCTGCTTGTTGGAGGCATCGGCGGAGCGCTGATCGAGGTCCTGCTGCGAAATGGCATAGGAGGTGATCAACGACTGGCCGCGCTTGAGCGTCATGTCGGAAAGCACGGAGTTGGCCTTGGCGCTGGCGAGATTGGCTTCGGCCTGCATGATCTGCTGGTCGAGATCCGGCGCGTCGATCTCGGCGAGGAGATCGCCGGCTTTGACCGGCGCGCCGATGTCAACCTTCCACTCCTTCACGTAGCCGGTGACGCGCGAATACATCTGCGCCTGCGTGTAGGCCTCGAGTCGTCCCGGCAGACTGAACGTCGTGCTCTTGCCGCGCGTGTCGGGCGGCGCGACCGCGACCACCGGCACAGCCTGGGTCTCCGTCCATTCCTGCAATTTGGCGTCGGCGATCTTGCGCGAGGTGATGCCCACGACGACGATCACCAGCGCGATGATCCCGGCGGAAACGCCCGCGATCATCAGTCCACGGCGCGTTACCGCAGGCGGGCCGGAATTGTCAGGCAACATTCGGCTCTCCGATCGCCTGTGCGCGCCGCGAGCCGCGGCGTTGATGAATGATGCTGAATACTACCGGTACGAATATCAGAGTTGCGACGGTAGCGAAACACAGCCCGCCGACTACCGCGCGGCCGAGCGGCGCGTTCTGTTCTCCGCCTTCGCCCAGCCCCAGCGCCATCGGCAGCATACCGATGATCATGGCGAGCGCCGTCATGAGGACCGGACGCAAACGGACGAAACCGGCCTCGATTGCGGCGGCAACCGCGTCGCCGTGTTCCTCCAGCCGCTCCTTGGCGAAGCTGATCACCAGAACGCTGTTCGCGGTGGCGACCCCCATGCACATGATCGCGCCGGTCAGCGCCGGGACGGATAGCGTCGTGTGAGTAGCGAACAGAATCCACACGATGCCGGCGAGCGCGGCCGGCAGCGCGGTGATGATGACGAACGGGTCGGCCCAAGACTGAAAGTTGACCACGATCAGCAGATAAATCAGCACCACGGCAGCAAGCAGGCCGAAGAACAGGCCGGAAAACGAATTGTTCATGGTCCTGACCTGGCCGAGCATCGCCACTTGAGCGCTTTTTGGCGCGTCTTTGGCGGTCTCGTCCAAAATTTTCTGTACATCGGCGGCAACGGCACCGAGATCGCGGTCTTGTGTCGTGCCGAAAATCTGGATCATGGGTTGCACGTTGTATTGTGAGTAGACCGCCGGCACGACGCTTCGCTTGATATCGGCAATGCTGCTTAATGTCTGTGGCGGCGCTCCCGGTGCGGTGATTGGCAAGTTGCGCAACGCGTCAAGCGAATCGACCTGGTACTGCGGCGTCTGCATAACGATGTTGTAGTTCACGCCGTTCTCGGGGTTGAGCCAGAAGGTCGGCTGCACCTGGGCCGAGCCAGCCAAGTTGACCACCATGCTGTTGGTGACATCGCGTTCGGTGATGCCGACGTATTGCGCGCGCGTACGATCGACGTTGACGTTAAAGGTCGGTTCGCTCAACGATTGCTGAATGCGCGCGTCAACGAACCCGGGAACGCGGCGAAGGCGGCGCACCAGATCCTGGGCATAAACATAGTTCTCATCGAGCTTGGGTCCGCGGATCTGCACCTCCATTGGCGCCGGCGCGCCGAAATTGAGGATTTGGCTGATGATGTCGGCCGGTAGGAACGAGAACGTCGCGCCGGGAAATTTAGCCGGCAGCTCTACCCGCAACGTGCGGACGTAATCCGCGGTTGGCCGGTGATCCTCGGCAAGCCCGATCTGGATTTCGCCGTCGGACGAACCGATCGTTCCCGTATTGTTGTAGGTCATGTTGATGCCGCTGACCGGGAAGCCGATGTTGTCGACCAGCG
>CAYVPC010000183.1:0-7481 GCA_964453555.1 uncultured Hyphomicrobiales bacterium | reverse complement strand
GCATCGGCGGCTATTTCCATCCGCGCGGCGGCATGCCGATCGACGTGTTCTGGCAAGCCGGCAAACTGCCGGCCGGCGTCTGGGCGCCCGACCAGGGCGTCGCTACCTATCGCGCGCGCTGAACCACCCGCGACAACGCGCCCGGCCGCCGCACTTGCCGGAACCACGCGTTTACGGAATATATTGGCGGGGGGCTAGAATCGGGGATTGTTCGATGCTGATGAAGGCTTTCGCGAAAATCATCCTGGCCGCGGCAATCGCCGCGGCGTCGATGTCGCCGACTTTTGCCGCGATGATACCCAAGCCCTGCGCCAGCCCGCTGCTGCGCTGCACTGCGGACTGCGGCAAAGACCATTGGTGCAAGGTCTACGCCTGCAGCTTCAACAAGACGGTGCTGATGCCGTTTCCTTGCAACGAGAAAGCCGGCGGCTGTTTGCAACCGCACTGCTAGAGCAATTGCGGCACGGTTTCCGTTTCGGCCTAAGCCTGCCCACAGCGCGCATTTACGCCGAAGCATCTTGAATTTGGCGGTTAATCGAGCCAGCTACACTCGATGAACCGCCAAACCAGGCCCTGCCGCATCTCGTTCGTTTCGCTCGGCTGCCCGAAAGCATTGGTCGATTCCGAGCGCATCATCACGCGGCTGCGCGCGGAAGGCTACGAACTCTCGCGCGGCCATGCCGATGCCGACCTCGCCATCGTCAACACCTGCGGCTTCCTCGACAGCGCCCAAGCTGAATCGCTTGGAGCGATCGGCGCGGCGCTGGCCGAGAACGGCAAAGTCATCGTCACCGGCTGCATGGGGGCGGAACCGGAAAAGATAACGAGCGCGCACCCGAACGTGCTGGCGGTGACCGGACCGCAACAATATGAGAGCGTACTCGAGGCCGTGCATCGCGCCGCACCGCCGCTGCACGACCCGCACATCGACCTTATTCCGCCGCAAGGCATCAAACTGACGCCGCGGCACTATTCTTATCTCAAGATTTCAGAGGGTTGTAACAATCGCTGCGCGTTTTGCATTATCCCGAAATTGCGCGGCGATCTGGTCTCCCGCCCGGCCGCCGACGTGCTGCGCGAAGCCGAGCGGCTGGTCGACGCCGGCGTCAAGGAACTCCTCGTCATTTCCCAGGACACGTCGGCCTACGGCGTCGATCTGAAATACGCGGCGAGCGAATGGAAGGGTCAACAGGTCCGGGCGAAGTTTGTCGACCTCGCCCGCGCGCTCGGCGAATTCGGCGTCTGGGTGCGGCTGCACTACGTCTATCCCTACCCGCACGTGGATGAGGTGATCCCGCTGATCGCGGAGGGCAAAGTGCTGCCCTATCTCGATGTGCCGTTTCAGCACGCAAGCCCGGCCGTACTCAAGCGCATGCGCCGTCCGGCGGCGCAGGAAAAAACGCTGGAGCGGCTCCGCGTCTGGCGCGACATCTGCTCGAGCCTTACCGTCCGTTCGACCTTCATTGTCGGCTTCCCGGGCGAAACCGAAGCGGATTTCGCGCTGCTGCTCGACTGGCTCGGCCAGGCAGAACTCGATCGGGTCGGTTGCTTCCGCTACGAGGCGGTCGGCGGCGCCGCGGCGAACGAGCTTGCCGCGCCGGTGCCCGAAGCGGTCAAAAAGGAACGGTACGACCGCCTGATGGCGCGCCAGCAGGAAATCTCGCGCCAGCGGCTCAAGCGCAAGGTCGGCAAGCGCGAGCGCGTGATCATCGACGAAATCGGACCGGTCCCCGGACTTGACCCGGATATCGCCAGGGGCCGCAGTCAGGGCGATGCGCCCGAGATCGACGGCAGCGTCTTCGTGCAAAGCCGCCGGCCGCTGCGGGTCGGTGAAATCGCGACCGTCAAGATCGAGCGTGCCGACGCATACGACCTGCACGGCAGCGTGGTCGGCTACTGATCCCCGGCAACGGCGGTGACTGCTCGTTTTTGCTGGTATTGGCCGACATTCGGCGCTTTCATGCCGCGCCGAGGCGCCGAATCGTGACCGCGATCTTCATCACCGCGACCGGGGCCGACGTCGGAACAACCTTCGTCGTCGCCGCCCTCGTTCGGCATTTGCGACAAAGCGGACGCGCGGTCGACGCCATCAAGCCGGTCGCAAGCGGATACGACCCGGCGCAGGCGGCGGCGAGCGAGACTGGCATGCTTGTGTCCGCGCTCGGCCTGCCCTTCACGCCGGAATCGATCGACCGCGTCTCGCCATGGCGATTTCGCACCGCCGCGTCGCCCGACTTCGCAGCGCGCGATGAAGGACGCAGCATCGACGTCGATGACGTCGTCGCCTATTGCCGGGCCGTGGTCGAAAAACGGCGCGGCGTTCTCTTGATCGACGGCGTCGGCGGCATCATGACGCCGCTCGACGAGCGCCGCACCGTCCTCGACGTGATGATGGCGCTGCGGCTGCCGCTCATTTTGATCGCCGGCTCTTATCCGGGCGCCATCAGTCATACGCTCACCGCGCTCGATTCGCTGTTCCGGCGCGACATGAACGTGCTGGCGACCATCGTGCGCGAAACGCCGGGTAGCAATGTTCCGCTCGACGAGGTGGTCGCCAGCATCGGACATTTCACCTCGCCGGTGATCGGCCTGCCGCGCCGCGGCTGACATCTGGTCCGGGCTTTAAGAGAAGAAGCGCATTTGCACCACGGTTTCCAGCGTGCCTTCGACGTTGAACAGCGCGTGCAGCAAAAACGTCAGCAAGATCGAGCCGCTGCGGGCGCGCATCCAGCCGAGAAACAATCCGATGACGAAAATCTGCAAAATCCCGGTCCAGTCGTATTGGACGTGCAGCGCGGACCACAACAGCGAAATCACCACTATCGCCGGCCAGGTCGCGCGCTCCGAGCGCGCCCAGCCGCGGAATAAAAAGCCGCGGAACAGGACTTCTTCGCCCGCGGGCGCAGCGACGATGGCGCCGACGAGCAAGGCTGGCAGCCATCCCTCCGCGGCCGCAGTCGTAAACGATTGCTCCTGAAACGGCGTTACCAGCGGGTAGCCGCCGAAATAAAGGAGCGCATCGCCGACCGCGATTAAAGCCACCAGCCAGACGAGCCCGATTTTCAAGTCGCGGAAAGGCGGCAAGGCCAGCGCCAGATAATCCGCCAGCCGGCCAGCCGCGAGCCACACCGCCAGCACGACGATCGCGATGGTGATCGGGTTGGCGATCAGGACGAACAGCGTCACCAACTTGCCGTCGAATGGAACGGCGAGCAGCGACTTCAAATCGCTGAAGTCAAACCACAACAAAGCCGCAAGCGTGAGGAATTGGCCGGCGACAAAGGCAAGAAACCCCCAGCCCAAGGTCGCCCAATAGCCCCAAACCTTCATTGAGTGCCGCTTACGTCCTTACGGAATCAGGATGGACGAGCCCGTCGTGCCCCGGCCTTCGAGATCGCGGTGCGCCTTGGCCGCGTCCTTGAGCGCGTATTTATGGCCAATTGCGATTTTGACCGCCCCGCTGCCGACCACGGCGAACAACTCACTGGCGATCGACAGCAAATCCTCGCGCCTGGCGGCATAGGTGTTGAGCGTCGGCCGGGTCGCGAACAGCGAACCTTTGAACTGCAACAAATTGATGTTGAACGCTTCGATCGGCCCGGAAGCCGAGCCAAAGCTCACGAACATGCCGAGCGGGGCAAGGCAGTCGAGCGAAGCGGGGAACGTCGTCTTGCCGATGCCATCATAGACAACAGAGCACATTTTGCCGCCGGTAATCTCCTTCACGCGGGCGACGAAATCTTCGTCGCGATAAAGGATCGTGTGGTGACAGTCGTTGGCGCGGGCGAGTTCGGCTTTGTCCTTCGAGCCCACCGTGCCGATGACATTGGCGCCGAGGTGGCTTGCCCATTGGCAGAGGATGAGGCCGACGCCGCCGGCGGCGGCATGCATCAGCACATTCATCCCCTTCTCGACCTTGAAGGTGCGGCGCACGAGATATTCCACCGTCATGCCCTTGAGCATCATGGCCGCGGCCTGCTCGTAGCTGATGTCGGCCGGAAGTTTTACCGCCCGGTCCGCAGGCACAACGCGTTCCGAGGCGTAGCAGCCGAGCGGAACGACATAAGCGACGCGGTCGCCGACTTTTAGATCGCTGACGCCCGGACCGACCGCGATGATTTCGCCGGCGGCCTCGTTGCCGGCGGTGAACGGCAGACCGACCGGTGACGGATACATGCCTATGCGGAAATAGGTGTCGATGAAATTCACTCCACAAGCGTGTTGCTTGACCCGGATCTGGCCCTGCCCCGGCGCCGGCAGATCGATCTCTTCGTAGGTCAGAACCTCGGGGCCACCGACTTTATGCACGCGTACCGCCGCAACCATCATCATCTCCTGCAAATCTTCCCGCTCGTCGCGGCGCCGGGATCAAAGGTAGTCGCCGACGCGGCGCAAGGGATCATTCGCCGGTGCGCAACAGTCCGACGGCCACGAAGTAGACCGCCAGCGTCGCCAGTACCGCCGCAACCCAGGTCGGCGGTTCAAGGTTTTTCGCCAGCGCCCACAGCGCCAGAAACGCCCACAACGCCGCGGCCGCCAGATTAAGCGTCCGCCAGCGTTTCACCCGCACCGGGTGGATGAAATGGATCGGGGCGAACGTCGCCGCGCCAAGAACGGCGACCGCGAGCGCACCGATCCACGGCGCCGGTTTGAGCAGGAACAGATAGAACGCCGCCACATTCCACAGTGCCGGAAAGCCGCGGAAATAGCTGTCGGATGTCTTCATCCACCGATCGGCGAAATAGAGCGCGCCGGTCACAGCGACAACTAGAGCGAGCGGCAGCGCGACCGGTGCCGGCAACACGCCACCAGTGGCGATAGCATAGGCCGGCACGAGCACGTAAGCGGAGTAATCGACCACGAAATCGAGCGTGTCGCCGGACCAGCGCGGCAGCACTTCGGCCACGCGTAGCCGCCGCGCGAAGGTGCCGTCAACGCCGTCGATGATGAGCGCCAGCCCAAGCCATGCGAACATCTGCGTCCACTTGCCGCCCGCCGCGGCGACCAGCGCCAGCAGCGAGCAGGCGGCACCGCAGGCAGTGAAGACATGCACGGAAAACGCGGCCGCAAGACGCGGCGGTGCGGGTGATTTCTCGTCCATTAACCTCAGCCTATACGCGAATAGCGGGCTCGTCCCTTTTCCTCGCTGAGCAACCGGCAAAGCTGCTAGGATATTGCCGGGGCGAAAAGTCATGAGTTCCCGATCGCGAGGCGATCGGTTGCGCAAATTGAAGTAGCTGATGAAACGGATCGTTGTTGCGTCGGTGTTGCCGTTTCTCCTTGGGCTGTGCCAGGCCGACGCGGCTGAGGTTGCGCCGCCGCCGCCGATTTCCTCGAATCTGCCCGCGAATGACGAAGTCCCTACCGCCGGCAAGTGGGCCGGCATTTATTTGGGGATCAACGGCGGGTACGGATTCGGCAGCAGCCAATGGAGTTTGGCGGCCGTTACGACGAACGCCTTCAACACCGGAGGTTTTCTTCTCGGCGGCACTATCGGGGTCAATTATGCGGTCAGCCAAGTCCTGTTCGGCCTCGAAGGTGATCTCGACTGGTCGACGCTGAACGGCAGCGTCGGCGGATGCGCGGTCAATACCGGCGGCGCTGCCGCGGCGTGCGAGACCAAAAATAACCTGCTCGGCACGGTGCGCGCCCGCGTCGGCTACTCGCTCGACCGGACGCTTGTCTATGTCACCGGCGGCGGCGCCTTCGGCAGCATTCAAACCGGCCTCAATCCGCCCACTAGTTTCAACACCGCCGCGCATCTTGGCTTGGCCGTTGGCGCCGGTGTTGAATTCGCGCTGTCGCCCAACTGGAGCGCCAAGGCCGAGTATCTGTTCCTCGATTTCAACAATGCTTCCTGCTCCGGAACGGCGGCCTGCGGCAGCGCGGCCAGTGCCGCCGTCGTGCTCACCGAAAATATCATTCGCGGCGGCCTCAATTACAAATTTTCCTGGTGATCGGCGATGCCGGCTGCGGCCAACGCGTCTGGACGTTTCACGGCGCAAGTTGCCATTATCGGCGGCGGGCCGGCAGGCCTTTTCAGCGCGATCGCGCTGAAAGCCGCCGGCGCAAGCGTCCTTCTGATCGCGCCCGGGCCGGACGATGACCACCGCACCACCGCGCTCCTTGCCGGATCGGTGACCGCGCTGGAGACGCTTGGCGTCTGGGAAGCGTGCCGCCCGTATGCCGCGCCGCTGACCGCGATCCGCATCATCGACGACACCCAGCGGCTGCTGCGTGCGCCTGAGGTTTCGTTCAGCGCCGCGGAAATCGGCCTCCCCGCTTTCGGCTACAACATCGAGAACCGTTATCTCATCGCGGCGCTCTCCGCGCATGCCGAGCGGTTGGAGATCGCGCGTATCGCCGCCGCGGCGGTCGCGGTCGAAAGCGATGCCGCCGGCGCGACCGTCAGGCATGCCGGGGGCGCGGCAAGCGTGCAGCTCGTCGTCGGCGCGGACGGGCAACGCTCGCTCTGCCGGGCGGCAGCTGGCATCGGCAGCCGGCGCCGCGCCTATCCGCAAACCGCGCTAACGCTCAATCTCGCGCACGACCGGCCGCACCACGACGCTTCGACCGAATTCCACACCGAAAGCGGCCCCTTCACCCTCGTTCCCCTGCCCGGCCGGCGTTCGAGCGTGGTTTGCGTGCTGAACCCGACCCGCGCTGCGGCGCTCGCCGCCATGACGGACGCCGAACTTTCGGCGGAGATCGAGCGCCGCGCGCATTCGCTATTCGGCAAGATGCGCGCCGAGCCCGGCCGCGGCGTATTTCCGCTGGCGGTCGAGACCGCAAATTCGTTCGCGCGCGCGCGCATTGCTCTGGTCGGCGAGGCCGCACATGTGGTGCCACCGATCGGCGCGCAGGGGCTTAATCTCGGGCTGCGTGACGCGGCAGCGCTCGCCGAACTTGTCGCCGAAGCGCGCCGGCCAAACACCGACGTCGGCGCGCCCGCATTGCTCGTGCTCTACGACGCCGAGCGCCGCGCCGATGTAACGAGCCGCGCCATTGCCGTCGATCTGCTCAACCGGAGCCTCTTGACCGACTTTCTGCCGTTGCAGGGGGTGCGCGGCCTGTCGCTTTACCTCGCCGACCGCGTCGGTCCGTTGCGCCGGGCGCTGATGCGCGAGGGTGTCGCGCCGGCCGCCTCGCAGCCGCGCCTGATGCGCGGCGAAACGGTGTGAAATAACCGCTAAATCGTGGGCATGATTGCCGTGAAAAACGGCTTGGCGAGGTCACGCCGTTCATCCTACCGTTGCCCCGGGGCCGAGGGATCCAACGCATGAAGCTGCCGCGCAATTTCTTCAAGCCGCTCGCGATCGGGGCGCCGGCGCCGCTGCGCGAATTGCCGCTCAAGCTCGAGCGCATGATCCATTTCGTGCCGCCGCATCTCGAGAAGATGCGCGGCAAGGTGCCGGAGCTCATACATCAGGTCGACGTGGTGCTCGGCAATCTCGAGGACGCCATTCCGGCCGACGCCAAGG
>CAYVPC010000182.1:0-7509 GCA_964453555.1 uncultured Hyphomicrobiales bacterium | reverse complement strand
CGCATCGCCGCGCGCTCGCCGGCATCGGCTGGGTGGCGCAGGAGCGCGAGATTTTTGCTTCGCTTACCGTCGAGGAGAACCTGACGGTTGCCGCCCGCGGCGGAAGCTGGAATCTGACCGCCGTTTACGACCTGTTTCCGCGTCTGGCCGAGCGGAGGCGCAACTTCGGCAATCAACTCTCGGGCGGCGAGCAGCAAATGCTGGCGATCGCGCGCGCGCTCATGACCAATCCGGCGCTGCTTCTTCTCGACGAGCCGCTCGAAGGCCTGGCGCCGATCGTGGTCGAGGAGCTCGCCGCCGCCATCCGGCGCATGACGCAACAAGGCTCCAATGCGTTTATCCTGGTCGAGCAGCACGCCGACATCGCACTGTCGCTGACGCAGGATGTTCTCGTGATCGAACGCGGCCGCGTCATCCATAGCGGCAGCGCGGCGGCTTTGCTCGCCGATCATGCCGCGCTCGACCGGTTGGTCGGCCTCAAACTGGCGGAGGCGTAAATTCCGCCGGCAACTTGACGGCATTCGCCTGCGCGACCGCCGCAAGTCCCGCCCACAGCTTTTTCCTCATTCATCGTGGCAAGCGTAGCCCGGATCGAACGTCAACGAGATCCGGGAGCGCGCCGCTATGCGTTTTCCGCCGGAGTCGCCGCCGCGATGTCCTCGGTCGGCCAGCGTTCGTGGGTCAGCGGTACGATCATGCGCGTGGAGAAACCCTCGCGCGTATAGGACGACTGCACCTCGCCGTTCATCTGCCGCTGAATCACCAGCCCGATCAGCCGCGCGCCGAATCCGGTCCGCCGTGGCCGCCGCGCCGGCGGACCGTTTCGCTCGACCCAATCGAAGGTAAGCGTCATGCCCTGGCGCGTGCGCGCGACCGACCAGCTCAACTCGAGCCGGCCCTGCGGGCGCGACAGGCTGCCGTACTTCATGGCGTTGACGGCGAGCTCATGCAGCGCCGCGCTCAGGCTGAAGGTCGGGTCGGGCTCGAGGTCGACGTCGGGGCCGCGCAGGTTGGCGCGGTCGAGATAGGGCCCGAGCGCAACGCGCAGCAATTCGGTCAGCGGCGTCGACTTCCAGCCAGCTTCGGTGATCAGCCGGTGCGCGTTCGCCAAAGCGAGCACGCGCGACTGATACTTGCTCATCAGCTCGGCCATGTTGCGGGAATTTTTCGCGGTCTGCGAAAACAGCGCCAGCAGCTGGGAAAAAAGATTGCCGGAGCGATGGCGCAACTCGCGGATCATCAATTCGTGACGCTTCTCCAGTTGCCGGCGCTGGATGGCGCCGGCGACGAGATTGGCGACGGCGGCAAGGAACGACGAATCCTGCACGCTGAATTGCCGCGGCTTGCTGGTGCAGACGCCGAGCACGCCGTAGGCGTGCCCGTCCTGCCCGGCAATCGCCGTGCTCATGCCGCTGACGCAGCCATGGTCATGAAGATATTGCGGCGTCGTGAACCGGGTCTCGGCGGCAAAATCTGCTGTGACGACCGGAACGGCGGCGCCAAGGATATGCCGGGCATAGCTATCGCGTTCTTTCGACATCACGATCGAGCCGACCTGGCCGGACTTCCAGCCAAAACCGGCACGCAACAGTAAATCGTTGCCGCCGGGCAGCAATTCGAGAACCTTGACGAAATCGACCGACAGGGTGAGCGCCACCGTCGAGGCCACGTCGTTCAGCAACTGCTCGATATCGGTCTCCACCAGCGCGCGCTCACCGAGCTGGGCGAGCGCTTCCTGCTGCTGGGCGCGGCTGCGCAGTTCTTCCTGCAACCTCACCTGGTCGGTGACGTCGTGGCACAAGCCGACCATGCGCACCGGCGTGCCGTCTTTTGTCGTCACAGTGCCGGCCGCTTCCATCCAGATTTCATTGCGCCCCGGCCGCGGCGCGGCCCGGTAGCGCACCCAATACGGGCCGCCGCTGCGCAGCGCCTCGTCGAGGGCGGCGACGACCTTCGCGCGGTCGTCCTCGTGAATGCCGCGTTCAAAGAACGTATAGGTACCGTCGAACGTGCCCGGAGACAGCCCGGACATCGATTCGATGTTGCTCGACCAGGTGACCGCGTTGGTGGCGACGTCCCACGACCAGATGCCGATGCGTCCCGCTTCAAGCGCGATGCGGACGGTCGCAAAATCCGGGAAGAACGCCGCCGCCGACGGTTCGGTTGCCCGTTTCGGCGCCTTTTTTGTCTTTTTGATCCCCGGCGTGTCCATGTTCTTACAGTTCGGCCTGCCGCCCGGCGTGGTCAAGACCACACCTCCGGACCGTCTAAGGAAAACCGCGCGGCCCCGGTTCGTCGCGGCAGCGGAAAACGGGCGGCGGCGCCGAGGGCCTGGGCGGAATGCGCAGCACGCCGTCGCGCCGCGTCAGTAGAGGCCGAAAGACGTCGGATCGCCGTTCCATTCGGCGCGCGGCGCCGGCTGGCCGGCGATGACGGCCGCAGGTTTGACCGCGATGCGGGCAATGGTGGCTCCGGCGGTGCCCTCAGTCGCGGCCGGTCTTTCATCGCCGACCGGAACAGCGCGCTGATCGTTCGGCAAGACCACGACTTTCGTGCCGATGCCGACGCGCTCATTAAGGTCGATCACGTCGGCGTCGCGCATGCGGATGCATCCGCTCGAAACGTGCTTGCCGATCGAGCTCGGGCTGTTGGTTCCGTGGATGCGGTAATCGGTATGGCCGAGATAAAGCGCGCGCGCGCCGAGCGGATTACCGGGGCCGCCGCCGACCCAGCGCGGCAGATAAGGTTGCCGCGCGATCATGTCGCCCGGCGGAATCCAGTCGGGCCATTCGGATTTGCGCGAGATCGTCTCGATACCCGACCAAGTGAAGCCCTTACGTCCGACGCCGATGCCGTAACGAAGCGCTTTGCCGTCCCCCAGCGTCAGATAAAGGAACGTGTGGGCGGTATCGATGATGATCGTGCCGCGCGGCTGATCGCCGCTGTAGGCCACCACCTGCCGCCGGAGCCGGTCCGGAAGGTCGTCGACGGCGGCGGGCGCGAGACCCGGCTGTTCCGGCCGCAAGGACGCCGGCTGCAAGGCCGCCGTGTCGCGATTGACGCCATCGCCCGGGAGCGGCTGCGCGGCAGCGGCGCCGCCGATTAAAGTTGCGAAAGCTGCACACAAAGCCGCGGTGCAGGCGCGCCGTGACAGCTTGCCCGCTGACATGACACATACCGCCGATCCATTCGGCCAATCAATCGCCGAGAGACGTTAAAGTTCCGAGCGCCGCAACCGCTTTTATGCGCGGCGTTTTCGTTCAAATCTGCATGCAAATTTTTTGCAAAAATTGGCTTCAGGCCGTGCAACGACCGAAGACGCGGGCCAATAGCGGCGACGAAATCACGCTGAACGATGCATCGCATCCGATCGGAATTGCTCGATGTGGCGGTTGCGCCGGCAAAGTCAACCCAAGCTCATTCGGCAAAATCGCCGGACTGACCGACGGCAAGCGGTCGCCCTTCAGCGCACGATCAACCAACGGTGGACTGTACACGCCGGCGCGGGGGAAGGAAGGAAATGAAAATAAGCTGGCGGCGAACAGCGCGACCAGCACGCTCGCAACACGAAGCCAAAACACGCCGCGCATCGGATCGACTCCGCAACTTCATGCCTGATCCCCAACTCCCCTGTCCCGACGACGACTAGCAACGCATCTAAGCGAACGCGGTTCCATGTCAGGCGAACCTTCACCCGCTTGTGAAGCCGAATTCTCATACCTGCGCGATGCAGGTACGGAACGTATTTGGCGGAACAAACCCGCGGGCTGCGGATTATCGTAGCGACCGGCCATCCTTTCCCCACCCCCCGTGCTTGACCGGTCGTATTGGGCGCAGCCGATGGACCGATCGGCTGCGCCCTAATCGTTTGCGGCGGCCAATACAAAACAAAATGCGCGGCACAAAGCCGCGCATTACTGTCGATGAACTGAGAGCCTAATAAAGCCTACGCCGTCGCCTGCCGCTCGCGCTGATGCGCTTTGCGCCCGAAGAACAGCGCCTGGCTCGCCACCGCTGAGACCACCGCAAGCTGGAACGGCTTGGCGATGAGGAATGCCGGCTCCGGCCGCTGGCCAGTGAGGAAGCGCTCGGGATAAGCGGTGATGAAGATCACCGGCACTTCGAACGTACGCAGAAGCTCATTGACCGCATCGAGGCCTGAGCTGCCGTCGGCGAGCTGGATATCCGCGAGGATAAGGCCGGGCTGCTTCCGGCGCGCGAGCGCAATCGCCTCGGCATGGGTGCGGGCGACGCCGATGACCTTATGGCCGAGGCTCTCCACCAGCGCTTCGATATCCATCGCAATGAAGGTCTCGTCCTCAATGATCAGGACATCGGTCGCGATTTCGGCCGCCAGCTCGCGGCCGGATTCCTCAACCAGGCCGCGGAGCGTGGCGAGGTCGCAATCGAGGATTTGAGCGGCGTCTTCCTCGGAAAAGCCCTCTAACGCTACCAGCAGAAAGGCCTGCCGCGGACGCGGCGTCATCTGCGTCAGGTGATGTTCCGGAAGGAGGTTTGGCTCGGCCGCATCGGCCCTGCCGTTTAGGGCCACCGAATTCCAGATTTTGGTGAACAGCTTGTAGAGCGCAACCCGTTGATTCGGAACGGATTCGATGATTTTCGGGCCGGCAATTATAGACTCCAATGTGGCCGCGACGTAAGAGTCGCCAGAGGCCTGATTGCCTGTCAACGCACGGGCGTAACGGCGTAAAAACGGCAGGTGCTGAACCACGGCCTGCGATGTTGACAACGGGCACCCTCCCCTTCCAGTGTCCAAAGGCTATTGGATAGAACGCCCGGGCGCAAACATGGTTCCCAAGAATTGTTCCGGGCCGTGGAACCAATGTCGCAGCCGTGCGTTGGTTGTGCGCCAAATCAGGGGGAAATCATGCAAGATTGCCTGAGAATAGTGGGTATGGGGGGCGTGACGAAAAACAATGAAGACAACTAAGACGGTTACCCTCCAACCGCCGCCCGCAAGAGAAGACGGAGCGGAAGAGCCGGATGCCATGGGGAGGCCAGCTACGCAACGCAAGAGTGAGGTACGCCTCGGACGCGAAGTACAGGCGCGCATTGGCCAGCAATTGAGGGCCATGTACGACGAATTCGTCAACGAAGGCGTACCGCAGCATATCGCCGATCTGGTTCGGCGTATCGGCGATCAAGACGATGAGGTTGCATGAAACTCGATCCGGCTATTCGCGATCAGGTGCTAGCGACCGTGCCGAGCCTGCGCGCGTTCGCCATATCGCTGTGCGGCAATATCGACCACGCCGACGACCTCGTGCAGGAGACTTTGCTGCGCGCGCTGGCTCATATCGACTCATTCCAGCCCGGAACCAATATGCCGGCGTGGCTCTTCACCATCCTGCGCAATCTGTTCCGCTCCGAATATCGCAAGCGGCGGCGCGAGGTTGAGGACGCCGACGGCCGTTATGCCGAGACGCTCAAATCGCATCCCGAGCAGACCGGCCACGTCGAGTTCAGTGAGTTCCGCGTTGCGCTCGCGAAACTGCCGTCCGATCAGCGCGAGGCGCTGATCCTGGTCGGTGCGTCTGGCTTCTCCTACGAAGACGCCGCCGCGATCTGCGGCTGCGCCGTCGGCACCATCAAAAGCCGCGTCAATCGGGCGCGCACGCGGCTCGCCGATCTCCTCGCCATCACCAGCGTTGACGATTTCGGCCCGGACCGTGCCACGCGCGCGGTGCTTGCCGGCGGCGGCCGGAATTAAATTTCACTCACGTCAAGGCAGCTGGCTGCGGTGGGTGAGCCCGCCGTCGATTGTGACGATCGTGCCGCTGGTGTAGCCGGAAAGATCCGACGCGAGGAACACGACCATCGCGGCAATCTCGTCGGTGCTCGCCGGCCGGCCGAACGGCATCTGGGCGAAGCCTTCCCGCCAACGGTTCTCGTCGCCATAGAGTCGCGCTGCGCGCTTGCGGCCCAAAACCTCCACGCGGTCGGTCAGCACCGGACCGGGATTGACCCCGATTACGCGCACGCCGAAATCCGGGCTCGACCCGCCGATTGCGCGCGTGAACCCCATCAGTCCGGCATTGCCAGCGGCGCCCGCGATATAGCCGTAGTCCAGCCGCTCTCCGCCGGCGCCGATGATATTGACGATCACGCCGCGGCGGCGTGCCTTCATCTTCTGCAAATAGAGCCGGGTCAGGCCGATATAGCCGAACACTTTGAGCTCCCAGCCGGTGCGCCAGGCTTGCTCGTCGACCTCCTCGATCGTGCCGCCGGGAATGGCGCCGGCGTTGTTGACGAGGATATCGATGTCCGGAAAAGCCTCGGCGACGCGCTCGCGCGCGGCGGTATCGGCGAGATCGGCGGCGAGCACGCGCACGGTCACGCCGGTCGCTTTACGGAGCGCAGCGGCTTCCTGTTCAAGACGCTCGGCCGAGCGCGCCACCAGGCCGACATGCACCCCTTCGCGCGCGAACCATTGCGCGACGGCAAGCCCGATCCCTTTTGAACTTCCAGTAACGAGCGCGCTGCGCCCGGAAAGCTTCAGATCCATCTTCAGAACATCGTGTTGTTGTTGGCTGAGCGTGTCACATGTGCGACGGCAAGTAGAGCGCGAGGATCGGGAACGCGATCAGGATCACAAGCCGGATGAGGTCGGTGACGATGAACGGCAGCACGCCGCGGAAAATAGTCGAAAAGCTCACCTCCTGCACCACGCTCTTGATCACGAACACATTCATTCCGACCGGCGGATGAATGAGCCCGAGTTCGACCGTCATGACGATGATGACGCCGAACCAGATCGGATCGAAGCCGAGCTGCGTGATGACCGGAAAAATAATCGGAATGGTGAGAATGATCATCGCCAGCGCGTCCATCAGGCAGCCGAGCACGAGGTACATAAGCATAATCAGCGCCAGCACGCCGTAGCGGCCGAGCCCGAGCGCGGTGAGGAAGGCGGTGACTTTCTGCGGGGTCTGCGTCACCGTCAGGAAATAGCCGAACAGCAGCGCGCCGATCAGCACCGTGAGCACGGCGGCGGCCGTGCGCACCGCTTGCAGCAGCGAGCGGCGGATGTCCGGCCGCGTCAGTTTTCCCCGGAAGATCCCGATCAGGAGCGCGCCCACCGCGCCCATGCCGCCGGCTTCGGTCGGCGTGAACAGGCCGCCGTAAAGCCCGCCGATGACAAAAACGAAAAGTAGCAGCGTCGCCCAGACGTCGCGCAGCCCGGTCAGGCGCTCTTTCCACGAATGGCGCGGCGTCGACGGCAGGAAATTCGGCCGCAGCCGGCCGATCACCACGATCGTGAGCATGTCCATCGAAGCCGCCAGCAATCCCGGAATGATCCCGGCGATGAACAGTTTGCCGATGTCCTGTTCGGTGATGATCCCGTACACGGCGAGCACGGTCGACGGCGGCAGCATGGCGCCGAGCGTGCCGCCGGCGGCGATCACGCCGGTGGCAAAGGATTGCGGATAGTCGTAGCGGCGCATTTCCGGATAGGCGACGGTGGCGAAGGTGGCGGCCGTCGCCACC
>CAYVPC010000181.1:0-7608 GCA_964453555.1 uncultured Hyphomicrobiales bacterium | reverse complement strand
CAGATCACGGTCATGAATGCGGCCTCCGGCGCGCTCGAGACGACTTACGGAGATCCGTCCGCCGGCGTCACGCCGTCGCCGACGTTCTACCGGACCAACATGGACGGCGCGCAGTGGCAGGCGGGCCTCGGCGACTACGCTTACAACGTCAAGCACTACAAGAAGATCGCGACCGTCGGCGAAGATTATTCCTTCGTCTACACGCAGGTGATGGGACTGACCGTCGAGTTCTGCAAGGCCGGCGGTGAGATCACCAAGCGCTTCTGGGTGCCGCTCGGCACCAAGGACTTCGCTTCGGTCATCTCCGCGCTGCCCGATGATGTCGATGCCATCTATCTCGGCCTCGGCGGCGCCGACGCCGTAAACTTCCTCAACCAGTATCAGCAGGCCGGCGGCCACGCCCATCTGCTCGGCGGCTCGATCATGGTCGATCAGACCGTGCTGTCGTCGAAAGGCAAGGCCAAGGAAGCGCTGATCGGCACGATCGCCGCCAGCGGCATGGCCGACAACGATCCGAACCCGAAATGGCAGGCCTTCGTGAAGGCGTATCAGGCGCACGCAAAGACCGGTTACTTCAAAAATGCGTTCGCCAGCCCGTCGCTGCTCGCCATCAACTACTACAACTCGGCCGACGCCGTGTTTAAGGCGATCGACGAAGTCAAGGGCGATCTTTCCAACAACAACGCGAAGTTCCGCGAAGCGTTGAACAAGATCGTACTCGACGCTCCGAACGGCAAGATCACGCTTGACGAGAACCGCCAGGCGATCGGAACCAACTTCGTGACCGAGGTCGTCAAGGCCGACAACGGCGACCTGATCAGCAAGGTAGTGAAAACGATACCCGACGTCCAGGAACGGCTCGGCTTCACCAAGGCGGCGTTCGACAAGTTCGTCCCGCCCGGACGCGACAACCCGCCCTGCAAGAAGACCTACGACTAACGCGTAAGTCTCTGCCGCCGCGTCCCTGACGCGGCCTGGACCAAAAAGCCCGACAGGTCCCGCAATCGTTTTGCGGGACCTATTTTTTCGGCCGCGAACGGAAAGAAACACTGACCTGTATCCGGCGGCCCCTGTCGGCAAATAGCGCGACACGAGAACAACCAAGCGGCTGGTTTTTATATGGAATCGGTGAAGCTACCCGCCACCGAGCACCAGCCGCATACGGCGGTCGTCCAGCGCCCGCTCCCATCTGGCGACGACAAGGGTGGCGACACCGTTGCCGATCAGGTTGGTCGGCGTCAGCCCCTGCGACAGCAGGCGGTGTACGCCGAGAATGATCGCCACGCTCTCGACCGGGATGGTTCCGACCGCGGCCAGCGTCGCTGCGAGCACGATGAACGCTGCCCCGGCAACGCCCGCCGCGCCCTTCGAGGCAAGCAACAGCACCGCAAGAAGTCCGATCTGCTGTTCGAGCGATAAGGGCGTATTAGTCGCCTGCGCCAGGAATACCGCCGCGGTCGCGAGATAAAGGCAGGTGCCGTCGAGATTGAACGAATAGCTGGTCGGAACGACCAGCCCGACCACGCTCTCCTCACACCCGATCGCCTCGAGTTTGGCGATGATGCGCGGCAGCACGGTCTCCGAGGACGTGGTCGCGATCACGATCAGAAGCTCCTCGCGGATATAGCGGACGAAGCGCCACAGGCTGAACCCGCACCAGTGCGCGATCGGCCAGAGGATCGCGACAATGAAAATGAGACACGTGATGTAGAAAGTGAAGATGAGCTTGCCGAGTGAAAGAAGCGAGCCGGTGCCGAACTTGCCGACGGTGAAGGCGATGGCGCCGAACGCGCCTATCGGCGCCGCCCACATCACGATCGCGACGATGCGGAAGAACATGCGCGAGGCCGCCTCAATTAGGCCGGTGAGCGGCTTGCCGGCGCTGCCGAGTGCGCTCAGCGCGAAGCCGCACAGCACCGAGACGTAGAGAACCTGCAGCACGTTGCCTTCGGCAAATGCGCCGATAAAGGTGTTGGGAATGATGTTGAGGAGAAACTGCGCCGGCGTGCGCCCCTGCGTTTGCGCAAGGTAGGGCGCCACGCCCGACGTTTCGACATGGGACAGGTCGAGATTCATGCCGGCGCCGGGCTGGAACAGATTGACCGCGACAAGCCCGATGATCAGCGCCACCGTGGTCAGCACCTCGAAATAAATCAACGCCTTCAGCGCGACGCGGCCGACCTTGGCCATGTCGGCCATGCTGGCAATGCCGTGCACCACCGTGCAGAAAATGACCGGCGCGATCAGAACCCGGATCGCCTTGATAAACGCTTCGCCGAGCGGCTCCATCCGCGCGCCGGTATCCGGATAGAAATGGCCGAGTGCGGCGCCGGCGGCCATGGCGACTAGCACCAGGAACCAGAGCTGAAGGTAAAACGGCCGCGCGCCGGCCGGCCGGTTTACGCTTTCGTCATTCCGGTTCGTCATTGCGAGCAACTCGAAGCAACCTAGTGCCGGCAAGCTATACCGGCTGGATTGCTTCGTCGCCTTCGCGATGACGAACGGAGTTCGTCAGGCGTCGTACTCGGCGGAAATGTCCTTGCCGGTGTAATCCGGCATGAATGACGCCGCGATCAGGCTGATGACAGCGCAGGCGGCAATGAAGATCGCGATCGCATAACCTGAATGGTAGGTCGCGAACAGGGCGGTGGCGATGATCGGCGCCGGACCGCCAGCGATGATCGATGCCAGCTGATAGCCCAGCGAAGAGCCGCTATAGCGAAGCCGCGGGGTGAACGATTCCGCGATCAGCGCCGCCTCGGGTCCGTATTGCATACCGTGCGGAATGAGCGACAGCACGATGGCGATGAAGACCGCGGACGGGATCGTCGTGTCGACCATGCCAAAATACAGGAAGCCGAACAGCCCGGTCACGGCCGCGCCGATCAAGAACATCTTCCTGCGGCCAATGCGGTCGGAGATGTGCCCGGCAAGGGGAATAGTGATGAACTCGACACAGGCCGCCACCATCACCGCGGTAAGAATGAAGTTGCGCTCCATCTTGAGCGTGCCGACGGTGTAGGCGAAAACGAAAGCCGTAAAGATGTAGAACGGCGCCTGCTCAGACATGCGCAGGAGCGCCGACAGCATGATCTGCTTCGGCTGCTTCTTGATCACCTCCAAGATCGGCGCCTTCTCGACCTTGTCCTCGTCCAAGAGCTTCTGGAAAACCGGCGTCTCCAGAATGCCGAGGCGGATCCACAGCCCGACCCCGACCAGGATGATCGACAACGCAAACGGAATGCGCCAGCCCCACACCACGAATTGGTCCCCCGATATGGCGCTGAACAACGCGACCGCCAGCGTCGAGAGGAGCAATCCGCACGGCACACCGAATTGCGGCCACGAGGCCACCAGGCCGCGCTGACCATGCGTGCGCGACCACTCCATCGCCAGCAGCACCGACCCGCCCCATTCTCCGCCGACGCCGATGCCTTGCAGCGCGCGGAGTACGGTCAGGATGATGGCGCCCCAAATGCCGATCGAGGCATAAGTCGGTACGAAGGCGACGAAAAAGGTCGCCAGGCCCATGAAAAGAAGCGTGGCAATCAGGGTCGCCTTGCGGCCGATGCGGTCGCCGTAATGGCCGAAAATCGCTGCACCGACCGGGCGGGCGGCAAAGCCGATGAAATAGGTTCCGAACGATAGCAAGGTCGCCGAAAGCGGGTCCTGGTTGGGGAAATAAAGCTTGCCGAAAACCAACCCGGCGGCGGTGCCATAAAGGAAAAAGTCGTACCACTCGATCGCCGTGCCGATGGTGGAAGCGATGACCGCCTTGCGCAGTTGCGCGCTGTGTTCGGCCTCCGATAGTTGCCCGACCGTCGTTGCCATCGCCATGGCGTATCTCCCCTTTACTGCCCTTTTTTGCCGGGCGGATCGCTGCACGATCCGCATTGTAAGGGACAATACTGAAGAGCCGCGGCGCTGGCTAGACGCGATAGCCGCAACGCCGCGGCCGTTCGAGGGCTAAAACCGGCGGAACGATTTATTGTGTCGGCCTGCTCGACGCCATCACGGTCACCGGCATGTCGCGATAGAAGTCCGGGAACAACATTTTCAGATTGGCCACCTTAGGTAGATCGTTGAACACGATATACGGATAGGACGGGTGGAGGACCAAAAAATCCTGGTGATAGTCCTCAGCCAGAAAGAAGCCCTTGAGCGGCTCAAGCGTCGTCACGATCGGACTTGGAAAAACATGGGCTTTGTCGAGCTGGACGATATAGGCTTGGGCAATCCGCTTCTGCTCTTCGTTGGCGTAGAAAATCGCTGAGCGATAGGAAGGCCCGCGATCGGGACCCTGATAGTTCAACTCGGTCGGATTGTGCGCGACCGAAAAATAAATCTGCAAAATCTTGCCGTAGGAAATCTCCTTCGGGTCAAAGGTCACAGCAACCGACTCGGCGTGGCCGGTCTTTTCTGTGCCGACCATCTCGTAATGTGCCGTTTCTTTTTTGCCGCCGGCATACCCTGACAGGGCCTGGGTGACCCCTTTGGTATGCTCGAACACACCCTGTACGCCCCAGAAACAGCCGCCGGCCAGAACGATGGTCTGTGAAGCGTCGCCGGCGGGCGCCGGAGCATCGAGAGCCGGCGCCGGAATCGTCACGGCCGGCTCGGCGGCCCGCGCCATCGTGATTGCCAGACCCACCAACGGAGCCACCAGCAAAGCGCTCAGGATTTTCATCGGTCCCTCCGAACATTTCCGCGCCGCATCCGCGGATCGCGCGACGTGATTTCTACGGCAACGGCCGGAGCAGGCGCCAATCACAATTGACGCCACGGCGATGCGGGCGACGGTCACGACTTCGTGTGCTGCCCGGTCCGTGCGATGCTCTGCCCTCGCTGCCAGGGAGGCCACAATGAGTTTGCAGGTTCGCCGCGTGGTGACCCGGCCATGACGGGCGCGGGCGCGCCGTCGTCGCCATCGATGAGCTGACCCGGAATGTGGTGTCATCGCGCCCGGGCATATCGGCGAGCGTGATCTGGACGACGGAAGGATTCCCGGCCGACAATTCCGGTACGGACGACGGCAGTGCGCGCAAGGTCGCCACCGCGCATCCGAACGGCACGGTGTTCCGGGTGATCGAATTTAGCCCCGGCGCCGCCCCGCGCATGCACCGCACCGATTCGATCGACTACGCGGTCGTCATCGCCGGCGAAATCGACATGGAGCTCGATGGCGGCCAGGAGGTGCACCTGAAGGCCGGCGATGTCGTGGTGCAGCGCGGCACAATCCACAACTGGGTCAATCGTGGCGACAAGCTCTGCATCATGGCGTTTGTGCTCATTGACGCCAAGCCGGTAACGGTGGCGGGCAAGACGTTGCGCGCCGAGGGGTGATCGATCCGGCACCTATGCGCCGAGCGCGGATCAGCGAAACCGGCGGTTAATGATTTCCTTCAATGATGCGCTTCGCCATAGGTTCAGCATGAATACAACGGCGACCGAGCCGACAGCCGCGACATCCGGGACCGCGAAGCGCGACGGCGACGCGCGCGACGGCGATCCGCGCGCGCCGTTGTGCTTTGTCGTCGATGCCGACGGCAGCATCCGGCATTTCCTGTCGCTCGTTCTGCACGGCGCCGGCATCGATACTGAGGAATTCGCCGACGGCCCGTCATTTCGCGCGGCGATCGGCCGGCGCATGCCCGATCTCGTTTTCCTGAATATCGCACTCGAATCCGCCGACGCGATCGAGTGTTTGGTCACGCTCGGCAAGAAAAACTACAGCGGCTACGTGCAGCTCATGAGCAGCCGCGGCTCGGCCGTGCTCGAGCATGTCAAGAGCATCGGCCAGCAGCATCGGTTGCAAATGCTCGCACCGCTCAAAAAGCCGTTCGAGACCGGCGCCGTTCTGACCATCCTGCAGGAGCTGAGGCTCGGGCATGCGCCGGCGCAGGCCGCCCGGGTCGATCTGGCTGAGGCTCTGCACAACAACTGGATCGAGTTCTGGTATCAGCCGAAGATCGATCTGCGCAAAAAGCAACTGGTCGGCGTCGAAGCATTTGCCCGCGTGCGTCATCCGCAAAACGGCGTGCTGATGCCGGGCGCGTTCATGCCCGGTGCGCAGGAACCCGACTTGATCAGGCTGTCCGAGCAGGCGCTGGAGCGGGGATTAAAGGCCAACCGCAACTTCGCCGAGCTTGGCGTCAACCTGCGGCTTGCGGTCAACATCCCGGTCAACGCGCTGGTCAAGGTCGCCGTCACCGAGATCGTGCAGACCCATCGGCCGCACTTCGAGAAGTGGCCCGGTCTCGTCATCGACGTCATCGAAGAGCAGATCGTCACCAACCTCGGTCTCGCCAACGAGCTTGTAAAAAAGCTCCGTCCGCTCGACGTCCATCTGGCCATCGACGATTTCGGCCGCGGCTATTCCTCATTGGCGCGGGCCAAGGAACTGCCATTCGCCGAACTGAAGCTTGACCGCACGTTCGTCGCCGATTGCGGCACTGACAAAGTCAATGCGCCGCTCTGCAAGACCGTCATCGACCTGGCGCACAGTTTCGGCAGCCTGGCGGTCGGCGTCGGCATCGAAAAGGCCTCCGACGCGCTTGCTCTGGTCAGTATGGGTTGCGACTACGGCCAGGGATTCCTGCTCGGCCAGCCGATGCCGGAGGAGCGTTTTGTTTCGTTATTGCGCCAGCGCGCCGCCGCCCAGGGTCGTCAGCTTACCGCCGAGCACGCGGCGCGCGCACGCGCCTGAGTGGCGCGCTTGGTTGCCGTGCAGCGCCGAAAAGTGTATCCAACAGCGCGCCGGACGGGGCATAGCGTAGCCTGGTAGCGCGTCTGCTTTGGGAGCAGAAGGTCGCAGGTTCAAATCCTGCTGCCCCGACCATCCGATTTCGCAATTTCGGGAACAAAGCTTCATGACCGCCCGCATCTACAAGCCGGCCCGCACGGCGATGCAGTCCGGCCGTGCCAACACCAAAGAATGGATGCTCGACTACGAGCCGGAGCAGCCGCGCAACGTCGAGCCGCTGATGGGCTGGACCAGTTCCAGCGATATGAAGCAGGAAATCCACCTGCATTTCGACAGCAAGGAAGAGGCGATCGCGTTTTGCGAGCGCGAAGGCATCCCCTATCGGGTGTTCGACAGCAAGCCGCCGGTCCGCCAGCGCATCTCCTATTCCGACAATTTCGCCTATCCGCGCCGCGAGGCCTGGACGCACTAGGGCTCTCAGCCCGGCGGGCCGGCACCCAGCCGCGTTTGCGGGCGCGACAACGAAAAAGATGAATCTGCCAAAAGTTCCGGAGTCCGGCCGGCTTGCGTGGACGCGCGCGCGTGACGTGCGCCGCTAGTGCGACGCCGGACCGAGTGGCCCGCTCTCGGGGCGGACTTCAGCCGCCATCAGCCCCTTCGGTCCCGGCCCGTAGCGAACCAGGACGAACTGGCCCGGCCGCAACTCGGTGATGCCGAACCGACGTAGAGTCTCCATGTGCACGAATATATCCGGCGTCCCCTCCCCGCGGGTGAGGAAACCGAATCCGCGAAGCCGGTTGAACCATTTCACCTGCGCCCGTTCGAGACCGCTCGTTGGGGCAACCGTGATATGGGTTCGCGGCGGCGGCATCTGCGCCGGATGGATCGCCGTCGATTCGTCCATC
>CAYVPC010000180.1:0-7614 GCA_964453555.1 uncultured Hyphomicrobiales bacterium | reverse complement strand
ATTTATTCGGTGCCGGAGATTTCCACCGTCGGCATGAGCGAGGAGGAGGTGCGCCGGCGCGGGATTCCCTACGAGTGCGGCATAGCGCGCTTCCGCGAAACCTCGCGCGGCCACATCATGGGGCTCAATAGCGGCATGATGAAGATGATCTTCTCGACCAAGACGCGGCGGCTGCTCGGCGTGCACATCGTCGGCGAAGGCGCCACCGAACTCATCCACATCGGCCAGGCGGTGCTCAACCTCAAAGGCACCATCGACTATTTCATCGAGAATACTTTCAACTATCCGACGCTGGCCGAGGCCTACAAGATCGCCGGCCTCGATGCCTGGAACCGGATGGGCAGCGCGTAGCTTATCCGCCCCCGCGGAGCGGGGGAGGATAAAACAGCGCTCACCCCAGCCTCCGGTCATACTCCAGCACGGCGTTGAGCAGCACCTGGGCGCCGGCAGCGCATTCGTCGAGGCTCGTTGATTCCGCCTCGTTGTGCGAAATGCCGCCGGCGCATGGTACGAAGATCATGGTGGTCGGCGCCACGCGCGCGATGTAAGCGGCGTCGTGGCCGGCGCCGGAGATCATGTCGCGCGATTTGAAGCCGGCTTTTTCCGCGCCAACGCGCACGCAGGCGATGAGCTCCGGCGCGAATTTCACTGCCGGTGAAACCCAAATGCGCGCCTCCTTATAGGTTAGCCTCAACGGGTCCAAAATTTCCGGCAAGGCGGCGCGGAATTTTCCTTCCATCACATCGAGGACCTTGTCGTCGGGATGGCGGAAGTCGACGGTGAAAAAGAGTTCGCCGGGCACGACGTTGCGGCTGTTCGGCTTGTTCTCGATCAGACCCACGGTTCCGACGGCGTCCGGCGCATGCTCGCGCGCAACGGCGTCGATCCGCTCGATCATACGGGCGGCGCCGAGCAGCGCGTTCTTGCGCAGCCGCATCGGCGTCGCGCCGGTATGCGCCTCCTGGCCGTTGACCGTGACCTCGTACCAGCGCATGCCCTGCACGCCCTGCACGATGCCGATCATGCGGCGTTCGTCTTCGAGGATCGGGCCTTGCTCGATGTGCAATTCGAACATGGCGCCGAATTTGCGCGCACCCGCTTTCTCGTCGCCGCGGTAGCCGATGCGGGTCAGCTCGTCGCCGAACGTCTTGCCGTCGCGATCGGCTCGCGAATAGGCGAATTCCGGCGTGAACACGCCGGCGAATACGCCCGATGCCAGCATGGCCGGCGCATAACGCGAGCCTTCTTCGTTGGTCCAGTTGACGATCTCGACCGGCGCGTTGGTTTCGTAGCCGGTTTCGGCGAGCGTGCGCATCGCCTCAAGCGCGCCGAGCACGCCGAGCGCGCCGTCGAACTTGCCTCCGGTCGGCTGGGTGTCGAGATGCGAGCCCATGGCGATCGGCGGGAGATTGTTGTTCCGGCCCGGACGGCGCGCGAACATGTTGCCCACCTCGTCGACCTTCACCGTGCAGCCGAGCGCCTCGCAGCGCGCCTTGAACCAGTCGCGCACCTGCTGGTCGAGATCGGTGAGCGTCAGCCGGCAAATGCCGCCCTTGGCCGTTGCGCCGATCTTCGCCGTTTCCATCAGCGTGTCCCATAGCCGCTGGGGATTTATTTGCAGGTTTTGCATTTTTAAACTTCCCTACCCGTCATGCGCGGGCTTGACCCGCGCATCCATGCCGAAGTGACGCGATTGAAAGCTGCCGGACGTTGAATGGCGCAGACGCAGCATGAATTGCCGGGTCAAGCCCGGCAATGACGATCACTAAAATGCCGGATGGCATCATCAAAGACCTCCTACGGCGTCACGTCGGCACGCGCGACGCCGCGCGGCGCGTTGAGTTCGCGCCAGATGGCGTTAGCGACGTGTGCGGCCGGGAACGGATCGCGCGGCACGTATTGGCCGGCGCCGGCGCTTGCCCTTAAGTCGCCGTCGAGCCAGGTGATCTCGCCGCGCGACAGCGTCGCGCGCGGCACGCCTGTGCATTTGAATCCCTCGAATACGTTGTAGTCGATCCGGCTGACCTGTTTTTTGGCCGAGATCGTTTTTGTGGCTTTCGGATCCCAGATGACGAGATCGGCGTCGGAGCCGGCCGCGACCGCGCCCTTCTTGGGAAAGACATTGAGGATGCGGGCAATGTTGGCGGAGGTGACCGCGACAAATTCTTCTTTGGTGATCCGCCCGGTATTGACGCCGGCGGTCCACAGCACCGGCAGCCGGTCTTCCAGACCGCCGGTGCCGTTCGGAATCTTGGTGAAGTCGCCGTGGCCGAGCCGCTTCTGCTCGGTAGTGAAGGCGCAATGGTCGGTCGCCACGACCTGCAGCGAGCCCGACTGGAGCCCGGCCCAAAGGCTCGCCTGATGCTCCTTCGGACGGAACGGCGGCGACATCACGCGGCGCGCCGCATAGTCCCAATCCTTGTTGCGGTATTCATCCTCGTCCAGCACCAGGTGCTGAATCAGCGGCTCACCGTAGACACGCTTGCCGCCGGCGCGCGCCCGCGCGATCGCCTCATGCGCGTCGCGGCAAGAGGTATGGACCACATAGAGCGGACAGCCGGCCGTATCGGCGATCATGATCGCCCGGTTGGCCGCTTCGCCTTCGACGATGGGTGGGCGCGAATAAGCGTGACCTTCCGGACCGGTCACGCCGGTGCCGAGATAGTGCTGTTGCAGGTGAAAAACGACGTCGCCATTCTCGGCATGCACGAGCGGCATCGCGCCCAGCCCCGCGCAACGCAGAAACGAGTTGTAGAGCTGGTCGTCATTGACCATCAACGCGCCCTTGTAGGCCATGAAATGCTTGAACGTGTTGATGCCGTAGGTTTTGACGCAAGCTTCCATCTCGTCGAAGACCTGCTTGTCCCACCAGGTGATCGCCATGTGGAAACCGTAGTCGCTGGCGGCTCCTTCGGCTTTCCGCCGCCAGTCCTGATAGGCGGCGAGCAATGATTGACCGGGGTTGGGAATGCAGAAATCGACTACCATCGTGGTGCCGCCCGAAAGCGCAGCCTTGGTGCCCCATTCGAAATCGTCGGCCGATACACTGCCCATGAAAGCGAGTTCGAGGTGGGTGTGCGGATCAATGCCGCCCGGCATGACGTAACAGCCGCCGGCGTCGATCGCCTCAGTGCCGGCGGGCGCTTCCAGGTTGGCGCCGACCGCCGCAATCACGCCGTCGCGGACCAGCACGTCGGCGCGGCGCGAGGTATCGTGGTTGACCACGATGCCGCCGCGGATGAGTTTCGCCATGTTGATCTCCAATCCAGCCGCACGGACGGCCCGCGGAAGGTTGTGACGGCATTTTTGTCGGTTCGCGCGGGCTTCGTCAAAATGAGTTGATCTTGAGTTTATAGCCCATTGGCCGACTGTTATCGACTTGCCCCGGCGCTGCGGCTAGGGTTCGAGCGGCAATTCGGCAAACCGAACATCGTTACGCGGTGCGGGGAAAACCGCATCACCACTGGGCAGAACGACCCTAAGGAGTCGACCAATGAGCATTTCCATTTCTCGTCGGATTATCATTGCCGCGGCATGCGCGACCGCGGTCGCGTGGGCCGGGCCGTCGCAAGCCGCGCCCGCAAGCTTCAAGGTTGCGTTGACGGGTGCGCAGCAAGTCCCGCCGGTCGAAACGTCGGGTACCGGCACGGCCGAACTGACCTACGACGCCGCGACGCGCGTGGTGACCTGGACCATTACCTACAGCGGTCTCTCGGCGCCGGCGACCATGGCTCATTTCCACGGCCCGGCGGCAATGGGCGCAAACGGTCCGGTGACAGTCTGGATCAGCACCAAAGGAGCCCCGCCCGAAAGTCCGATCAAGGGCGAGGCTACTTTGACGCCCGAGCAGGCGGACCAGTTCACCGCCGGCCAGTGGTACATCAACGTCCACACCTCGGCCCATCCGGCCGGCGAGATCCGCGGCCAGGTGGTGCCGCCAAAGAGCTGATCGCTTCGCCAAACGTCACAGGAAAGTGGCGAGAGCGGCGACAGCAAGCGCGCTGGCGCCGAGGAGAAGAAGCGCGCGCACGGCGCTCGCCGCGCGCGGCGGTGGTACGCTGCCCGGCAGCGTCTTCGATCCGGTGATCATCGGCAGGACCAGGTTTTGTCCCTTGACCGTAGCGTAGACGACGATCGCGAGGAGATGCAGGGCGACCGCGGCCAGCAAAGCATCCCAGAAAATCCAGTGCAGCGCCGTGACGGCGTTGGCGATACGCGCCGGAACGAACTCCGTCAGCGGTCCCTGATCGGCGACGTCGTTGTTGACGTAGAGGCCGCTCAATGTCTCGCCGAAGAGCAGTGCGATAAGAAGAAGCACCATCAAGCCGCCTGCCGGATTGTGGCCGACCTGATGATCGGGTTCGCGGCGGAACGCATGCGCCAGGTGGTTTAACGCCGCCCGCGGTGAGGCCATAAAGCGCGCAAAGCGTGTCGTATCGCTGCCGAAGAAGCCCCAGAGCAGCCGAAAGGTTACCAGTGTGAGCGCCGCCTCGCCGATCTTTGCGTGCCAATTCATCCAGTCGAGCCGCCAGGTCAGATACGCCGCCAGCACGAGGATCGCGGTGAGCCAGTGAAACAGCCGGGTAGGGAGGTCCCATACCAAGACCCTGCGGTCGGATCCGCTCGACACGTTCGGGTCGCTACTTTGCATGGCTTGCCCTGACGCGTTGCCGCGATCACTTGCCCGGATACTGCAAGCGACTGCGGCCGGCAACGCTAGTGGACCATCGGCCTAGTCATCCAATGGATGCGGCTTGGCCGCAAAGTGGCCGACTAACTCATTGAATCCACGACGAATCAGCTATACTGCCAGCAGCAATTACGGAGCGGGCGCATGCTGCGCGTGCGGTTGAAAGCGGACGGACGGCTGATGGAGGTGCTGCCTGATGGCGGCGAGCGTCCGATATCGTTTGCTGATGGCCAGCAGCCGGCGCAAATGAACGGCGCCGCACAAGCCGCGAACGGCCGCTTCCTCGATGCCGCCTATGCCCGCAACGTGCGCGGACAGACCGGCCTTACCCAAACCGCTTTTGCCGCGCAGATCGGCGTACCGGTCGAGACCGTGCGCAACTGGGAGCAGGGCAAGCGCTCGCCGCGTGGGCCGGCGCGCGCGCTGCTCAAAGTGATCGAATGCGCGCCGGCGGCCGCTTTTGCGGTGCTTGGCGGCAAGCCGCGGTGACCGGCCGCCGCCAGCCGCGTAGAATGCCGGGGTGAACGCCAACCAGGAAAGCGCACCGGTCGTCCGAGCCAAGGGCGCGACAATTCCGCTGCTTGGCCTCGGCACCTGGGATTTGCGCGGCCGCGCCTGCGCGCGCGTGGTCGAGCAGGCGTTGCGGCTCGGTTACCGGCACGTCGATACCGCCGAAATGTACGACAACGAGCGCGAGGTCGGCGAGGGTCTGCGGGCCTCGGGCGTCAAGCGCGACGAGATATTCGTCACCACCAAAATCTGGCCGTCGCATTTCGCCCCGCTTGCGCTTGAGCGCACTGCGCGCGAGTGCCTGGCGCGGCTGCGTTTGAGCGAGGTCGACCTGCTTCTGCTGCACTGGCCCAATCCGCAGATACCGCTGGTCGAAACGCTGGCGGCGTTGGGCAAGGTCAAACGCGACGGGCTCGCGCGGCATATTGGGGTTTCCAACTTCACCGTCGCGCTGATCGAGCAGACGTCGACGGCGACAAGCGAGCCGCTAGCTTGCGATCAGGTCGAATGCCATCCGTTCCTCGACCAGTCGAAGGTGATCGCCGCCTGCCGCAAGCACGGCATGGCGATTGTCGCCTATAGCCCGATCGCGCGCGGCAATGCGAAAAACGACGCGGTGCTGACCCGGATCGGCAAAAGCCACGGCAAGACCGCCGCGCAGGCGTGCCTACGCTTTCTAGTCCAGCAGGACATCGTCGTCATTCCGCGCACCAGCAAGGTCGAACGGCTCTCCGAGAATGCGGCGATCTTCGATTTCGCGCTGAGCGCGGAGGAGATGGCGGAAATCTCGGGCCTGGCGCATGCCGGCGGCCGCATGGTGGATTGGGCGTTTTCCGGCCAGCCGAAATGGGATTGATAGTCAGAACTCGACGTCCAGCTCTTCAAGCTCGTCGGGTTCGACCTTGGCGGCGGCGATCCATTCCTGCATCAGCGGCAGCGCCATGATGGTCTTGCAGTATTGCGCCGAGACCGGATCGACCGCGACATCGTAGGTTAAAAAACGCGTGCACACCGGGGCGTACATCGCGTCCGCCGAGCAGGGCTTTTCGCCGAACAGATACGGCCCGCCATAATTCTCGATGCATTCGCGCCAGATCGCTGTGACGCGGTCGATGTCGCCGCGCGCGCCGGCCCAGGATTTGAAGCCGGGGAAATGCGCCTTGAGGTTCATCGGTAGCGCCGAGCGCAGATTGGCAAAGCCGGAATGCATTTCGCCGCAAATCGAGCGGCAGTGCGCACGCTGCGCCTGATCGGCCGGCAACAAGCCGGCTTCGGGGTTATGCTCATGCAGGTATTGGGCGATGGCCAGCGTGTCCCAGACCTTGAGGCCGTCGTGAACCAGGCATGGCACCAGAAAGGATGGCGACAGCAGCAACAGCTCGGCGCGCGTCGAAGCATCGTCGGTGCCGACGTGCTTCTCCTCGAAGTCGAGGTCGGCCATTTTGCATAACAACCAGCCGCGCAGCGACCACGACCCGTAATTCTTGCTGGCAATGGTGAGGATGGCCTTGGACATCGCGTTGGTCTCGTCGTGAAGATTGGCAGTGAATCAACGAGTTATGGGATCACCACAATCCGTTTCGACGGCAGCGCAGGCGCGCGTTCCGATTGGCCCAGACCCTGCGCCTCGCTCCCAATATGCAGGATGTTCATAATCTTGTCGCAGCGCAACAAAAAATGCACTAGCCTTTCCGCGTTTGGGGTGGTCGAGGGGTTCTGTCGCCAGACGGACTGCGGCACCCGTAGGTAACGGATGCTGTACCTCGCCTATCAGACCCATTCCGACATTATTGCGCCGCTTAAAGCCTGGGCAACCATGGCGTTGGCCGCGGGGCACCAGCCGCTGCTTGCGGAAAACCCGAACATCCGGAATCTGAGCGCGGCTTATGAGCTGATCTCGCGCATGGGTCTCACCCACACGCGTCCGCCGTTCGGCATCACCTCGGTGACCGTCGGCAACCGCGAGGTCGAGGTGCACGAAGAAGCCGCCGCCACTACGCCCTTCGCCACCCTTCTACATTTCAAAAAAGACGTCGCGACCACCCAGCCGCGCGTGCTCCTCGTGGCACCGCTGTCGGGGCATTTCGCCACGCTGCTGCGGGCCACGGTGCGCACCATGCTGCCCGAGCACGACGTCTACATCACCGATTGGCACAATGCGCGCGACGTGCCGATCACGGCCGGCCGGTTCGGCGTCGACGAATATGTCGAGCACCTGATCAAGTTTCTTGAAGTGATGGGACCGGGCTCGCATGTGCTGGCGGTTTGCCAGCCTTGCGTCGCCGTGCTCTCCGCCGTCGCGGTGATGGCGCAAAACGGCAATGCCGCGCAGCCGCGCTCGATGACGCTGATGGCGGGTCCGATCGATACCCGCGTCAATCCGACCAAGGTCAACGAACTGGCCAACAAGCGTT
>CAYVPC010000179.1:0-7626 GCA_964453555.1 uncultured Hyphomicrobiales bacterium | reverse complement strand
GGGTGATCTGCCATTGCCGCGCGACGTTCTCGGCGGTGTTGCCCATGTGATAGCCATTGAAGGCGTCCCAGAGGCCGTCCTTGATCATGGTGTCGATCATCTGGAAGTCGCCCATCTTCACGCCGCCGCGCAGATGCGCGCAGTGCGGCGCCATGCTCATCGACTCCTGGCCGCCGACCACGGCGATCTCGGTATCGCCGTTGGCGATGCCCTGATAGCCGAGCGCGACCGCGCGCAGGCCCGAGCCGCAAAGCATATTGATGCTGTAGGCCGGTACCTCGACCGGGAGGCCGGCATTGATCGAGGCTTGCCGGGCCGGGCCCTGGCCCTGACCAGCTTGCAGAATTTGCCCCACGATCACCTCGGAGACGCGCGGCGCCTCGACGCCGGCTCGGTCGATGGCCGCTTTGATTGCAACCTTGCCGAGGTCGTGGGCCGGCATGTTGCCGAACGCCCCGTTGAATGCGCCGACCGGCGTGCGGACCGCGCCGACAATGACAATGTCGTCCTGCATGGGAGCTCCTTTCCCGGGTATGAAGTCGTTATCGCGGGAGTGCCGCGGCCCTATCGATATATGTCATAAGGACACGACCGGCCCTCGACAAGCCGGGCAGGCGGCGCATTGCTGTCATGTTGCAAGCGACCGTTGGCCGCCTTCGGCAGTGATCGGCTCCAGTGCCCATTATCGCCGGGTCTTTTGCGCCAAAACGGCTGGCCGCGCCCCTCGCACAAAACGGTAGCCGCGCCGGTCGAAACCGCCTATTTTGATGGCACAACCCGCGTGGTCCTGAGCCTCATGTCCGAACCCCTCACCAAGACGCCCGAAGCGCCGGTCACCATCAAAAAGTACGCCAACCGGCGGCTCTACAACACCGGCACGAGCACCTACGTCACGCTCGAGGACCTCGCGAGCATGGTCAAGACCGGCGAGGATTTCGTGGTCTACGACGCCAAGACCGGCGAAGAGATCACGCGCTCCGTGCTCACCCAGATCATCTTCGAGCAGGAGAACAAGGAAGGGCAGAATCTTCTGCCGATTGCCTTCCTGCGCCAGCTCATCCGCTTCTACGGCGACAGCATGGGCATGCTGGTGCCGCGCTATCTGGAAGTCTCGATCGACTCGCTGACTCGCGAGCAGGAAAAATTCCGCGCTCAGATGGCGCAGGCCTTCGGCGGTAGCCCGTTCGGCGCGCTCGAGGAGCAGGTCCGGCGCAATATGGAGATGTTCGAGCGCGCGTTCGCCATGTTCACGCCGTTCGCGCGGCGCGAGAGCGGCGGCGAAACCGAGGCCGACGCCGGCAGCGCGCCGTCCAAAACCGGCGATATCGACGATCTCAAGCGGCAGCTCGATGAGATGCAAAAAAAAGTCGACAAGCTCACCGGCAATTGATCGGCCGGTGCCCGGTCAGCGACCAAGGCCGCCACGTCCTAAAACTTCCGAAATCTTGCTAATCTCGGCCGTTACCGGGGCGGTTTCTTTGCGCCGCGGGGGCCGGCCGGGCGTGTTGCGGTTTTGTGACGGAGCCGCTGTTCGGATCCGAAAGGACGATTGGAGCAAACGGAGATGTTCCTTGATCACCGTTCCTGAATTGGCGGCGGAAGGTTTGAGCGCGTATCTCGCCGAACATCTAGGCCGCCGGTTCGGCTCGACCGAAGCGAGGCTGACCGAACTCATTCCGGCGGTAGCGCGGATTTCGCTCGAATGCATCGGCAACAGCGACGCGCTTTATCACAACGTCGAGCACACGATGCTGGTGGCCCAGGTCGGCTACGACATCATGAAAGGCCGGGCGCTGCTGACGCCGACCTATCCGATCGATTTCGCGCACGTCCTCGTCGCCTGCCTGCTGCATGACATCGGCTATGTGCGGGGCATTCTGCAAGGCGACGGCCCCGACGGCTACATCATCGACGCAAAAGGCGGAAAAACCAGGCTGCCGCGCGGGTCCTCGGATGCGGCACTGACTCCTTTCCACGTCGACCGGTCGAAGCTTTATGTGATCGATCGCATCGGCAATTCCGAAATTCTAGATGCCGCGAGGATTGCCGAGGCGATCGAATACACGCGCTTTCCGTCGCCGGGCCGATCGGACAATGAGGACAACGAGGAGGGTTCGCTCGTGCGCGCGGCGGATCTGATCGGCCAGCTTGGCGACCCGCATTACCTGCGCAAGGCTAATGCGCTCTATCTCGAATTTGCGGAAGTCGGCATGAACCGGCAGCTGGGCTATGAATCGCCGGCCGACCTTACCGACAAATACCCGCAGTTTTACTGGAACAGCGTTTCCCCGCACATCCAGACGGCGATCCGCTATCTCAATGTGACGTCGAGCGGACGGCAGTGGATCGCGAATCTTTACGGCAACGTCTTTCGCGCCGAACGCGATGTGCAGTTGTCGGGCCCGCAGCGATAGAATTTCCGCGGCTACGCGCCCCGCGCCGACATTTGCGCCGGGCCCGCCCGCCACGGTCGCTCGATCGAGGCCAGGCCGACCAGCGCGCCCTGCAAGTAATCGCAGCCCCACGCTTCCAGCATCTTGGCCGCGTTTTCGTCCTGCACCCATTCGGCAACCGTGGCCAGCTTGAGCCGCTTGCCGAGATCGATCAGCGTGCGCACGAAGGCGCGGTCGTCCTCCGAGCGCATGATGTTCTGCACGAAGGCGCCGTCGATCTTGACGATATCGACGCCAAGCTTGCGCAGATTGCGGAACGACGTATAGCCGGCGCCGAAATCGTCAATCGCGATCCGGCAGCCGAGATCCTTCACGCGGGCGACGAAGCCGCGGGTTTCGTCGATGTCGTGGATCGCGGCGCTTTCAGTGATCTCGATGATCAGCCGCTCCGCCGCGCCTGGATGCGCGTGCAGGAGCGAGCCTAGCTCCGTCCACCAATCGGGATCGGTGGTCGAGCCGGGCGAGACATTGACGCTCGTTTGCAGCGACGGCGCGGCGGCCAGTTCGTCGACCACCAATTCAAGCACGCGGTGGTCGAGCAGCCGCACCAGTCCCAGCCGTTCGGCGACCGGAACCACGTCGCTGGCGCCGAGGAGACTTCCGTCGGCGCGGCGGATGCGCATCAGGCATTCGTAAAATGCCGGCTGGCGATCGCTCGTTTTGGTCACCGGCTCGTAGGCGAGGAAGATGCGGCGTTCGTTCAGCGCGGCGACGATTTCATCGGTGGCGCGCACGTTTTCCCGGCGCTGCGCCTCGCGCTCGATGTTCGGCCGGTAGGCGAGGAACGAACCGTGGCGCTTGCCTTTGGCGGTATCGAGCGTCTCCTGCGCGCGCGCCAGCACTTCCGCGACGTTGCGGGCATGCCGCGGCGCCGAGACGCCACCGATCGTCACGGTGGCGGCAACCGGAGCGGCGCTGGTCGGCAGCATTTCATCGCGCACGCCGGCGAGCAGGCGTTCAGCGGCGATCGCCATGTCGTCGGGTGTGCAGTCGCGCAGCACGAGGCCGAACTTGTTGCCGGAATAGCGGCCGAGCGTGTCCTTGCCGCGCATTAGCTTGCGGATGCGCATGCCGACGTCGCCGATCACCTCATCGGCGATGTCGAAACCGTAGGACTCGTTGATGTGCGCCAGATTGTCGATGGCGACCAGGAGGAAGCCGCACGAGGAACGGAAGCGCACCGCCTCTTCGAGGGTTTTCTCCAGCACTTCGGTGAGATGGTGCCGGTTGAATTCGCCGGTGAGGCCGTCGTAGCGGGCGAGATAACTGAGCCGGCTTTCGCGCTCGTGGCGTTCGTTGATGACGCGGACAATGCCCTGCGCGTGCGCCGGCTTGCCGTCGGCGCCGACGAACCAGCGGCCGGTGTCCTCGACCCAGAGTTTAGCTTCCGATCTGGCGTCGGGAACGATGCAGTACTGGGTGCGGTAGAGAACGCCGCGGCCGTCGTCGCGCTGCTCGGAGCCGATGACGGCATCGAAACGCGCCTGAGCGTTGTCGATTTCGAGGAACTGGGCGAAGCCGCGGCCGGTCGAAATCGACGCCGCATCCGCGATCGAGAGTACATTGCCGGCATTGGCGCTCCAGATCAGCCGGTCGCTTTTGATCTCCCAGCGGTAGAGCGCCTCGCCGACCGAGGCGACGATGTCGCCGGCGTCGAGGCGGGCCGGGGAGTCTTGCGGACCCGTGTTGGTCACCCTAACCTCATTGGGGTTGCCGCAGTCCGCGGAAGCGTGAAAGCAGACGGCCGGTTTCGCCTTAAACTACCGCAGGAACATGAAGAATTCGGAAATCCACCCGCTGAATTTAAAGCGGCAAAGGCGCGGCACACGCTTTGCCCTTGTAAGGCCGGAAGGCGGCGCACGTCTCGTTCTGAATGCGGCGGGCGTCCCATTTCGGTACAGGGAGTAACGACCCAGTGAGCACCGCCCTGGTTCCGCTGACACCAATCGCCGGCCCGGCACGCGCCGGGTACACGGGCGGCCGGCCGCAAGCCGAATTCCTCACGCAACTCATCGCTACCAAGGGGCAGGCCCCGCAGACGCGGGCGCGCCGCCGGGCCGAGCCGGAAGAGGCGATTGCCGCCTATGCGGGGACCGATCGCCGGCCGCTGGCGGCAGGGGCGGGCGCTGTCGCGCGCGCTTTAAAGCTTGTCTAGATTCTTCGTTGGAACATGATCTTTTCGGAAAACCGGTATCCACTTTTCCGGATCATGCTCTAAGCCGCCGGCTCGATTTCGACCTGACGCTGCGACGAGCGGATGCTGACGATGAAGCCGACCAGCGCGTCGACCAGCCCGATCATGGTCAGCAAAAAGAACGTCGACGTCCCGGCCTGCTTCACCAGCAAAAATTCCACCAGCATGGCGATGAACAGCGCCATCGCCAGCACGTGATCGACGATCGAGCGCGTGCCCATGCGCGTCGATTTCAGGATCTCGACCGCCAGCAACAGGATGGTGAAGGCAAGCAGCAGGTCTTCCCAGGTCATCACTCAGTCCTGCCCGGACGTCATGTGAATGGTGGTGATCGGCGTAGTCCAGCCGACGCCGGGCGTGAGAAATGCGATCATGTTGTAAACGGCGAAGGGGATCAGCAGCAGAGGAATGCCGAGCAGGAACATGACGCGCCTTCCGGCGAAGGGTCAGCTTTCCGTCTTCTTGGCCAGCACCTGGCGGCCGCGATACATGCCGGTCTTCAGATCGATGTGGTGCGGCCGGCGCAATTCGCCGGAATCCTTGTCCTCGATATAGGTCGGCCGTTTGAGCGCGTCGGCCGAACGGCGCATGCCCCGGCGCGAGGGCGAGGTTTTTCGTTTCGGGACGGCCATGACGTAACTCTCCGGAATCACGGGAAGCGCGGCTTATAGAAGAATGTCCGCATTAACGCTAGTGGGCCGGGCCGTGCAGGCAGGCGGCGTGGCCCGGATAGCTGGCCGCGCGACGCTCGTAAAGCCCGGCCAGCCGGCGCACCATCATGCTCGGCGTGCGTGCGCTGCGGCGGACCGGGTTCGGCAGGATGGCGGCGAGTTCCGCCGCTTCGGCCGGGTCCAGATCGTGCGCCGATTTGCCGAAGGCGAAGCGTGCGCCGGCCTCGGCGCCGAATTGGCCGCTCGGCCCCCATTCGGCGATGTTGAGATAGATTTCCATGATCCGCCGCTTGGGCAGCACCAAATTGAGCCACAGCGCCAGCGGGAATTCCAATGCCTTGCGCACGACGCTGCGGCCGGGCCACAGGAACAGGTTCTTGACCGTCTGTTGCGTGATGGTCGAGCCGCCGCGCGCCTCTTCGATGTCGTCGTCGGCCTCGAGCATGGCGTCGCGCATAGCGCCGAGGTCGACGCCGCGGTTGCGGCAGAAGCCGCCGTCCTCGGCCAGGATGACGGTGAGCGGCAACACCGGCGCGATGCGGCCGAGCGGAACAAAAATGCGTTCGACCCGGCCGCCGGTCGCCCAGCGCCACAGCATCGGCGTCGAGACCGGTTGTCCGAAGCGGTAAAGCGGGGCGATCGCGTAGGGCAGCAAAAGAACGATCAGAACGGCGATGACCAGCGCCAAAACGATGCGCCGCCAGCTTGAACGCTTATGCGCGGGCATGCAGCGCGCTCAGTCGCGCGCATAGCCGATCAGCGGCCTTTTCTTGCGCCCAAGCAGAATGAGGATCATCGCCACGACGGCGAGCAAAGCCCAGGCCGGAACCTGGTCGAAGAACGCCTGGACGTAGGGATCCCAGGCCCACACGGCTTTGTGCTTGAACCAGTCCTCGACGCGATTGAGGCTCGCTTGATCGACGTCAGCCCAAAGCTCGGCAACCTTCATATAAACCAGATGCTGGTTGGCGATTGACTTGGTCCCGTCATAGACGAGGAAGACAAAGGCGGCCGCCAGTATGCATAGGCCGATAAAGCGCAGCAGAAATCTGATCATCACGATGCCGGACGGCTCGACAGTGGGGGCGTGGCCGAGGAATTACTCTGCAACGCCGGTTTATTCAATGCACAGAGGTTGCGGCACTTTTTTGTGCCGGCGCAGCGGAAAACCGCGCTAGATCGATCCCTTGAGCTAGGGCCATGGCTTCCGCTAACGTCGCTTCTTCGGCCGGTTCGGGCGCGCGCGTTCGTCAGCAAGGAATTGAAATGGCTCGCAAAAAGGGCGATCGGACGCAGCGGCCGACTTTCACCGATCAGGAAGCCCTGCTGTTCCACAGCCAGGGCCGGCCCGGCAAGCTCGAAGTCGTTGCGACCAAGCCGATGGCGACGCAGCGCGATCTGTCGCTCGCCTACTCGCCCGGCGTCGCCGTGCCGGTGCTCGCCATCGCCGAGGACGAAAGCCGCGCCTACGATTACACGACCAAGGGCAATTTCGTCGCGGTGATCACCAACGGCACCGCCATCCTCGGGCTGGGCAATCGCGGTGCGCTCGCGGCCAAGCCGGTGATGGAGGGCAAGGCCGTCCTGTTCAAGCGCTTCGCCGACATCGACTCGATCGACCTCGAAATCTCCTCCGAGGATCCCGACGAAATCATCAATTGCGTCAAACTGCTCGGCAAGAGCTGGGGCGGCATCAATCTGGAAGACATCAAGGCGCCCGAATGCTTCATCATCGAGCAGAAGCTGCGCGAACTCCTCGATATCCCCGTATTTCACGATGACCAGCACGGCACCGCCATCATTGCCGCCGCCGGGCTGATCAATGCGCTGGAGCTGACCGGCCGCGAGATCGCGACCACGAAGTTGGTCTGCAATGGCGCCGGCGCGGCCGGCATCGCCTGTCTCGAATTGTTGCGCGCGATCGGTTTTCGCCCCGAGAATCTCATCCTCTGCGACACCAAGGGCGTCATCTATGAAGGCCGCACCGACGGCATGAACCAGTGGAAGTCGGGCTTTGCCGTCAAGACCGACGCGCGCACGCTGACCGAGGCTTTGGTCGGCGCCGACGTGTTCTTCGGCCTCTCGGCGAAGGGGGCGGTGACGCCGGACATGGTGAAGGCGATGGCGGAGAAGCCGATCATCTTTGCCATGGCCAATCCGGATCCCGAGATCACGGTGGAAGAAGTCGCCGCGGTGCGCAGCGACGCCATCATGGCGACCGGCCGCTCCGACTATCCGAACCAGATCAACAACGTGCTCGGCTTTCCCTACATCTTCCGCGGCGCGCTCGACGTGCGGGCGCGGGCGA
>CAYVPC010000178.1:2313-7712 GCA_964453555.1 uncultured Hyphomicrobiales bacterium | reverse complement strand
GTCATGCCGGGCGCCCGCATGTTGAAGATCGTGGTGATGAAGTTGATGGCGCCGAGGATCGAGGACGCGCCGGCCAGATGCAGCGACAGGATGACAAAATCCATTGCCGGGCCGGGATGTCCGTAGGTCGACAGCGGCGCATAGATGGTCCAGCCGGTGCCGGCGCCGTTGGCGCCCGGCTCGCCTTCGAAGAACATCGAGGCGGCGAACAGCGCGAACGAGGCCGGCAGCAGCCAGAACGAAATGTTGTTCATGCGCGGGAACGCCATGTCCGGCGCGCCGATCATCAGCGGCACCATCCAGTTGCCGAAGCCGCCGATCATCGCCGGCATGACCATGAAGAAGATCATGATTAGGCCGTGCGCGGTGACGATCACGTCGAAGTAATGCGTCTCATGGAAAATCTGCAGGCCGGGGAACATCAGCTCGGCGCGGATCAGGATCGAGAACACGCCGCCGATCACGCCGGCGATCAGCGCGAACACGAGATACATGGTGCCGATGTCTTTATGGTTGGTCGAATAGACATAGCGGCGCCAGCCGTGCGGCGTGGCATGCCCGTGATCGTCGCCGTGCGCGGCCGCGTGTGTCATCTGATCCATGGTCAATTCCTGCGTTAGCGGGTGTTCGGCTCAGGCGCAGCGGTCGCCGCCAATGCCGCCGGCGGCGCGGTCTCGAGGCCGGCGTTTTTCTTCTCGGTCTCCACCCAGGCGGCAAACTCGGCGTCGCTCACGACCCGCACCGTGATCGGCATGAAGGCGTGATCCTTGCCGCACAATTCGGAGCATTGGCCGTGGAAGGTACCCTCGCTGGTCGCCTTGAACCAGGTATCGTTGAGCCGGCCGGGGACGGCGTCGATCTTGACGCCGAACGAGGGCACCGCGAAGGAGTGAATCACGTCGGCGCCGGTCACCAGCACGTGCACGACCTTGTTTACCGGCACCACCATCTCATTGTCGACAGTGAGAAGCCGCGGCTGGCCCTGCTTTAAATCCTTTTCTTCGACGATGAGCGAGTCGAATTCGAAATTGCCGTTGTCGGGGTAGTTGTAGCTCCAGTACCACTGCTTGCCGGTCGCCTTCACCGTCAAATCGGGCTTCGGGTCATCGAGTTGCAGGAACAGGAGCCGAAACGACGGAATCGCGATCGCCACCAGGATGATGACCGGCACGATCGTCCAGGCGACTTCCAGGAGCGAGTTGTGGGTGGTGCGGGAAGGGGTCGGATTGGCGCGTGCGTTAAAGCGCACCACGATGATGACGAGCAGAACAAGCACGAAGACGGTGATGCCGGTGATGATCCAGAGCAGGAAATTGTGGAACCGGATGATGTCAACCATGACCGGGGACGCCGCATCCTGCAGGCCGAGTTGCCACGGTGACGGTTGCCCAGCGCCAGCGCGGGCGGTCTGCGCGCCTGCGAACACCATCCCGAACGTCAGCACCCATGCGCTCAAGCGTGCGAACAGCGGCATCTGTTTCCGGGCTCCTCGTTTCTTGCGGTCGATCCCGGCGCCGAGGCCGGGCACGCATCTGGCCCATAACGGCAGCGGCCGGATGGTGGCCTGCTGCGAACGGGGATTTGCGCCGCGAGTCTGATCCTTGACGGGCATCGGCGGATGGGGGTTATCCCCTCAAACCACAAATCGCGTTCTACCGCAATGCACTCAGCGCCCGCGCGGCGGTCTCCTTCGCGCGGCCACAATGGCTTGATTTTGATCCGATCTTGACACTGCGGGCTCACGATGTAGGCAGGCCCGCGCGGCAATCGGCCTGCACAAAGGTGATTCGTGGCCGAAAACCTGCCGAAGACCCCGGCTGGGAGGGCGGCCGGAAGGATGACCGAAGGGGACATGACGATGGCAATTGTCGGTGGCAGGCGGCTGTTGCGGCCAATGGTCCCGGCGCTCTGCGTTGCCGCCTTGATACTCGCGGCGCTGCCGCCGTTCGGCGGGCAAGCCGCCGCGCAAGGTGCCGTCCGTTCGGTCCACGGCGAATGGCAGATTCGCTGCGACACGCCGCCCGGCGCGCAAGGCGAGCAATGCGCGCTGATGCAGAGCGTAATGTCCGAAGAGCGCCCCAATGTCGGGCTGACCATCATCATCCTGCGGCCGGCCGGCACCAACATCCACCTCATGCGCGTCTTGGCGCCGCCCGGTGTTCTGTTGCCCGACGCGCTCGGTCTCAAGATCGATGACGTCAATGTGGGCCGGGCCGGCTACGTGCGCTGCCTGCCCAACGGCTGCGTCGCCGAAGTCACGATGGAAGACGAACTGATCCGGAAGATGCGCGAAGGCCATACCGCGACCTTCATCATCTTCCTCACGCCCGAAGAGGGCATCGGCTTTCCGGTCAGCCTCAAGGGCTTTGCCGAAGGCTTCGACGCGCTGCCTTGATCGCCGCGCCGGCGCTGCGGCCCATCACATGATTGCGCGTTGCCTTTGATGGCCGCTCTTTGTCACTATCTAAAGCGTCGTCTACTTGTAGCAACTGGGCGCCATCGCCATGGACACGAAACAATATCCCGTCACCCACACCGATGCGGAATGGAAAAAACTTCTTTCGCCCGAGCAGTTTCGCATCATGCGCGCCCACGGCACCGAGCCGCCGGGCAGCTGCGCGCTGAATTACGAGAAGCGCGCCGGCACGTTTTATTGCGCCGGCTGCGGGCAGCCGCTGTTCGCCTCGAAGAAGAAGTTCGAGAGCGGCACCGGCTGGCCGAGCTTCAACGATCCGGTCGATGGTTCGGTCGAAACCTCGCGCGACGCGAGTTTCGGCATGGTGCGCAACGAGGTCCATTGCAGCCGCTGCGGCAGCCATCTCGGCCATGTCTTCGATGACGGACCGCCGCCGACTCACCTGCGCTATTGCATCAACGGCGTGGCGATGGATTTCAAGCCGGAGTGACGTCGTGTTCCCTTGCATTCGGGAAAAAACATCCGGCAATTTAAGCAGTTGGCGCCGGTTTCGCGGTTTGCGGATAGCAGCCAGGCCAGCCGAAATCCTGCCTCATTCGCGTCGAGGTCGTGTAGAACATTGTCCACCGTATCGCCGGGCTTTCGCTTGATTTAAGCTCAACCACCGGATGTGGCAGTCGATGCGCAGGGCACGGGAATCGGCTACTCGCCTCTTGCTACTGATGATGGTCGCCTCGGTGGTGCTGCCGGCGACGCTGTACGCTTATGCCTGCTGGGTCAGTTACCGCGACATCAACGCCGTCACCGACGAGCGCATTGCCCGTTCGCTCGATGTCATGCAGGAGCAGGCGCTCAAGGTTTTCCAGACCGTCGATCGCACCTTCGCCGAAATCAACGAGATCGCGCGGGGCATGTCGGATGAGGACATTCGCGCCGACGAGCCGCGCCTGCACGAGCGCCTCGCCGGCATCGTCGCGACCATGCCGCAGCTGCACGCCATCTTGCTCATCGGCCGCGACGGCCGGCCGCTGGTGGGCAGCGCGCTCGGACACGTGCCCGGCAATGTGAACTTCAGCGATCGCGATTATTTCCAGGTCCAGCGCGAGAAAGATATCGGTACCTATGTCAGCGACATGCGCTCACCGCGCCTGCCGGGCATCGACGGAGATTTTTTCGACCTCTCACATCGTCTGGAATCGCCCGACGGTTCCTTCGACGGCGTCATCGCGGTGGCGGTGCGGCCGGCCTACTTCGAGGACTTCTACGACTTGATCGGCAAAACGCCGGGCAGTTTCTACGCGCTGGTGCGGTCCGACGGCGCGTATCTGGCCCGCCATCCCCTCCTCGACGATCCTTCCCGGCGGCTCAGTCCCGAAAGTACGTTCCGCACCACCATCGGCCGCGGCGTCGAGCACGGCCTCTATACCGCCAACTCAGATATCGACGGCGTTTCCCGACGCTTCGGTTTTCGCAGGCTTCCGGGCTTCCCGGTCTACGCTATGGCCGGGGTGACCAGCGCTGCGATCCGGGCCGAATGGCTCCGCAACATGGGAGCGCACCTGATCTTCGGCATACCCGCCACGCTTCTGATCCTCTCGGTGCTCTGGCTCACGCTGCGCCGCACTCGGAGGCTCTACGAAGAAGCCGAGCGCCGCGAGGCTGCGGAAGGCGCGTTGCGCCAGTCGCAACGGCTCGAAGCGATCGGCCAATTGACCGGCGGCGTCGCCCACGACTTCAACAATTTGCTGATGATCGTGAGCGGCAGCGTGCACCGGCTGCGCCGCGACATCAATGACGAGAACCAGGTAAAGCTCCTCGACGCCATCGCCAATGCGACGCAGCGCGGCGAGAGCCTCACCCGGCAATTGCTCAGCTTCTCGCGCCGGCAAATGTTGCAGCCGAGTGTTATCGATCTGACCGCACGGCTGCCGGAGCTCAAGGACATGCTCAGCCGCTCACTGCGCGGCGATATCGAAATCCGCGTGCTCGTCCCCAAGCGCCCCTGCCTGGTCAAGGCAGATCCGAGTGAACTCGAGCTCGCGTTGCTCAACCTCGCCGTCAATGCGCGCGACGCCATGCCGTCCGGCGGTACTCTGACCATCGCGGCGAAAGCGGTCCTGCTGCGCGGCAAGGCCAGCGAAGAAGGCTTGAGCGGCGAATTCGTCGCCGTGCGCGTCGCCGATACCGGACAAGGCATAGCGCCGGAAGTCCTGCCGCAAGTGTTCGAGCCGTACTTCACCACAAAGGAAATCGGCAAGGGCACCGGGCTTGGGCTTTCGCAGGTTTACGGCTTCGCCCGGCAATCGGGTGGCGCCACCACCATCACCAGCACGATCGGGCGCGGCACCGCGATCACGCTGTTCCTGCCGCGCAGCTTCGAGGCGCCGGCGAAGCCGCGCGAGTCCGCGATCGCGCCCGGCGCGGCGCTGTCCGCCGGCACGGTGCTCCTGGTCGAGGACAATGCCGAGGTGGTCGAGGTCGCCAAAGGCTATTTCGACGACCTCGGCTACAGCATCAAGGTGGCGGTGAGCGCGCAGGCGGGCCTCGATCTGCTGGAAAGCGAGGGCGGCGTCGATCTCGTTTTTTCCGACATCTTGATGCCGGGCGGCATGAACGGGCTCGAACTCGCCAAGGCGGTGCGGGCGCGCTTTCCGCACATCGTGGTGCTGTTGACCACCGGCTATTCCTCGAGCGGACAGGACGCGATGCGGCGGGGGTTCGAGGTGTTGCAGAAGCCTTATGACCTGGCCGCGCTCCAGCGCGCGCTCTTGAGCGCGCTCAAGGCGGCCGGCCGGGCACGGCCGGACCCGGCGCGGCAGCGCGCCGCGGTGTGACAGCGCGGATCGGCCGCGTACTCGTAAACCCCAGGATGTCCGCTTAGCCCTGGAAATCCGACGGAGGTGCGGACATCCTAGTACGTCCGCTATGCTAGTACGTCCGCTATGCTAGTACGTCCGCTATGCTAGTACGTCCGCTATGCTAG
>CAYVPC010000178.1:0-2213 GCA_964453555.1 uncultured Hyphomicrobiales bacterium | reverse complement strand
TACGTCCGCTATGGGCCAGGAGCGATCATTCACCCAACTCGACTCCTAGTCAGCAGCGCAGGCACCGCTAGTGAACAATATTGCTCAGACACTGCTGAGTAGGCGCCCCAAGTTTTCGCAAGCGATAATTGACGTCAAGGGGTCCACTTCTTCGCCCCCTAACGCTGTAACTTGAGGCGCTTCTACCTCGTCCGTTTCCTAGGAGGATGCCACGATGGCAAACAACAATATGTCAGATTGGAACATCACGCTCGATCAGTTTACAGAACAGGTTAGAGAGGAAGTTAGCAAGACAGTGGATCAGTACTTCGATTTTCTTCAGAAGGCTGTTTCATCTCACCCATTGGGTGACACTGAGTTAGGTGGAAAAGCAAAAGACTGTGCCGAGAAGAACATAACTATTGCTCGTGACTACATGCATAAGCTAAGCCGAGCAAATAATTTCCTGGAGGCAGTGCCAATTCAGACCGAATTCATGCAGTCTCAATTGGGTTCATTTGGTGAGCAAATTAAAAGTCTTGGCGAAATTTATACCAAAGCAGCCGAAGAGGTGCTCAAGGCTCCTTTAACAAAGGTCGCTTGATTAAACGACGCTGTTTCGGCCGTCTCGACGCCTTCCACTGACGAGTGCGCGCCTTGGTCGTTGCGGGCTGCTACGACTTAATTGGCCAGCAATTCGCGGCCGCGCGTTTCCGGCAGGACGATCACGGCCAGGATCACGATGGCGTACGAGATGGCCGCAAAAATGCCGATGGCGGTGCCGAGCGGGACGGATGCCGAGAGCAGGCCGACCAGCGTCGGAAATAACGCAGCGATGCCGCGGCCGAAATTATAGCAAAATCCCTGACCGGCGCCGCGCACGCTGGTCGGGAACAATTCGGTGAGAACCGGCCCCATGCCGGAGAAAATGCCGGAGGCGAAGAAACCGAGCGGGAACCCCAGCGCCAGCATCAGGTGGTCGGAAATCTGCGCCTGCGTATAGGCGATCGCGATCACCAGCGAGCCGATCGCGAAGATGAAGAAATTTTTTCTCCGGCCGATCCCGTCGCTCAGATAGGCGCTGACGACATAGCCGAACCACGAGCCGACGATGATCACCGCGAGGTAGCCGCCGCTGCCGAGCACGGTGAGGTGCCGCTCGCTGCGCAGAAAGGTCGGCAGGAACGTGGTGATCGCGTAATAGCCGCCCTGCGCGCCGGTCGCGAGGATAGCGCCAAGGATAGTGGTCGGCAGAAGCTCGGCGCTGAAAATCCCGAACGCGCCGCGCCGGGCCGCCGATTGGGCGGCGGCGCGGAAAACCTCCGGCTCCGGCACCCGGCTGCGGATGTAAAACACCAGCAGCGCCGGCGAGATGCCGACAAAGAACAGCGCGCGCCAGGCGATCTCCTGCGGAAAAACCTGAAAGATGATGGTGGCTAGGATCGCCGCCGCGCCCCAACCCCACGCCCAGGCGCTCTGCACCATGCCGACCGCCTTGCCGCGGTCGGCGGCGCGGATCACTTCGCCGATCAGCACCGAGCCGGCCGCCCATTCGCCGCCGAAGCCAAATCCCTGCAGGCCTCGCACGACCAGGAGCTGCTGGAAATTCTGCGTGAAGCCGGACAAGAAGGTGAAGAAAGCAAACCACGCGACCATGATCATAAGGAGCCGCGCGCGCCCGACCCGGTCGGCGAGCATGCCGGCGACCCAGCCGCCGAGAGCGGAAATCATCAGCGCGCTCGTCGCCAACAGGCCGGCCTGCGCGTTGCTGATGTGCCAAAGCGCGATCAGCGCCGGCACGACGAAACTGTAGATCTGCACGTCCAGCGCATCGAGCGCCCAGCCGCCGAAGCACGCCCAAAAGGTCCGCCGCTCGGCCGTCTTAAGGTCGCGATACCAGTCAAGCATGGATGCTCCTTCGGCGGTTGGGTTGCCGCCATCCTGCACTTCCCGGCCGCGCAAGACTATTGGGTCCTCCGGTCGTCACTTTTTTATTGACTTTGGTCACCGATTATGATACTACGGTTTTGCTTGCTCGGTTGAGGGCGCCTTTCGCGAGGGCACTCCCTAAGGCGGAGCACGCGCGGTGCCTGCGCATGGATTCGCAATCCATTCCCGGGCGGCTTCGGGCATCAGTCTCGCCGGCACTACGGCCGATGCGGGAGGTGCTTTCCCTGGAACTGGGATCGGAAAAGGCGGGTAACGCCCGCCCGGACTGTCCCAGGACGCATGGC
>CAYVPC010000177.1:0-7747 GCA_964453555.1 uncultured Hyphomicrobiales bacterium | reverse complement strand
TGTGATGCTGTTCTTGCCCTAAGCCGTAAAAACCTTCGACTGTAGAGTGACTGTGGGTGCCATTCTTCCATTCGCAGGCGGCGCGCCATTTAAACTGCGCAGCAGCAGGAGCTTTAGTAAGGGCTTCGCGGGCGGCGATCAAAGCGGCGACGTTCACGCCGTTATTAACAGTGCTACTAGCCTCGGCCATGGGTACCCTCCATACACTTCGTCGGATGAGTGGATGTTTTTTTGATCCTCTCGCGCTAGTAGCATCGAGGGAGCATCCAAATCAGTCAACCTATATTCTCAAGAAAAACTTGCTCTCCAAGGCCCGAGCGGTGACCAACTGCACCGGTCATGTCGCGTGTTGGCCCTTCGCGACCTTCCAGACCCAAGCCTCGAATGGTCACTCTTGGGCAAGAGCAGACAAAGGTCAGAACTGTCCCTGAATGGCTCGGTCGCGATTGACTCGAAGCGGTCCTTTAAGCGCAGCTTGCTCGTTTCGGTCTGTCCGTCGCGCGTAGGAAACGGGTGGGCGCGCGGAACATTTGTCGCTATTTCGGGATTACTCCTGGAGGATGACATGACATTAGCCGCAACACTCGCCAAATCGCGGCCAGCCACACATCCGATCCTTGTGCTTCTGGCAACGTCGCTGGGCGTGCTGATCGCACAGATCGATACCTCCGTCGTCAGCCTCGCCGTGAAAAGCATTGGAGCCGATCTCGGCTCCGGCGTGAGCGAGATGCAATGGGTCATCGACGTCTACAATCTGATTTACGCGACCTTGCTGCTCACCGGCGGCACGCTCGGCGACCTATACGGCCGCCGTCGTCTCTTCGTCTGTGGCATTGCGCTCTTTATGCTTGGCACGATTGTCTGCGCGCTTGCCCCTAACGGCGCCACTTTAATTGCCGGCCGAGCGATCAGCGGTCTTGGCGCGGCACTCGAACTGCCGATGTCGCTCGTGCTCCTCACGCTTGCCTACCCGGAAGAAAAATCGCGCGCGCATGCGCTCGGAATCTGGGCGAGTTGCAACGGGCTCGCTTTCATCATCGGCCCGACACTTGGGGGCTTTCTCGTCGACAGCGTCGGCTGGCGCAGCATCTTCTATCTAATCCTGCCGGCATGCGCCGCCGCGCTGATCTTGGCCTATGCCGCTGTCAACGAAAGTTCCTCGCCTCGCGGCCGCAAGCTCGATCTCACAGGCCAGGCGCTTGCGATCGTGGCGATTGGTGGGCTCGCTTTCGCGGCGATCGAGGGATCGCATTGGGGATGGACCTCGCTGCCGATCCTAACCATCGCCGCGCTGGCGTTGGCCGCCGGTGCCATATTTCTTCTGGTAGAGGCGCGGCTGGAAGGCGCAATGGTTCCACTCGATCTATTCCGCAACCGGGTGTTTTCGTCCGCTCTGTCGATCGCCGGGTTGATGACGTTCGGCATGTATGCGCTGCTGTTCTTGGTACCACTGTATTTGCAGACCGTGCGCGGCGAGAGCCCATTCCTGGCCGGGCTTCAAATGCTGCCGATGTCGATCAGTTTTGTGCTGGTGTCGCAACTGACAGGGCACATGACCAACGCGATCGGCCCGCGTCTCATCATGACTGGCGGTATGGTGTGCATGGGCCTTGGCGCGATTCTGCTGGCATTCGTCGGCGAAAACACCAGTACCTGGCTGATCGGCGCCGCACTTCTGATCGTCGGCGTCGGCCTCGGCCTCAATACCAGCCCGGTCAACGGGGTTGCGATTGCTAACGTTCCGCAATCGCGTTCAGGTAGCGCATCCGGCCTACTCAATACGGCGCGCATGATCGGAGCGACGTTTGGAGTCGCGATCCTCGGTGGGCTGTTCGCGGCATTTGCCGGTCAGGATGCCGCGGCTGGCGATGGCTTCTTGTCGGGACTGCGTGCTGCGATGCTATTCGGCGGTGGCGCCGAGCTCGTCGGCGCCGCGGTGGCCTTTGCCTTCATTCGGCGCAATTCGCTGCAAGCGAAAAAGCCCAGAGGCGACTGAGTTGCGCACGTCTGTTGGTGGCTCTTAGCGGACAGGCAGAGGTTGACAACCAATGTCCGCTAGTCGGGGCGAAGAGGACATCATTAGTTGATCGGTCTCACGTCCGCGCTGGCCCGACCTGGCGTTGTGGGTGACTTTGTGGGTATGACGCCGCTGATGGTGAAAACCTGAGTCAAATCAAGCGGGGGGGCGGACGACCGTTCCACTTTTCACACGAGAGCAGAAATTCGAACTCCTTTGCGTGATATCGGCTAAGGGCCATCAGCGTTCTTCGTCGCGGCAGCGCTACGTCTGGTTTGCCTCCGAAGCGCAGCTGTTCCCGACCCAACAATCGCTCCGGGTTATGTACCACGCTTACATCGGAGGGCGGCATTGGCAGAGGAGGGGGCATCATCCCTTTATCGGCTGCCCGTTCGCGGCAAGCAACCTGCGCAATTCACGAATAGCGGGAAATACTTCCTGGTTCCAATCGGCGCCTTGACCGTCGTAAGCACGCTGCTCCATCTCGACGATCTCGCAATCCTCCTTGAAGACCCGATTAGTGAACCAAGACAGCATCGGCCATGCCAAGTCGAGCACGCCCGGGATTTTTGCCTTTGCGTCGCCTCAAGCCGACTCTATCCTGTAAATGGGAGACACGCATGACCGCCAAGGTCGTGAACTATGACGGCGGCATTACTGCATATCCGCAGCAACTCGTCCGTCCACAAAGCGTTGAGGATCTGCAGACGATCTTGCGGGATACGCGGCGTTATCCGGGCCCGGTCCGCGCCATGGGCAGCTACCATTCGCTGACGCCCTGCGCGTCCTCGGATGGTACGATCATCGACATGTCGGGCCTGAAGCAAATTCTCGCAATCGACCCGAAGAACATGACCTTCACCGCGCAGGCCGGGTTGCAATGGATCGACGCCGCTGCCGCCCTGCGCGAGTACAATCTCCAACTTATGACGAATGTCGAGATCGGCAACATGACACTGGGCTCGGCGGCCTGTTGCCACACCAAGGACGCTCTCGACGGCATCGAGTTCGGCCAAGTCAGCTCGTACCTTAGTAAGCTAAAGTGGGTGACGCCATCGGGCGCGCTCGTGGAGGCCTCGGAAGAGAATGATCCGGCGACGCTGCGCATGATGCGCTCGAGCTACGGCCTCGCTGGCGTGATCTACGAGGTGACGTTTCGCGTAAAGCCGCTCGAAGCAATTCGGTTGACCTATCTGCCACGCCCCGTGTCGGCGCTCACCGAAAAGGAAGTCAACAATGTCATCGCATACTCAGAGGGTCTGATATGCTGGACCGTCGGCCGTACCGCGGTGTTTCAAACGAGAACGCGCGCCGAAAGGCCGAGCCCGTTGGGCCCGGCATTCGCCGCGATCCGCCACCGGATCTGGAGTCATTCGGTGTCGCATGTGGGCCGGTCGATCGATAGTTACGTGCCCACCGCGGCGCTCAGAAATGTTGGCCACCAGATTTCGTTCGGCGGGTGCCTCGCGATCTACTGGGCGCTTCATCTCGTCGGCGGCTGTGCCATCGCGAACCCGGACAAGATCATCGACTACCGAAGCACGCCGGCCTCCAGCAAATACGTATTCACTTTCTGGGCATTCCCGAGTGCGGAATGGCTTGGGGCGCTGCGCGATTATCTAGAATTCGCTGCGCGGCATTTCAACAAATACGGGTTCCGCTGCAACATGCCGCTCGGCTCCTACCACATCCGCAAGGACACGAGCGGTCTCCTCAGTTACGCGCGTGACTGCGATGTTTTTTCCATCGATCCCATCCACGCCGTCAGCGACAAGCCGGCGTGGGATCGGTTTCTGCGCGAATTCAACGAATTTTCCTACAAGCGGAACGGCATTCCGCTCATCAACCAGAGCCCGTTTGTGGAGAAGAAGCACGTCAGCGCGGCTTACGGCGACGCGTGGCGCGAGTTCTCGGCTTGGGTAAAAGCCGCCGATCCGGCGAGGCGCATGCTTAATCCATTTTTCGCCGAGCTCTTGGCGTAGCAGGTCATTCGCCGGTTATGGCCGCGCCATCAGCTCGGCGCGTATCGTTTGCGAGTAGGCCCACGTGAGCGCGACCGCAAATACTGCTTCGTAGAGCGCGAACCAGAGAAACCCTCGGCCGAGGCAAAGGTAAAGCAACGCGGTAGCGAAGCGTCCCGCGATGCCGACGACGTTCGGCCAGCGCGTGTAGACGGGGTCCGACCATCCGGCCGCATAGAGCGTTGTGAGGAGAAGGAGCATCAAGCCCCAGACGCGCACGAGTCCCGCGTCCGTTGGCGGCAGTGCGACGAAATGGGAAATCCATAGCGGCGCCACAATCATCACAATACCGGGCGCAAGTTGCAAAAGAAGATTGGCCCCTAGGGTGCCGCGATAGATCGCGCGCCGGCGTGCAGCCTCCGCGCGGGCGAATTCGAGCCTGAACCCGCCGCCTACCGATCCGAGCTGCCGCCGCCGCAACCGGAGCGCCCGGTCCCAGACCGCACCAATGAGAGCCGGGACCCAGGCGGACGCCGGACATTGCGACCAGCTTTCGGCCATAAACAAGATTTCTGGCCCGGCATCGCGTTGTTGTGCGGCGCTGAGATCAAGCACCACGAGTGTCCTCGGCCGGATGGCATCGGCTCCGCCGGGCGATTTCGGGACGGCTTCGCGCAGCACGCTCGCTGGCGCCTTCAGGCAGCGCGCCACGACCTGCTCGCGCGTTAGCGGATCACCGGCAGCCAAAAGGTCGCGCATGGCGGCAAAGCCGCGGACGAGATTGTGGACCGCGATCCCGGTCGCGTGCACACCGCCCCGGTCGTCATGGACTTTTGCGGCGAGCAGCCGCTGGGCGCGGGTAATCTGCCCGGTAATTCGCCAAAGGATCGCAGCAAGCGGGTTCATGCTGCGCGCGGCCTTGTCGAGCAGAACCGCCGCCGCCCAGGTTTCCGCAGTGGCGCGATAATCTTTCGCGAACAATCGGCCGACCGCTTCCTGAACGGCGTGTTCGAGGATAAGCGCCTCTTCGTATCGGCATACCGCTTTGGCCAATGCCGCGATGTTGTCGTCGTCGAAGCCGGCGCTTGCGGCTGCGTCTAGTTCCACCTGCAGCGCGGCTTGCGCTCCCGCGCGTTCGGCGTCGTCGCGCGGCGCGACCGAGGGAAGCGGCACCCGATCGACTGCCAGAACGCGGCGCACCTTGCGGGTCAGAATGCGGTTGAGCAAAGGCCCGTGCCCGGTGAAATTCCGATCGAGCCACTCGTCGTGCGCCAGGGCGCGGATTTGCGCTGGATCGTCGACGCGGATGAGATCGGCGAGGAAGGGAATGCGCAGCACACGGCCCATGCTTTAATTGCCCGCCTTGTCCCACGGAAAGAAGACGTTACGTTGCTCGGCAAAATGCGGCCGCAGGTCTGGGCAATGCCGCTCGATGACGGATCGCAGATTGTTGTCCTTGACCCATTGAAAGCCTGGCGGGGTGTAGACTTCAGGTGTGAAATCGGTCGCGAAGAAGCGGTCGCTTTTTAGCCGCCGCGACGCCATGAGGATGAAGACGCGAAACGCCGTGTCGGAAAAGCCGAAGCCAGGTGGGCATTTTTCGGCAAGCGTGCCTACGAGAAGGTCGACTTTTTCGACTTCGCCATAGACCTCTTTCAGCTCGTGCTGCCATGCGGGATTGTCGGTCAACTCTGCGAACGTCTTCGGTACGCGCATGCCGAAATGCCGGCGCAAGGCGCAGTAACGCGGCACCCCGCGCTCCCGGTCGCGCAAAATATCGACGGCGCCGAGGTCGATGAAAATTCCTTCCGCCGGAGGAATGTTCTTCTTGTTCAGTCGGCGCAATGCGGAGGGGAAATTGTGCAACACCAATGCGCCTACATGACTGGTGGCAAGCGAGTAGACCACGTCATCGAATGGCACGCGATTGTAAAGTTTGTGAACGCCGGCCGCCGCCACGCTACCGAGATCGCGGGCAATCAGCTCGCTATCATCACCGCGCCGGCGGAAAGAGAAATGATCCGGCAGCAGCGAGTGCATGCGGTAGAGCGCGCAGAATTCCTCGGTCATCGCGTAGGGGGCCGTGTGGTGCTCGGTGTGCGAGCCGGGAATGCCAGAAAAGATTTCGTCCCGCCCGACGTGGCCGAGGCCGCGATTGTAGTGCTCCCCCAAAAGGCCCCACCAATTGCCGCGCATGGCGAAACGCCCCTCGGGCGAATTCATCAGCGCCGGCGTCCATTCCGTGGTGTGGATTTTTGCGATCAAAGCCGCGTTGACGATGCGCGCCTTCTGGAACAGCCACTCGCCCTTCGCGGTCGGATAATCGATGCGCAGCCGATCGATGATCGCGTTGTGCTCGCGCGCGAACAACGTGTGCATGACCGACAGGCCCACCCACCAATTGCCGTTCATCCCCGAGAGCTCGATTTCGCCATGGCGGATGTGCCCTTCGAGCGGCAGATGGCCGTCGGCTTGCAGGTGCAGCTTGCCGTCGCCGCGCAGTTCGCCGGTCGCCGGGTTGCTGCGCACCGCTAACTGCCGCTCTCGCGACGAGCCGTAGAGTTGGCTCGCATCCCACCAATGAGTTTCAGTGTTCCGATAGGTGGCCGGCCGGCCTGCGTCCGCGCCCGAGACCGATGCGTCAGCTTTCGAGCGCAGCACGGTCATCTCGCTCCCAGGCCAGTCGTCTCCTTCGGGAAGCGGAAACTTGTGCGGCGGGACGCTCGCATCGTTCGGCCCGTGGCTGAACCAATCGTGCACCACGAACTGAAGCCAGCCAGCCACAAGCACGTTCAGGTGGGGCACCGGGATGAATTGCCGGCGCGCCAGGAGCTTACGGCTGATCAGGCGGGGATTGGGGTCGTAGAGTTGGGGCGCCTTCTCGCCGAATGTCGCCTCGATCGGAACGTTGCGGCCGAAGCGTGCACCGGCCATGCCCATCCATGGGCAGCCGAGATCGTTATAGCTGCCATCCGGCTCACGCTGGTCGCGCGCATTGTTGCTCCGTTCCGGTTTGAGAAGTGAAGGCTCCCGCTCCGTGTCGTACAGGTTGCGCTGGCGCATGATCGCGCGATTGCCCAGCAGCATCGGAATCGCAACAATGAATGGCCAATCGTACCAGACCCGAATCCGGTTCGCGGCTAGCGCGAACCATCCCAGCGCGCGCTCGTACAACGGAAGGGTCATAGCTTTCCGGTGCGCAATTTTGCGACCATTCAAGACCTTATGAGCCATGAGAGCCAAACGCCCGTTGTTAGCGTACCGCAATTTGCGTCCGATGCTCAACTGTGCGCCTGGATTGTCGGCATCGCAGCGCCTTCCGAGAACACCCAAGTCGACTACGATCCTGCTCGGCCGGACCCCGCAGCAGCAGCTGCTGCGGGAACTGAAAAAAACATCACGCCGGCGGGCGGTGATCCCGTGATGCCGCCGGTGGCCCAAGTCCTTGCGCACGAGTAGTTGAACCTCCCGCAATGAGATGCTCTTCTGCATGTCTCCTATTGGTCAGAAGGAGACATCGCGTGCTGTCCGCGCCATGTCTGCTGTGCCTCCTGAAAGCGGACATTCTTGGCGCGGGTCAGCTTGTCCGCTAGGGGCCAATCGCGGACATCGGCGTCTGTCTGCGCCTCAATTTGCGGGGTTGGTAGAGAGTACGTTGTAAGTGGCCAAAGGGCGTCGAATAGGCGGTGCGCGCCGGTTTAATAGTAACGTCGGATGATCGGGCAGATCTCCAGGTCGGAATCAAACTCGCAAATCTCGCCGACGGCGT
>CAYVPC010000176.1:0-7765 GCA_964453555.1 uncultured Hyphomicrobiales bacterium | reverse complement strand
TCAGCGAGGAAAAGCTGGTCGAGAACATCAAGGCGTTCGCCGACGCGGTGCAGAAGTCGCGGCCGCAGGGCGCCAAGGGCCACTTCATCAACCGCGTCGCCATCTCCTCGACCATGGGCCCGGGCGTGAAGGTCGAACCGGCAAGCCTGTTCCCCGAGTCGCAGCAGCACTAGTTTTCCCCTCCCCCGCAACGGGGGAGGGCTTCACGCCGCCGCGCGCTTGCCCCACAGCGTCTGCGTGGCGATGCGCGCGCCTTCGGCCAACGCCTTCAGCTTCGCCCACATGATCGAGGGATGAACCCGGCGCGCGAACGGGCTTTGCGCAAAGCCGCAATCAGTGCCGCCCATGACGTTTTCGCGTCCGACGATCTTGGCAAGCCTTACGATACGTTCGGCCACCAATTCGGGATGCTCGACGACGTTGGTGGCGTGGCTGATGACGCCGGGGATGAGGACTTTTCCCGGCGCCAGCTTGACCGTCTCCCAGACCCGCCATTCGTGGTCATGACGGGGATTGGCGGCTTCGAATGAATAATGACCCACCCGCACCTTGAGCAGCAGGTCGATGATGTCCTTGAGCGGGACATCGAAAACGTGCGGTCCATTCCAGCTACCCCAGCAGATATGATAGCGCGAGCGCTCCTCCGGAATGCCGCGCAGTGCGTGGTTGAGCGCATCGATGCGCAAGCCGGCCCAGCGCCGATACTCGGCGTTGCTCATCGGCGGCACCATTCGCTCGTGCATGTACGGCAGAAAGGCGTCGTCGATCTGCACATAGAACCCGGCGTCGACGACGGCTTTGTATTCTTGGTGCAACGCATCAGCGAGGGCGGTCAAATAATCTTCTTCGCTTTTGTAGTGCTCGTTCTTGGCGCCGGGCAGCGCGCTCGCCGGTGCTACGACCGGCAGAAACGCGGCCAGTGACGGATGCGTGCCTTGCACCTTGGTCATGGCCGCTTTCAGGTTCTCGATGTCGCGCAAGACCTGCTTGTTCGAATAGGTGATCGGCCCGTTGATGATGACGCGGTTGCCCAGGCGTTTTGCGAGCCCCGAGGCAGCGTCATATTCAGCGTAAAATTCGGGAAAGGCTTGATGGTCGCGGCCCCCGCCCATGGAGGCCATCGGATCGCTAGCCTCCTCGGGCGTCGTCGGCCGGATTGAGATGCCTGTCAGCCGTTGGTGGACGTAGAACGCCCAGTTGACGCCTTTGCTGAACTCGCCGTCGCTGACCACGTCAATACCGGCTTCCGCCTGCTGGCGCACGATGTCGGCGATGGATCGGGTGAGGCAGGTCTCGAAAGCGGCCGGGTCAGAGGACTTGCCCTCCTCAATGGCGCGCCAGAATTCAATCAGGTTCGGCGGACGGATTAGGCTGCCGACATGCGTGGTCAGGATGCGGTCGGTCGTGTGCGGCAAGATCGTCCTCCCCGATGCTGGCGCCGGCAGGCTTTGGTGCGTTTAGGCCGGCACGTGGCCTTTGACGGCGTTGACTCTGGCCTTATAGGCGATGCGCCTGCTTGCGTCCTTCGGCAAACTTTGGCGCAGGCCGTTTTTCAATCGTTCGAGGTCCGGCGCCGGCATTTTGCGAATGTGCTGCACGATGTAGTTGGCAAGCGCGGTTTGCGCGGACCAGTAATCGTCGAAGGTCACGTAGGTCACGTCAACTTCGATCACGCGCGTCGCGATGTCGGCTAGAAAATCCCTTTGGTAACGAGAGCCAGTCCAGGAACACCTCGCCGGCTGCGCGAGTAAAGCGGCCCATCAGCAGCTCATACGCCTTGCCGTCGGTAAAAAAGCTTTTGGTTTCGATCATGCAATCGGCTCCCGGTGTGGTGAGATATACGGGCTTGGCAAGCGACCCAAAAGCCGCTAGGTAAAGACCGAGGGCGTGCCGGCCCGGTTTGTTCGGTGCGCCTTTGTTCGTTCCACAAAACCTGCGAAAGTGAGGCCGCTCCTAGCCTCGATCCCGCGTGGATTTCCTAAGAGACGGAGGAGCTTAGTGGGGTTTGTGAAAACGTCCTGTCCAAGACTGCCGGCGCCGGTAACGGCTTAATCCACAAATCCGTGGGCCAGCATAGACGGGCGAAGACTAAAGGGCACATTGCCCTTCGGTTCTGACCTCGATGGCCCGGCGGAGCGCAAGCTAAAAGCCGGGGGCAGGGTGTTTAAGTGTCGTCCGGATGATCCGGACGGCGGCATCAACCCGGCGGCTTCATGAGGAAGACCGCCAACCGGAGAGAGAGCTCCATTGGATCGCGCGGCAAAAGCTGAGCTCGTCGGCACTCTTGGTGAGCTGTTCAAGGCCACCAAGGTCGTCGTCGTCGCTCACTATTCCGGCCTGACGGTCGCCCAGATGCAGATTCTGCGCCGGCAGATGAAGCAGGCTGGCGCGAGCGTGAAGGTCGCGAAGAACCGCCTGGCCAAGATTGCTCTTGAAGGCAGCGAAGTCGCTTCGATCGCGCCGCTCCTGAAAGGGCCGACCCTGATCGCCTATTCCGGCGATCCGGTTGCGGCTCCGAAGGTCGCGGTCGATTTCGCCAAGACCCACGAACAATTCGTGATCCTTGGCGGAGCGATGGGCAAAACCACACTCGACCCGAGCGGGGTTAAGGCGCTCGCCGCGCTTCCCTCGCTCGACGAGCTGCGGGCCAGGATTGTCGGCCTGATCGTGGCGCCGGCGACCAAGATCGCGCAGGTGGTGAATGCCCCTGCCGCCAAGGTTGCGCGCGTCGTTGCCGCCTATGCTGCCAAGAGCGGAGAGGGAGCGGCCGCCTAAAGCCGCCTCAACTCGAAGGTTCGAACTGAAGGACAATGAGTCATGGCTGATCTGAAAAAAATAGTGGACGAGCTCTCCGGCCTCACAGTACTTGAGGCGGCCGATCTCGCCAAAATGCTGGAAGAAAAGTGGGGCGTCTCTGCGGCTGCGGCCGTAGCCGTCGCGGCTGGTCCGGCTGCCGGCGCCCCCGGCGCGGCTCCGGCCGAGGAGAAGACCGAATTCACGGTCGTTCTGGTGGCTGCCGGCGACAAGAAGATCGAAGTCATCAAGGAAGTGCGGGCCGTGACCGGCCTTGGCCTGAAAGAGGCCAAAGATCTGGTCGAGGGCGCGCCGAAACCGGTCAAGGAAGGCGTCAACAAGGACGAGGCGGCCAAGATCAAGGCGACCCTCGAAAAAGTCGGCGCCAAGGTTGAGCTTAAGTAAGGAGTGCTTACTTAAGTGACGTCCCCCGGGGGTGCGCACAAGCCGGGGGTCGGCGAAACGGTGGAAATCGGTGACTTCGGCGGCGTTGTCGCGAAATCACCAGCATTGTCGCACGCGGCGGGCACAGGAGAAGATTCGGACTTAAGTGCCGAATCGCGGAAAATAATAGGGTGGGAATATAGGGTGGTTTGACGCCTGTCCCGACGGTCGCGATGGATTGCGGCCCTCTGGAGAGTCGTCTTGATCGCCTCGATGCCCCGAGCCGCGAGGTTCGGGTTGCGGGTTTGAGCCTTGACGGTTCAGGCCCGACGGATCGGTTGAGCGAGAGGACATGATGGCGCAGACGTTTATCGGTCGGAAGCGCGTAAGAAAGTTTTTCGGAAAAATCGAGGAAGTCGCGGAGATGCCGAACCTCATTGAGGTTCAGAAGGCATCCTACGACCAATTCCTGCTGGTGGTGGAGCCGCCAGGTGGCCGGCCCAACGAGGGCTTGCAGGCCGTCTTCAAGTCGGTGTTCCCAATTTCCGACTTCTCCAACACCTCGATGCTCGAATTCGTGAAATATGAATTCGAGGGACCGAAATACGACGTCGATGAGTGCCGCCAGCGCGGCATGACCTACGCCGCGCCGCTTAAGGTGACGCTCCGGCTGATCGTATTCGATATCGACGAGGAGACCGGCGCCAAGTCGGTCAAGGACATCAAGGAGCAGGATGTCTACATGGGCGACATTCCGCTCATGACCAACAATGGCACGTTCGTCGTCAACGGCACCGAGCGAGTCATCGTCTCGCAGATGCACCGCTCGCCAGGCGTGTTCTTTGATCACGACAAGGGCAAGACCCATTCGTCGGGCAAGCTTCTGTTCGCCGCCCGCATCATCCCCTATCGCGGCTCCTGGCTCGACATCGAATTCGACGCCAAGGACATCGTTTATGCGCGCGTCGACCGCCGCCGCAAAATTCCGGTGACATCGCTCCTCTACGCGCTAGGCATGAGCGGGGAGGAGATCCTCAATACTTTCTACAAGCAGGTGCTCTACAAGCGCGCCAAGGAAGGCTGGCGCGTGCCGTTCGACGCCCATCGGCTGCGCGGGTACAAGGCGATCAACGATCTGGTCGATGCCGACACCGGCCGCGTCGTGCTCGAGGCCGGCAAGAAGCTCACCGTGCGCCAGGCGCGGCAACTCGCCGAGAAGGGTCTCAAGGCGCTCCGGCTAACCGATGAAGAACTGATCGGCCACTACATCGCCGAGGACCTGGTCAATCCAAAGACCGGTGAAATCTACGCCGAAGCCGGCGAGGAGATTACCGACAAGACGCTCAAGACGCTGAACGAGGCTGGCTACAAGGAACTGCCGCTCCTCAACATCGACCACGTCAATGTCGGTGCCTACATTCGCAACACACTCGCCCTCGACAAGAATATGACGCGCGAGGACGCGCTGTTCGACGTCTATCGGGTCATGCGTCCGGGCGAGCCGCCGACGATTGACACGGCGCAGACCATGTTCAACTCGCTGTTCTTCGACAGCGAGCGCTACGACCTGTCCGCGGTCGGCCGCGTGAAGATGAATATGCGGCTCGATCTCGACGCCGAAGACACCGTGCGCATCCTGCGCAAGGAAGACATCATCGCGGTTATCCGCACTTTAGTCGATCTGCGCGACGGCAAGGGCGAGATCGACGACATCGATCATCTCGGCAACCGCCGGGTGCGCTCGGTAGGCGAGCTGATGGAGAACCAGTATCGCATTGGCCTGCTGCGCATGGAGCGCGCTATCAAGGAACGCATGTCGTCGGTCGACATCGACACGGTGATGCCGCAGGACCTGATCAACGCCAAGCCGGCGGCTGCCGCCGTGCGCGAGTTCTTCGGCTCCTCGCAGCTCTCGCAGTTCATGGACCAGACCAATCCGCTGTCGGAGATTACGCACAAGCGGCGTCTGTCTGCGCTCGGACCGGGCGGTCTGACGCGCGAGCGCGCCGGTTTCGAAGTGCGCGACGTCCATCCGACCCATTACGGCCGCATCTGTCCGATCGAAACGCCGGAAGGGCCGAATATCGGCCTGATCAATTCGCTCGCGACTTACGCGCGGGTGAACAAATACGGCTTCGTCGAGACGCCTTATCGCAAGGTGAAAGACGGCCGCGTCACCGACGAGGTGGTCTATCTCTCGGCGATGGAGGAAGGCCGCTACACGGTGGCACAGGCCAACTCCGCCATCGACGCGCGCGGGCGCTTCACCGACGATCTCGTCGTCGTCCGTCACGCCGGCGACGTGCAGCTCATTCCGCCGGACAAGGTGGACTTCATGGACGTGTCGCCGAAACAGCTCGTTTCGGTGGCGGCTGCGCTTATTCCGTTCCTTGAGAACGATGACGCCAACCGCGCGCTCATGGGGTCTAACATGCAGCGCCAGGCTGTGCCGCTCGTGCACGCCGAGGCGCCGTTCGTCGGTACCGGCATGGAAGGCGTGGTTGCGCGAGATTCCGGCGCCGCCATCGCGGCGCGCCGGACCGGAATGGTCGACCAGGTGGACGCTACCCGTATCGTCATCCGCGCCACCGACGAATCGGATCCGACCAAGCCCGGCGTCGACATTTACCGGCTGATGAAGTTCCAGCGCTCGAACCAGAACACCTGCATCAACCAGCGCCCGCTGGTGAAGGTCGGCGATCAGGTGAAGAAGGGCGACATTATCGCCGACGGTCCCTCGACCGATCTCGGCGAGCTTGCGCTCGGCCGCAACGTGCTCGTCGCGTTCATGCCGTGGAACGGGTACAACTTCGAGGACTCGATCCTTCTCTCCGAACGCATCGTCAAGGACGACGTCTTCACTTCGATCCATATCGAGGAATTCGAGGTGATGGCGCGCGACACCAAGCTGGGCCCGGAGGAAATCACCCGCGACATTCCCAACGTTTCGGAAGAGACGCTGAAGAATCTCGACGAGGCGGGTATCGTCTATATCGGCGCTGAAGTTCGTGCCGGCGACATCCTGTGCGGCAAGATCACGCCGAAGGGCGAAAGCCCGATGACGCCGGAGGAAAAGCTGCTGCGCGCCATCTTCGGCGAGAAGGCCTCCGACGTGCGCGACACGTCGCTGCGCGTTCCACCCGGCGTGCAGGGCACCGTCGTTGAAGTGCGCGTGTTCAACCGCCACGGCGTCGATAAGGATGAGCGCGCGCTAGCGATCGAGCGGGAAGAGATCGAGCGGCTCGCCAAGGACCGCGACGACGAGCAGGCGATCCTCGACCGTAACGTCTACGGCCGTCTGGCCGAGTTGCTGGAGGGCCGCCAGGGCATCGCCGGGCCGAAGGGCTTCAAGAAAGACACCAAGATCACCCGCGCGGTGCTCGACGAGTATCCGCGCTCACAATGGTGGTCGTTCGCGTCGCCCAACGACAAGGTGATGGCGGAGATCGAAGCGATCCGCAAGCAGTACGACGAATCAAAGAAGCGGCTCGAACAGCGCTTCCTCGATAAGGTCGAGAAGCTGCAACGCGGCGACGAATTGCCGCCCGGCGTGATGAAGATGGTCAAGGTCTTCGTCGCCGTGAAGCGCAAGATCCAGCCCGGCGACAAGATGGCCGGCCGCCACGGCAACAAGGGCGTGGTGTCGAAGATCGTGCCGATCGAGGACATGCCGTTCCTTGCCGACGGCACGCAGGTCGACATTGTGCTCAACCCTCTCGGCGTGCCGAGCCGTATGAATGTCGGGCAGATTCTCGAGACCCATCTGGGCTGGGCATGCGCGGGCCTTGGCATCAAGATCGGTAACGCTGTCGATCTCTACCATGGCAAGAGAGATCCCAAGCCGCTCAAGGAGTTGCTGCGGAAAATCTACGGCGACGAGGAGACCATCAAGTCGCTCGACGAGAAAGGTCTCATCGAACTCGGCAGCAACCTGCGCCATGGCGTGCCGATCTCGACGCCTGTGTTCGACGGAGCGAAGGAAGCCGACATCGAGCACATGCTCGGTCTTGCCGGCCTCGATCACTCCGGGCAGGTGACACTCTACGACGGGCGTACCGGCGACACGTTCGACCGCAGGGTCACGGTCGGCCACATCTATATGCTGAAGCTGCATCACCTCGTGGACGACAAGATCCACGCCAGGTCGATCGGCCCCTACAGCCTCGTGACCCAGCAGCCGCTGGGCGGCAAGGCGCAGTTCGGCGGCCAGCGCTTCGGCGAAATGGAGGTGTGGGCGCTCGAAGCCTACGGCGCCGCCTACACGCTGCAGGAAATGCTGACGGTGAAGTCGGACGACGTCGCCGGCCGCACCAAGGTGTACGAGGCGATCGTGCGCGGCGACGACACGTTCGAGGCCGGTATCCCGGAATCGTTCAACGTGCTGGTCAAGGAGATGCGCTCGCTCGGGCTCAACGTCGACCTGCACAATTCGAAACAGCAGCGCGGCGGTGACGGCGGCGTCGCCGAAGCGGCCGAGTAATTCAAGACGTCAGGCGCGGGGCTAAGCCCCGCGCCTCCACGGAATTAAGCGACAGCGGCCGACACGGTCGGCAAGCGGAGAAGACGATGAACCAAGAGATCATGAATC
>CAYVPC010000175.1:0-7846 GCA_964453555.1 uncultured Hyphomicrobiales bacterium | reverse complement strand
CGGTGTTCTGGTCGTTCATGGCGGATCTCTTCACCGCCGAGCAGGGCAAGCGCCTTTTCGGCTTCATCGGCGCCGGCGGCACCGCCGGCGGGCTGCTCGGCCCCATCATCACGATCGGGCTTTCGGCGCCGTTCGGTGCAGTCAACCTCCTGCTCGGGGCGGCGGTGCTGCTGGAACTCGCGGTGTTTTGCGTCCACCGGCTGGAGCGTGCGGCTACGGCGCAAACCGGTGCGCTCGGCAGCGCCGCTACCGAACCGCGCCGCGTCGGCGGCTCCGCTTTCGCTGCGTTGCCCGAACTCATCCGCTCGCCGTATCTTCTGGGCGTTGGCGCCTGGGTCAGCCTGCTGTCGTGCTGTGCGACCATTGTCTATTTCGAGCAGGCCAACGTCATATCGGCCGCCATACACGACCGCGATGCGCAGACGCGTGTCTTCGCCGGGATCGATTTGGCCGTGAACCTTCTCACGCTGGCAACGCAGGTCTTTTTCACGGGTCAGATACTCAAGAGATTCGGCACCGGCGTCGCGGCGGGGGCGTTGCCCGGCGTGTATATCGTGGGCTTCGCGGCGCTGTTTTTGGCGCCAACCCTCGCCGTCGTGATTGCGCTCCAGGTGGTGCAGCGCTGGGCGAATTTCGCCATCGCCAATCCTGCGCGGCAGGTGTTTTTCACTGTGCTGAACCGTGAGGAGAAGTACAAAGCCAAGAACCTGATCGACGTCGTAATCTATCGCGGCTCCGACGCGTTGTATGGCTGGGTATTCGACAGCTTGCAGGCGTTGGGGCTAAAACTTGGCGCGATCGCGCTGGTGGCGCTGCCGGTCGCGGCCGGCTGGCTCGTCTTGTCGGCCGCATTGGGCCGGGCCCAGGAACACCGCGCCGCGCTGACCGACGACACCGTGACGCAAGGAGGACGGGCATGAGTATTGCCATCACACGGCGCGAATTCGCGATTGCATCCGGCGCGGCGATGCTGGCGCCGTCGCTGGCCTTCGCGCAATCCGCAACGCTGCTTATGCGCCCCATTCCGAGCAGCGGAGAGACGTTGCCGGCGGTCGGTCTTGGTACCGCGCAGGTCTTCGACACCGCCGACGAGGCGACCCAGCAGAAGGCGGCCGCAGTGCTGCAGGCATTGGTGGGCGGCGGCGGCCGCCTGGTCGATACCTCTTCCGTCTATCGCGATTCGGAAATCGTACTGGGCAGTGTGATCGCGACCTCCAGCCTGCGCGAGAAAATCTTCATCGCCACCAAGCTCGAGTCGCCCGATGCCGGCGAACTCAAGCGCTCGTTGGCGCGGCTTAAGACGGAAAAGCTTGACCTCCTGCAATTCCACAATGTGCGCGATCCGCAGGCTTCACTGGCGCAGTTCAAAGACTGGAAAGCGCAAGGCGTCTGCCGCTACATCGGCATCACCTCGACGCGTCACGCCGACTTTGCCGCGATCGAGGCGGTGCTTGGGCGCGAGAAACCGGATTTCGTGCAGATCGACTATTCGCTGGACGACCGCGAAGCTGAGAAGCGCATCCTGCCGCTCGCCGCCGAGACGAAGGCGGCCGTACTCACGGCGTTGCCGTTCGGGCGCGCCCGATTGTTCCGTGCCGTGCGCGGCAAGGAAATTCCCGATTGGGCGCGCGGCTTCGCCGACAGCTGGGGCCAGTTCTTTCTCAAATACCTGCTGGCCGATCCGAGGGTGACTGCGGTCATCCCCGGAACGGCCGATCCGGCGCACATGACGGACAATCTTGGCGCCATGCGAGGGCCGCTGCCCGATGCCGACCAGCGCAAGCAAATGATTGCGTTCGCCGACGCGCTGTAGGCTGTATCGGGAAGCAAACGCGAGCGACCTTGTAGCGAGAGATCGGCAGATGGCCATGCTCACCGCCAGCGCGCGGCGGATAACGTACGAGCTGGACGGTCCAGCGGATGGGCCGACCTGGGTGCTTGTCAACGGCCTCACCCAATACATCAAAATCTGGGAGCCATTTCGCGAGGCGCTGGCAGGGAAGGGCTTTCGCGTCGCCACCTTCGACCTGCTCGGGCAGGGCAACTCCGACAAGCCGAGTCTGTTTATCGAGCTCGACGACCAGGTCGCGGTACTGAGTGATCTTATCGACGAGTTGGGACAATGCCCGGTTTTTTTGGCGGGCATCAGCTTCGGCGCGGTTATTGCGCTTCGCTACGCCATCGCCCATTCCGACAAGATCACCGGCTTCGTGCCGATGAGCGCCTTCGCCGAGTTGTCGCCGCAACTCCTCATGCTTGGCCAGGCGCTGCGCACCGGACTGATCCTTGGCGGCACGAGCTACCTTCAGGATTTGCTGTTTCCTATGAACGTTTCGGATGCGTACATCACGGAGCGGATCGACAGACTGGCTGACGCCAAGCGCAAGGGCTGGCTGATTAACGATCTCTACGCCTTGCAGAACCTGATGGAATCGTTCCTCAGCTTCAAGCCGCTGACAGCGCAACTAAGCGCGATCCGCGCCCCGACCATGATCCTCAATGGCGAGTTCGATTTTTTCACGCCGCGAAAACTTCACGACTCGCTCCGTACCCACATCCCGGACAGCGCGCTGGTCATCATTCCGCGGGTCTATCACGCGTTCACGCTGGAGAAGCCTGCTTTGACCGCCGATCTGCTGGCGCGGTTTGCCAACGATGTTATGGGTGGTAGTTGGCGCGGCGAGAAGAGGGTGCTGATAGCGCCAGAGGAACCGGGCGGCGAAATCATTCCGTTCCCCGCCGGCTTCGATCATTTGCGCGCGCTGCCGCTGCCGGCTTAAGCGCAAATCAGCGCCAGCCAACGGTTGATTGACGCGCTCCCCAGTCCTCTATAGCCAGTGGGCGATTTCGGGTTAGTCTCCGCGGGTGGCCCGGAACTGAGAGAGTGGCGGATGCCCTGGCTGGAATGCAATTCTCGACGGATCCACTACGAATTGGCGGGTCCGCCGAACGGGCCGGCCTGCGTGCTCGTCAACGGCCTGACGCAGTATGTGAGACTTTGGCACCCTTTTCGCGACGCTCTCGTGGCGAAGGGCTTTCAGGTCGTCAGCTTCGATATGCTGGGCCAGGGCCAGTCCGACAAACCGTCGTTGTTCATTCACCAGGATGATCAGGTGGAGGTGCTCGGCCGCCTGATTGAAAAATTGGGCGACCGGCCGATCTTTGTCGCCGGCATAAGCTTCGGCGGCGTGGTTGCGCTGCGCTACGCCATCGACCACGGCGACAAGATCGCCGGGCTGGTGCCGATGAGCAGCTTCGCCGAGATACCGGCGCAGCTGTATATGCTAGGCGCGGCCCTCCGCTCCGGACTGATCTTGGGCGGCACATCGTTCCTGCAGGATTTGCTGTTTCCGATGAATTTCTCGAGCGAATGGCTCGATTCCATGCGCCATCTCATCGACCTCGCCCGCCATCGCGGCTGGCTGGCGAACGACGTCTATGCGCTGCAAAACCTTATGGAGTCGTTTCTCGAATTTGAGCCGCTGACAGACCAACTTTCGGCCATCCGCTTACCCACGATGATCCTGACCGGCGAGTACGATTTTCTCACTCCCCGGCCGCTCCAGGAATCTTTACGCGCGCACATTCCCGACAGCGCGCTGGTGATCATTCCGCGCGCATATCACGCGTTCACGCTGGAGAAACCTGCGCTGACGGCGTACCTGGTGACCCACTTTGCCGAGGATGTGATGGCGGGCCGCTGGCGCGGCAAAGGATCGATCTGGGTCGCGCCGGAAAATGTCGGCGGCGAACTTACCCCGTTTCCCGAAGGCTTCGATCATATGCGGGCGATTCCGGTGCAAACGCAGGCGCCGGAACTTGCACCGCAGCGAAAGGCGACTGCGTCATGACGCCGTTTTTCGGTCCGCTCGAACACGGCCGGATACCGGCGCTGCAGCAGACGCGGGTGTCGGCCTTTCTCATATCGGCGCACGGCGCGCTGACGCGCCAGCTTGGCGTCGCGATACCGGCCAGCTTGCACCACGGCTGGCAGGTGGAAATGCATTCCCAGTATTGCCGCGAGATGGAAATACTCTCGCTGTTGGGACGCGCGACCTCGTGGATTATCGATCCGACTCTCGGCTTTCAGATCTGGCAGTGGGAAGTCGCCTGGCTTCCCCGGCCGGTTGCCGGTGCAGCCGATCGAACGCAAGGCACATTGATCGATCTCGCGGCCTTTGGCCATGCGCTGCACACCGTGATCCGCCCGGCCGCGCTGTTGCCCGAAGGGTTTCCGGATGAAGATCCGTTTGCGCTGGCGATGCGGCGTATCGAATTTGAAAGCGGACGGTTGATGCAGGCGCAAATCCTGTTCCTGAAAGGTCCACAGCTTGCTCCCGTTCGCGACGCGGTCGCCGCGGCAGTGGAGTCGCGCCATTCCCAGGTGCGTGAATTGTGGCAAGACATGCTTCACTCCATGGAAATCGATACCAGCGGCCGCCACTCTCTCGTTCCGGCGTATCAGGCGCGCGGGCAACCTGCGCCGGTCGCGGCGCAGCCGAGCGTAGCGATCAAACAGCCATGAACATCAATCCCGAACGACAATCCCTCGCGGACGCCAGTCCCCGTTCGCCGTATTTTTCGGCCGAGCACGAAATGCTGCGTATGCAGGTGCGCCGTTTCGTCGAGACTGAGATCAAGCCGAAGGCGCAAGCATGGGAGCAGCAGGGCTGCGTGCCGCGCGAGGTCCTCCGCCACATGGGCAGCCTGGGATTTTTCGGCATTCGCTATCCCGCCCGCTACGGCGGTTCGGAGATGGATACGCTGGCGAGCGCGCTGTTCGGGGAAGAGCTCGGCCGCTCGACTTTCGGCGGCGTCGCGATCACCGCGCTGGTCCACACCGATATGGCGTCGGTGCACGTATTCAATGCCGGCAGCGAGGCGCAGAAGGACAAATGGATGCCGCAGATCATTTCCGGCGAGGCGATCACCGCGGTCGCGGTGACCGAGCCGGATGCCGGCTCCGACGTGAAGGGGATCCGTACCGTCGCGCGCTGGGAAGGCGATTCCTACGTGCTCGACGGCGCCAAGATGTTCATCACCAACGGCGTGTATGCCGATCTCTATTGCGTGGCCGCAAAGACCGGCCGCGACGGCCAGCCGAGCCGCTCGATCACCATGTTTCTGGTCGAAAAAGGCACGCCCGGCTTTGCCGTCAGCCGCGCCCTCGACAAGCACGGCTGGCGCTCCTCCGACACGGCCGAACTTCGCTTCGAGGATTGCCGCATTCCGGCCGAGAACCGGCTCGGCGAGGAGGGCCGCGGTTTCTACGCCATCATGAAAAATTTTCAGAACGAGCGCACGGTGATCGGCGCGATGGCCATGGGCGAGGCACAGGCGGCGATCGAGCTGACGCTGGAATATCTGCGCACCCGCAAGGCGTTCGGCGCGCCGCTCTGGCAGAAGCAGGCGATCCGTCAGCGCCTCGCCATGCTCGCCGCCAAAGTCGAGGCCGGCCGTCAGCTCGTCTATCACGCGGCCTGGCTCGACTCCCAGGGCGCCGACGCGACCAAGGAAGTGTCGATGGTCAAGGCTTATTGCGGCGAGTTGGTCAACCAGGTCATGTACGACTGCCTACAGTTTCACGGCGGCATGGGCTACATGCGCGAAAGCACCATCGAACGCATGGCGCGCGATGCGCGCGTACAGGCAATTGGCGGCGGCGCTACCGAGGTGATGCTCGAAGAGGTGGCAAAGCGGATGTAGCTGCCTGCGCCATCACGGGGCGGATGCAACCGCCCTCAATTCGTCTTGCACGCTGTTTGGCCGACCGATAGCCTTTTAATTGTGAAACGGGGCAGGGACGCCATGACATTCAAGACGATCGTTTACACGACCTACGGCGCAATCGCGACCATCACGCTTAATCGGCCGAACGAACTCAACACCATCGTTCCGCCCATGCCGGAGGAATTTGAAGCGGCTATCAATCTCGCCATCCGGGACCAGTCCGTTAAAGCCGTCATCTTGCGCGGCGCCGGACGCTCATTCTGTGCCGGCTACGATTTCGGCGAAGGATTCCATCTCTGGGACGACGCGATCGCGACGAATGGGAAATGGGATTCGGGCAAGGATTTTGCGTGGGCTACCGCGCATGCGCTCGCGCCGACGCAGAAGTTCATGAGCATGTGGCGCGCGCCCAAGCCGGTGATCGCGCAGGTGCACGGCTGGTGCGTCGGCGGCGGCAGCGATACCGCGCTGTGCGCCGACATCGTCGTCGCCAGCGAGGACGCCCGGATCGGCACGCCTTATTCGCGGATGTGGGGCTGCTATCTGAGCGGCATGTGGATTTACCGCCTCGGCCTGACCAGGGCCAAGGAATATGCGCTGACCGGCAAGCCGCTGTCCGGCCGCGAAGCTGCCGATGTCGGCCTGATCAATCGCGCCGTGCCGTTTGCGAAGCTCGAAGCGACGGTGCGCGAGACCGCGCTGCAGCTCGTCTCCATCCCGTCGTCGCAGCTGGCGGCGATGAAGCTTGTGGTGAACCAGGTCTACGAAAATATGGGATTGAACAGCACGCAGGTGCTTGGAACCATCCTGGACGGCTTGATGCGCAATACGCCCGACGCCATCGATTTTATTCGGCTGGCGGAGAGCAAAGGCGTGCGGGCGGCGATCGAGGCGCGAGATGGCCCATTTGCCGACTACAGCCAGGCGCCGGAAAATGAGCGGCCCAATCCCAACAATATCATTCACGTCTAAAACCGCAGCGTCGGCGCTGTTCGTCTTCCATCAGCGCTTGGGTTGCCGTCGGGAGGGTTTTGGAGGAAACTTGCGGCAAGAAGCGAGGGGAGGCTCGCCGATGCAGGTTAACCAGCTAGGTCCGGGCTTCGCCGCCGAATTGTGCGGCGTGAAGCTCGCCGACGTCGCGGCGGACGATGCCGCCTACAAGGCGATACGCGCGGCATTCGAAGAATATTCCGTCATTGTGTTGCGCGACCAGGATGTCACCGATGAAGCGCAGATTGCGTTCTCGCGCCGCTTCGGGCCGCTGGAAGTCACCCCGGCATCGACCGAGGGCGCAGGCACCAGCCTGGTGATCCTCACGACCATCGGCAAGGACGGCAAGGTGGTGCCGGCCGACGATCGGCTGGCGCTGCGCAACAAGGCCAATCAACTGTGGCACGCCGACTCGACGTTCAAAAGCACGCCGGCGCTGGCGTCGGTGCTGTCGGGGCGGGTCATGCCGGACCACGGCGGCGAAACCGAATATGTCTCAACGCGTCTCGCTTGGGAGCGGCTTCCCGCAGCGACGCAGAACAAAGTGTCGGGTCTGTTCGCCTGGCACGATTACTCCCATTCGCGCGGCAAGATCGCATCCAACATCGTCGGCATTGCGGAACGGGCGGCATTGCCTCCGCAATGCTGGCGCATGGTGTGGGAGAATCCGGCGAACGGCCGCAGCGCTCTTTATATCGCCTCGCATGCTTACGCCATCGAAGGCATGGAGGAAGGCGAAGCGCGAAAGCTCATCGCCGAACTGACCGAAGCGGCGACCGCGCCGGGATTGAGCTACGAGCACGGCTGGCGCAAGGGCGACGTCGTCATGTGGGACAACCGGGCGACCTTGCACCGCGGCCGGCCGTGGCCGCCGGACGAGGCGCGCGTGATGGTGCGCACCACGATATCCGCTACCGACGCGGATGGGCTACAAAGCGTGCGCCCGCCGTCCCGCCAGGCAGCCGAGTAGCACGCCTATTCCTGATAAGTCCGGTTCGGGATCGCGAAACCGCAGCTTGAGCCATCGGTCACCGCCACTTCGTCTTCCCATGGCAGCCGATATTGGCCCGCCATGAGATCGCGCATGTAGGTGTAGGGGCAATCCTGGGCGCCGCCCTTGACCGCG
>CAYVPC010000174.1:0-7909 GCA_964453555.1 uncultured Hyphomicrobiales bacterium | reverse complement strand
TGTTGATCAGCGGGACCATGCCGCCGAGCGCGGTGAAGGAATCGTGCATGGCGTTGACCGCGCCGCAGGAGGCGGCGGTGGTGATGACGGCGAACAAAGCCGAGCCGACAATGCCGAAACGGACTTCCTTGCCTTCCATGTTCCCGCCGGTAAGCCCGAGCGCGTTGAGCGCGTCGTTGCCGTGCGCTTCCGCGGCATAACAGGCGATGACGCCGGCGCCGAACAGAATCCCCATCACCGCGAGGACTGCCCAGCCCTGGCGCTGATTGCCAACCATGCGGCCGAACACATTGGTCAGCGCCGCGCCGAGCGCGAAGATCGAGATCATCTGAACGTAATTCGACAAGGCGGTCGGATTCTCGAACGGATGAGCGGCATTGGCGTTGAAGAAGCCGCCGCCGTTGGTGCCGAGCATCTTGATCGCGATTTGCGAGGCGACCGGGCCGACCGCGATGGTCTGTTTGGCGCCTTCCAGCGTCGCCGCTTCGACATAGGCGCCGAGCGTCTGTGGTATGCCCTGCCAGATCAGGAACAGCGCGTAGGGCACGCAGACCGGGAGGAGGACATAGAGCGTGCAGCGTGTGATATCGACCCAGAAATTGCCGACAGTGCGGGCCGAATGCCGCGCAAAGCCGCGGATCAGCGCGATCGCAAGGACGATGCCGGCCGCGGCCGAGAGGAAGTTCTGGTGCGTGAGCCCGAGCATCTGCACGAGGTAGGACATCGTGCTTTCGCCGCCATAGTTCTGCCAGTTGGTGTTGGTGATGAAGCTGACCGCCGTGTTGAAGGACAAATCCGGCGCTACCGCCGTCTGCTCCGCCGGATTGAACGGCAGGTCTGCCTGAAGCCGCATCAATACATAGAGAATGAGAAAGCCGCCGGCATGGAAGACAAGCATCGCGACCGTATAGGTGACAGCGTGCTGCTCCTGCCGCTCGTCGACGCCGGCCACCTTATAGATTGCCGATTCCAACGGCCGCATGATCGGCGAGAGAAACGTGCGCTCGCCGCCGAACACGCGCGTCATGTAAGCGCCGAGTGGCGGCGTGATCGCCACGATGATTGCGCCGTAAAGCAGAATCTGAATCCAGCCGATGACGGTCACGGATTTGTCCCCTCAGAACCGCTCGGGCTTGAGCAGCGCATAGGTCAAGTAGACAAGCAGAACGAAGGTGACGATGCTGGCGAGCGAATAATCGAACATCATGGCCGCGCCCTCAGAGCAGATCGCAGGCATAGACGTAAGCGATCGACAGCACGAACAAGGCAAAGCCGATTGCCAGCATGGCGAGGTCCATCATGGCAATGCTCCGGTCTGACGAATTCCTATAATTGACCTGCGGCTTTTGCCCGGGAGCATGCCGCGTCGACGCCGGCTGGAGATGCGCAGATCGCCGCTATTCACGGCCCAATTAGCTGTCATCCTTTGCATAGGAATTCGAGACGAGCGCGGGCCGGGAGTTATAGGAATTCCATAAAAGCCGGGCGGCCTATGCCCGATTTATGACGCAGCGCACCCGTCCGTCTCGAATTTATATGCGGCCGAGCGCACATTCCGCTGCACGAAACGACAATCGGAGTGACCTCGATGAGCGTAGCCGTTGCCACGATGATGGCGAGAAGGGCCGCACATTTCGACTCCGCCGCCGAGCGGCCGCTGTTGCGCGGAATTTGTCTGGTTGTGAAGGGCGCCCAGCGGTCCGGCGATCGGCGCCGATCGACGCCTGCGACGAAAGTCGGGCCGGCCAAATTTCCGCCGCGGCCCAATCCGCAAACGCTAAGCGAATCGATCCCGCTATTCTTCGTTGCGCGCAATGAGAACAGCTTTTGGGTCGCGCGCGAAGCCGAAGGACGAACCGGCGGCATCTTTTTGTTCAAGCGCTCCGCCGTGCGTTTTGCCGAGGACAACAGCGCGCCGGTTGGATGCGCCACCATGTTCCCGACCGAGCGGATCGAACTCGACGTCGCGAACCGCGGCGGTGTGGTCGCCGGCTGGGCTGACGCGCTACTGCGGATGGCACGACGAGGACCAAATCGCGCGCCCGGCCCGAGTGATCTCAGGGTGACGCATCCATGACGCAATCCAGCCAGACCGAATCTTCCGTGTGGTCGCGGCCGCCGCTGTTCATGATCGGCCGGGACGGCCGCGGCAATTGGGTGGCGCGGGACCTGAAAGGAACTTGCGGTGGCTTGTTCGTCAACCGCGAGGCGGCGATGCGCTATGTGCGTGCCGAGAATGCGTATCGGCCGCAGACCGTCGTCGTGGTTTCAGGTGTTCTGGAGCTCGATATGCCGCACCGGCCGGCGATGCCGCCACAAGAACTCACAGCCAACCGCCAACCCTTGCGCCGGATCGCGTGACGGAAAGGCGCATCGCCATGCTTGCTCTCGGCATCATCAAATACTGGCAGAACCTAAGAGCGGCGATCTTCAACCCCTATCATCCCGAGCTGCATTATATGCGCGGACCGGGTCCGAAATGCCGCGCCCGGCGCGCCCGTTAGTGGAACGGCCATAGCCCGCGCAGGAATCCTTCTTCCTTGTCTTTCTCACTCACCGGTTCCGCCTGTCCGGTGCCGACATCGAGAATCTTTTCCGTCAGCGGGGCAGTGCGGTTCCACCAACCGCCGCCGAGCGCCTGATACAGCGCCGCGGTATCGGTCAGGCGGGCGGCGCGTGCTTGCACCACCTGGATGATCGCCTGCAAATAAGTCTGCTGCGCCGTCAGCAATATCAAAATGTTTGCGTTACCGGCCTGAATCTGCTGCCGCGCGAGATCGAAGCTGATCCTGGAAGCGCGCTCGAAATCGCGCGCCGCTTTGAGTGCATCGGCGTCGTTCTGCAGCGCTCTGAGCGAATCGGCGACGTTCTGCACGGCGCCGACGACCGTGCCGCGATAGTTCCAGGCTACCGCGTTGTAAGTGTCCTTGGCTTCCTGCAGCTCGTGCAGCAGCGTTCCGCCGTCGAGCACGGTCTGCGTGGCGTTGCCGGCGAGCGAGAAGAACAGGTTCTGCGGCGCCAGCAAGCCGGCGAGCAGGGTGTTCATATAGCCGGCGTTGGCGCTGATGGTGAAAGTCGGAAGAATGTTGGCGGTGGCGACCCCGACGAGGGCGCTTGCCGAATGCAACTGCTCTTGCGCCATGCGCACGTCCGGCCGCTGTTCGATCAGCTGCGACGGTAGACTGACCGGAAGATCCGGCGGCAATTGCAGGTCCGCAAGCCTGAACGTCTCATGCGGTTCCTCGCTGGCATAAGCGCCGGCAAGCGCCGACAGCAAGTCGCGATTCTGCTGCAGCGCCTTGCGCAGCGGCGGCAGCGTCGCCTTAACCTGGGCGAGGGCGGCTTCTTGCAGGGCTACGTCGTTGCGGTTGGCATAGCCGGTATCAAGTTGCTTGCGCAGAACGTCGAGCATTCTGGTGTTGATGTCGATGAGCTGGTTGGTGGCTTCAATTTGCGCGCGCAACGAGGCTTCGTTGATCGCCGCGACCGCTATGTTCGATACGAGCGTCAGGTAAGCCGCTTCGACCTGGAATCGCTGGCTGTCGGCCACCGCCTGCAGCGATTCGACTGTGCGGCGATTGAGCCCCCAAATATCCAATGTGTAGGATACTTGCAGCTGCGCGGTGTGGAGCGCGTAGATGGAGGCGCCCGAGTTGGGGATCGGAGCCAGCGCGGCGGCCGTCTGGTTGTATGTCGGATTGAAATTGCCCTGAATCAGCGGAAAGAACTTGCCCTCCTGGGCGTAAACCGCCTGGTTGGCTGCACGCAAAGTGACGATTGCCGATTGCAGATTGGGATTGTTGTTCAGCGCGCGCTCAATCAGGGCGTTGAGCGCGGGCGATTTGAACATCCGCCACCACTCCTGTGCGATATCGCGGCCCTGCACGAAACGCTGCGGCCGTCCGGTGGGAGCGTCGGTCGACGATGTGCGCGGCGTCAGCGGTTCCTTGGTGTAGCGCGAGACGTCAGGAGCCGCGGGATGGACGAAATCCGGGCCGACCGCGCAGCTCGCCAAAAGCATTGCCGCAGCCAGAACGCCGGCTGTCGCACTCAACTTCCTGACCGACAGTTCGCACATCGACGACTGACACGTTGAACCGGCACACCCACGCCATCGATCGCGGCCCGTGAGGCGCGGTTGCCGCAACCATTATTTACGAGTTGCCGCTGTTATGCTGTGCCCACCCAGCCACACTGTCGATGATTTAGCGCGGATTTGCACTGGTATCTTTCACAGCAACCATCGGATTTCCCCTGCGCGGCTGGCGATCAGACTTGGCGCGGGCCACGCACAAGCAAGCGCGAGTAAAAAAGCGGGCGGTGGAAAATAGCGAATTAGTATTGTCGTGATAGACTCCGACGAGTCGTTGGGCACGACACGAACGCTCATTCGAATTCGTCTAAATCCACAAGTTAACCGCGCCATGCGGTTGATCCGGGTTCTGTGATTAGTGACAGTAGACGGCAGTCTCGGGGAGTGGCCTTTTCGCTGCAATCCTGAAGAGTTTGGATGCGGATTTTATCCATGTTTCCGCGCATAACGATTGGCCGGACGAGAGCCGCGCTCGTCGCCGCATTGATCGCTGTTGCGATCGTCGTCTACGGCGCGTGGCAATGGAGCCGCGGCTCGCAGCCGGACATCGCGAAGGCCAGCACCGTGCAGAAGGCGCCAGCGCACGAGCGCGACACTATCGAGCTGTCCGAGTCACAACTCGCTTCCGTCAAGGTCGAACCGATTGCCGATCGCGAATTTCCGGTCGTCAAGGAAGCGGTCGGCAGCATCGACTTCGACGAGGACATGGCGGTCCAGGTGTTCACGCCCTACCAGGGCCGCATCATCGCGCTCTATGCCGCGGTCGGAGACGATGTGAACAAGGGGCAGACTCTCTTCACCATCGACAGCGCCGACCTGCTGCAAGCGGAGTCGACTCTGATCGCCGCGGCGGGGGTACTGGAATTGACCACCCGCAATCTCGCGCGGCTGCGCGAACTTTATAAAAGCCTTGCGGTATCGCAGCACGACGTGGAACAGGCAACATCCGATCAGCAGACCGCCGAGGGCAATCTGCGCGCGGCGCGCGACGCGGTTCGCATTTTCGGCAAGACAGATGATGAAATCAATCGCATCGTCGCCGAGCGCACGGCGGATCCAACGCTGGTGGTGAAGAGCCCGATCAACGGCCGGATCACCGCGCGCAATGCAGCGCCGGGATTGTTTATCCAGCCGGCCAATCCGCCGGCGCCTTACGTGGTGGCCGATATCAATACGATGTGGATGCTGGCGGATGTCCCGGAAGCGGACAGTCCGGCGTTCCGCGTCGGGCAAGAAGTGCAGGTCGCGATCAATGCGTTTCCCGGCCGCACATTCGAAGGTAAAATCACCACCATCGGTGCCAGTGTCGATCCAAACACGCGGCGCGTGCTGGTCCGCTCGGAAATCAAAGATCCGGAGCATCAATTGCGCTCCGGCATGTTCGCCAATTTCACAATTACCATCGGCGCGCCCGTCCGCTCCCCGGCGATCCCGCTCGCCGGCGTGGTGCGCGAAGGTGATGCCACGCAGACGGTGTGGGTCACCGCCGACCGCCGCCGCTTTGTGAAGCGAACCGTCAAGATCGGCGACCAGCGCCACGGCTACTGGCAAATTCTCGAAGGTGTGCAGGTCGGCGAACTGGCCGCCACCGAGGGCGCGATCTTTCTCAGCAACATGCTGGCAATCGCGGGCAGCCAATGAAGACGCCCGTTCCGCCCGACATTCGCGATCGAGGCAGGCCGTGCTGAAGGGCATCGTTGCATTCGGGCTCACCCGGCGCGCGATCATCCTGCTGGGTCTTTTGGTCTTCGTTGCGGCCGGGCTCGTCGCCTTCAGCAAACTGAACATCGAGGCCTATCCCAATCCCGCGCCGGTGATTCTTGAAATCACCGCCCAGGCACCCGGGCTCTCGGCCGAGGAGATGGAGCGGTACTACACGATCCCGATGGAAGTCGGCCTCTACATTACTCCCGGGGTGGACAACATCCGCTCGACTTCGTTTTACGGGCTGTCCTTCGTGCGGGTGACTTTCAAATATGGCGTCGACTACTACTTTGCCTTCACGCAGGCGCAGTTGATGCTGCAGCAGAACGTCAACCTGCCGGGCGGACAATCGCCCGTCATTCAGCAATCGAGCCTCGTCGGCGAGGTGTTTCGCTATCAGGTGGTGGGCCCGCCGCATTTCGGGCTGACCAACCTGCGCACCGTGCAAGACTGGATCGTCACGCGGCGGCTTTTCACCGTGTCGGGCGTCGTGGCGGTGAATTCGTGGGGTGGCACGACCAAGCAATACGACGTCGACGTGGATTTGCACAAGCTCGACGCCTACAACGTCACGATCCCGCAGATCATAACCGCGCTCGGCAACGCCAACATCAATGTCGGCGGCCGTGAGATCATTGTCGGCCAGCAGTCGGTGAACATCCGCGGCATCGGGCTGATGGACTCGGGCGGCGACGCCGATCTGACGCAAGGATGGCGGGTCAACGACATCGAGAACGTCGTCCTCGGTCAGGTGAACGGCGTGCCGATCCAGGTGAAGGATGTGGCCAAGGTTTCGGTCGGCTACGTGCCGCGGCTCGGTATTGCCGGCAAGGACCACGAAAGCGACGTCGCCCTGGCGATCGTGGTCATGGGCCGCGTCTATCACACCAACGACATCATTCCCCTCATCAAGGCCAAAATCGAGCAGATGAACAGCGACGGCACCCTGCCGCCCGGGGTCAAGCTTGTTCCCTATTACGACCGCTCGACGCTGGTATCTGTGACCACGCGCACGGTCCTGCACAACCTGATCTTCGGCTGCCTGCTGGTGTTCGTCATCCAATGGGTCTTTCTCGGCAATTTGCGCAGCGCCATCATTGTCGGCGTGAATATTCCTTTTGCGCTGTTCTTCGCCGTTATCATCATGGTTATGCTGGGGCAGGACGCCAACCTGCTTTCCGTCGGCGCGGTCGATTTCGGCATCATCGTCGATTCCGCCGTGATCCTGATCGAGAACATTTTCAGGAACTTTCAGAGCCCGACCGAACGGCAGAATTTGCTCCAGCAACTTGCTGAGGGGCGGTTCGGGTCGGATCCGACAAGAACGGCTGGCGCGGCGCACGGTCCGCACTGGACCGATCGGCTGCGGCTGATCTTCGCCAGCGCGCTGCAAGTCGATATGGCGATTTTCTTCTCGGCGCTGATTACGGTTGCGGCGTTCGTGCCGCTATTCACCATGCAGGGCGTCGAGGGACAGATTTTCAGCCCGATGGCGCGAACTTACGGCCTAGCGCTTGTCGGCGCATTGCTGTCGACATTCACCATCACGCCGGTGCTGGCTTCCTTCCTGCTGCCGGAGCACGTCGAGGAAACCGAGACCATCGTGGTGCGTTCGCTGCGCCGGATTTACGTCCCAATCCTGCATTGGTCGCTGGACCACCGAAAGACGATGCTGGCGTCAGCCATCGGGTTTCTCGCGGTCGTCGGGGTTTTGATGACGCAGCTCGGCGGCGAGTTCCTACCGGCACTGGAGGAGGGCAATCTTTGGATCCGCGCCTCGATGCCGCCAACCATCGGCCTCGAGGCTGGCGAACCGGCGACGACCAAGATGCGGGAAATTTTGCTGCGGCACCCGGAGGTCATCACCGCGGTATCCCAGCATGGCCGGCCCGACGACGGCAGCGATGCTTCGCCGTTCTCGAATGTCGAGCTGTTCGTGCCGCTCAAACCGTACGACGAATGGCCGACCGGCCTTACCAAGGACATGCTGATCGCGCAGTTGCAGAAGGAATTCAACGACGAACTGCCCGGCGTCGAGTTCAACTTTTCCCAATACATCCAGGACAACATCGAGGAGGCGCTTTCCGGCGTCAAAGGCGCCAACTCGGTGAA
>CAYVPC010000173.1:0-7996 GCA_964453555.1 uncultured Hyphomicrobiales bacterium | reverse complement strand
GCGAGCATACCTTCTGCGTCATCGCCGAATGGACCGACATGGATGCGATTGTCAACGCACGCGCCAGCATGATCGCGACGCTCGACACGTTCCGCGACACGCTTGAAGACCTTGGCGGCGGGCTCGGCGTCACCGACGCGGTCTCCGGCCAGGTGGTGAAGGTGGTGAAATAAGGAGGCCGTAAGCGGCGTCGTCGAGGCGATCGAAATAAGCCGAGCAACTTCCGCTATCGAGGTATGAACGAATGTCTCCTTGTGGCCCTTAACGGACATCCCGATCACGCCGACGAATGTCCGCTATCGGGAAAAACGGACGTGACAGCGGTCATGGCGTTTCGGTGGCGATTGGACCCCAAGCCAACATCGAGGCGGCGAACCCAAGGTTTACAGCATTTAGTGTCATAGCTATTGACACCAACATAACATTGGTGTCACTGTGAATGACATGAAAACGATTGCGACCCGGCGTTACGTCATGGGGGTGCGCGCAGAGGCCGCCGCTGCCACCAAGCAAAGCATCCTGGAAAGCGCGCACCGGCTCCTGGTGACTCATTCATTTGAGGAAATGACGGTCGACATGATCGCCGCCGGCGCCGACACGACGGCGCGAACCGTTCTTCGGATTTTCGGCAGTAAGGAAGAACTTTTTGCTGAGGCGCTACACTCGTTGGGCCAATTTGGACACGCCCCGATAACGCCCGGCGATATCGATGCGCTCGTCAGTGGGACATGCGATTTCTACGAGCGGATCGGCGACACGGTGATCCGATGGCTCGGCGACGAGCCCCGGATTCCGGCGATGCGTGAGCATCTCAACATCGGGCGGCAGCATTTGCGCGCCTGGGTGGCCGAGTCCTTTGCTGCCGTGCTCAACCGGTTGCAGAGCAGCGCCCGCAACGAACTACATGACGCGCTGATCGTGGGGTTCGACGTTTACACCTGGAAGTTATTGCGTCGCGACTTCGGCCTTTCGCGACGAGCTACTGAAGCATCAATTCGTCTGATCGTTCGCGGCCTCATCGGAGAGCGCAAAAATGGCTAACATCCTCTGGCTGAACTGGTCAGGCGGCGGCAACCTGCCTCCCAGCCTCGGGATCTCCCGCGTACTGACGGAGCGCGGCCATCGTGTCAGTTTTGCCGGCCGGCCGGAAATGGTGCCTCGGGTCGAAAGAGCGGGATTGCGCGCGATTGAACTGACACGCGCCTACGAGCAGGCCGACCATTATCCGCCGAAGAAATGGCTGCCCAGGGCCGCCAGCTTTCTCACCTCTCCGGCAATGGCCGAGCAAATACGAACGCTCCTGTCTGCCGAAAATCCTGACTTGGTCATCGTCGATCACATGTTTCCGGTGGCGCAAATCGAAGCAGCTCGTTTCGGCCGGCCCTCGGTCACGGTTTGCAACACGTGCGCCTGGCGCGCTTTGGACATGTGGCGGAAATTCATCGCCATGCTGGTCGGATTGCGCACCGAAGCAGGGTTTGAGCCAATTCCATCCGATCTGGAAAGCTTATGGATGACACAAGACAAATTGATTTCGACCACGCTTAAGTCGCTCGACGATGTCCCCGGCGTGCTCGGCCACTCCCACAAGCTCCGCCACGTCGGACCGGTCTTCGAGCGCGAGCGCCACGGGATCAAAGTTGATCTTCCTTGGCGCGACAATGCCTCGCTCCCGCTCGTTTTGGTGAGTTTCAGTACGATGCCTGAGCAGGGCTCGGCCCAAAAGTTTCAGAACGCGATTGATGCGCTTTCGAGTCTGCCCGTTCGTGGCGTGGTTACGGTCGGAGACAGCATCGATCCGGGCGCCCTTAAGCCTAGCGACAACGTGGTCGTATTTGCGACAGCCGATCATGACGACCTCATGCGGCGGGCCAACCTTGTCGTGACGCACGGCGGTCACGGCACGTTCATGCGTGCACTGAAACACGGCCTTCCGATGGTAGTCATTCCTGGTTTAGGTGGAGATCAGCCGATCAATGGCGCGGCGGCAGAGGAATGGGGGGTCGGACGTGCGCTTCCTCCGGACGCGACAGCGGAGGCCATGCGCCAGGCGGTGGAATCCATTCTAAACACGCCCAGCTACCGTGCACGTGCTCAATGGATATCTGCTCAGTTTATCGGTGTAGATGGCGCAGCCAATGCCGCCGCTGAAATGGAAGCGCTTCTCCCGCGAGCGCTCCGGAACGCTTCCTGAAATTCCGATCCAAAATTGGAGAATGCGCAAGGCGTTAGGGATGGCCGTCGCAAGGTCTCGGACGTGAACTATCACCGCGCATGGGCGCAAGAGTGGCCGCGGAGGTCCTTCATCGCACCTACGCGGCAAACACAAAGTGGAGGATACAACATGGACGTTCAGGCCAAACTATTCGCCCGCGATGTAGGCAATGTGAAGCGAATTGGGCGCATGACGTTCTATTCCAAGATGGCTGCCGAGGACACGCAGGGCGCCTACACGGTGGTGGAAGCATTAGTGCCGGCCGAGTCCGGCAGCGGGCTGCACCGCCATTGGAGCTATGACGAAGCCGCATTTGTCACCGATGGGAAATTCGAGTGCTATATTGACGGAAAACAGACCACGCTTGGCGCTGGCGAGAGCGTCTACTGGCCGCGCGGCGCGATCCACAAATTCAGGAGCCTTGGGCCGGGTTATGGCCGCATCCTGTTCATCTGTTCGCCGGGCAGAATTTTCGAAGAATTCGTCGAGCAGGTTTCCAGTCCGCACGTCCAGGGCGGCAGCGCGAACTCGGATCCTGCGGTCGATTTTAGACGTATCGCGTCGGAACACGGCATTGAGTTCGTCGACTGAAAGTCAACGCTTACCGAAATTGTTGCTTTTGGCCCTTAACGGACATCGCGATCGCGCCGGCGAATGTCTGCTCCGGGAAAAAGCGGAAGTCAGCCCGTCTGTGAAAATGCGCAACTGTCCGATCTCTCGGTGAGGCCGCAGCCGGTAGATTGCGAGGTGAGTCGACGAGCCACCTCTGAGTCCGCTCAGCAGCCTTTAGGTGCAACGCCTGCGTTTACCCACAACGCATCGCGTTGCTTGACGAGCGTGCCACCGTGGGGCCGACTACCGCCCATGGGGTTCAACCAACGCAAGATGGAGGCGCAGCGTGCCGCAGCCGCGGAAAAGGAAGCGGCCGCCTGATCGGTTCAGGAATTTCTGGAAGGACTGAGAGGACCGAGAGTGCGCAGCGGCTTCGGGGCGAAGCGCAGCAGCAGAAAATGGGTGGGCACGTACAGCAGGAACGGCAATCCGATCATCAACCCAATGAACCATTCGGCAGGCGAAACCCAGTTCTGCGCAGCAGAATCGCTCAGACCCCAAACATAGTTGATATTGACCGGTGTCAGCCCGGGATTGGGATTAGGTGGCGGCATGAAGAAGAAACACACCGGCAGCACCAACCAAGCGAGAACGGTCCACGCCGGCAATGCGCGGCGGTCGTATCCCAGCGCCCAGACGAGATAGACTAGCAAGAATGGCAACAAGCCATGATACAGCGATAGCGCGCGCAGGAACAATGAGTTGTCGTGGTTGAACATGTAATCGGTTATCCCGAGGAACGACAATCCAGCGAGGTTTGCGAGGAAATCCGCAACCCAAAACGCCTGCGGTGCCAGGATTCCTATCGCGCACATGGATATAAGAAACGGACTCTCGATCGAGATGCCGATCAGCGTAATAATCAGCGCGAGGTCGCAAAAATAAAGAAAGTTGGTGGGTCCGTAATAGTGCCAGTAGACGGGCACCAGAACCGCCATAAATCCAGTGTAGGTGAGCTTGAGCCAGAGCGGCAACCGATTGCCGGCTTGTTGCGAAGCGATACTTGCGTCGGTCATATCATCTGACACCCGGTGACGCCCGGCACACGCCAACTTATACTCGAAGGACCGACGAGGAAGCACTACTTCATAACCTCCCGTTTCAGTGCCGCACAACATCGAGGGCAATGATGAGGAGACGCCTTCGCGCGTTACTGCCTACGGTTCTGGCCGGACTTTTCTGCACATCGACCCTGGCGCAGGCGCCGCTAAACGAAAGTCCCATCACGCCCGGCTTTTGGTCGTTCCCAAGTCACAGGGCCGTAACTGCGCAGGACGTCATAGCTGCTTGTCGCAACCACTTTGAGATTCGCTTCGCTGATGGCCACTTTCTCGGCCTGAGAATGCACAAGACGGAAAGCACCCCTGTCCAACGAGAAGTCGAGGATGTCGGCCGCTGCGTGTTTGATCGTAAGGCGCAGATCGATAACTGCGAAATGAAACTCATCCATTCCGATGGATCGATATTGGTCGGGACAACGGAGAGTCGATACTCATTCGACGCCCACAAAACTTTGAAGATGATCGTGACGCCGAAGATGATCACGGACACCCCATTTAACAACGCTCCTTTCGATGCTTTTCCCGTGCGGTGTCCGGATGATACTGTGTGGAGCATTTTGAACGAAACCAGTCAGCCAAGGTGATTGATGGCGCCCCCAATTATCTACAAATGGGCAAAGTCGCATTGCTCCCCGGCGTGATATTCATCCGACCCATTTTGGTTTAGAATGTCCTTATGAAAATCAGGCTCGGGGTTTTTCCCCGCCGGCAAATGCGGGTCGTGCGGGGTCTAACGTGTGCTGTGCTGCTGATACTTGCCGCCTGCGTAGGCGGGACGACCAGTGCCGGCATTTTTACGATGCCGTGGGACCAACAGCGGGGGCCTAATCCCGCCTTCGCCCGCCAGGTCGTCGACTACCCGACGCACGAGCGGCCGGGAACGATCATCATCGATCCGGCCAGTCATTTTCTCTACATCATCCACGATGCCGGACAGGCCATTCGCTATGGCGTGGGCGTCGGCAGGGAAGGCTTTGTCTGGTCCGGGCGTGCGACAGTCCATAGCAAGCAGGAATGGCCCGACTGGTACCCGCCTGCGGAAATGTTGGTTCGCAAGCCGGAGCTTAGACAGTACATGGTGGCAATGCCGGGAGGTCTTGGAATGAAAGGCGGTCCCGAAAACCCACTTGGCGCCCGCGCCATGTACCTTTATTCCGGCAACAAGGACACGCTATACCGCATCCACGGCACCAATGAACCCTGGACCATTGGCACCAACGTCTCGTCCGGCTGTATCCGCCTGACGAACGAGGACATCGTCGATCTCTACAACCGCACGCCAATCGGCGCGGAAGTCATCGTGTTCGGGACCGGCAACCCGGCCCCTGCTGGGCAATAGGGCCGCCGCTGTAGGCCCCGTTTGCTGCGACGCACTTTGGTCGTTAATGGCCCTTAGCGTCACTTCGCTGCGCCTAACAACAATGTCGCTATTGGACGCCCCGCCGCTTCCCGCCGCTGTGGTCTGTCGAGGAAACGGGCGCCTGCTTCATCGTGCGCGATCACAACGGGCAGGCGCTTGCGGCGAGTTAGCGCTGGCCGGTGAACAAAAATAGATCAGCAAAAACATCCCGGCCAGTGCGGCCGAACTCCAAATTGAACGTGAAATGCCGCCGGCAGCAGCGCCTGGCGCCCATTTTTGCAAGCGGCCCAGATTTCTCTGTGGATAATCTACAAACCTTGTGCGATTTCGTCACAAAATCACTCTGGAGTTGTGATTGCATAGCTGTATGTGAACCGGGACACAGATACCCCATTGGGGAGCGTGTCTTGTCGTCGGAGGAATTTCGCGACTTCGCGAACGAATGTCTGGACTGGGCGAAGACTGCCAAGTCCGACAGCGAGCGCGATATTTTTCTGCAGATGGCCCAAGTTTGGCTCGAAGCCGCCCTTCGATCAGATGTCGGCCCGACGCAAGTCCATCGGGCGCGCCATGAGGTAATCACTCGCTTAGCTGAGTGATCCCGACCGCTCGCGGAGGCTGCAACAACGGCGCTAGCCGGCGCGTCTCGCCTCAGCCGCAAATCCAAATGTATCCGGCCGGCGTCCATCGCCAGCAGGAACCTACGCCATAGCCCCACCAACGGCCGTGCCAGAAATGTCCACGACCTCTGCCCGCGAAATGGCCGCCCCTGTGGCCGCCACCGTGAACGCCACCGTGACCATGACCGCCACCGTGTGCCCCGCCGTGACCACCGTGGCCTTTGGCCTCTGCCGACATATCAGTCGCGGCTATCATCAGACCGGACACTCCCGCCGTGGCAACGCCATACGCTCCGACGAGGACGGCCAGGGCCAGCAGCTTGCCCAGGGGTTTGTGCGCTTCGCGTTGTTTACTCGCATCACTCATTTCCGGCGCCTTTGCTTGGCTTGTTCAATGGCCCAAAGGTGATGAGGCTCCGCTGAATGAATGCTGAACGCGACGTTTCGTGGTGATAAGGGAGCCGAGCGGTCGCCGAAATGAACCGCAGAACTGTGTCCGCGGTCACATTCGTAGGACTGCGCGCGGCGTTAGGTTGATAGTGCGCTTTATCGAGGGGAGAACAGCGATGTCCTATCGGTCAATGCTGACATGCCTTGTCATCGCGTTCCTGGCGGCTGCCGGTCTCGGCGCCGTTCTCGGCGCCGAGCTTCGTCGTCCGTCGGCGACGACCTTTTGCTTAGACGACAACACCAACGGCACCTGCGCAGCCGATACAAACTTCAATCATTTCTTTGGGCGGCGCTAACTGCGGTCAGCACCGCCGCGCGCATGTGCCGCTTAAGCCATCGCCGGGCAAGCACAGGCCGGCCCGCGCCGCCGCCGAGACTACACCGCGCGGTCGGCCCCGACGCGCTTGTGCTTGGTTAGCGCCCGGCCGAAATCGGCCGGATACGATCTTCCGAAGCAGCAGAGGCTCATTTTTCGCGCGTCTGGGATTTATCCCGGGTGTCGCTGGATTGTGCGAGTTCCGTGGACGCACATTGCATCCACGCCCTCGCCATTTCGATGAAGGCTTTCCGCTCGCTGTCAGTTTTTGCTTCGGACGCCCATCGGGTGACCTCTTGAGCGTACTGTAAATAATCGCTCACAGGTGCCATCGCGGCGATACTCCGCACTCTCCCCCGACAATCCAATTATTGTAAAACATGTTCCGGCAGTCAATCGACATGGTGGCGGGCGCCGTTCTGCACCCCTCTCCGGCCAGCTATTAAATAGCTATTCGGCGTCACCGAACGCATGATCCGTCCGGGTTCCATGGTCCGCTTAGGAACAAATTGCTCGTTCCCTCCTTAGCTTCTCATGAGGGGCGCAAATAGGGATTGCGCCCATGACAAATCACGTTCCCCGATCGAGCTATGAGCGGGAATGGCTGCCTTATACGAAGGTGGGTGCGCGGCGCGCTGTGCGCCTGGCAATCGGCCAAGAACTGAGCGCGCGCTATGAAATCCCGCAAAACTTGCCGCGCGAATTGCTTGCGCTCTTGATGCGACTGAACACACCGTGTCTCGGGATCAGACGCCTGGTCAGCAAGCGATTGGAGTAACGAGGCAGCTCAGTTGTAGTAAATTTGCGGGGAAGGCGGACTGCGAGGAGAGCGCCATGCGCTCAGTATTCATCACCGCGACGTCGGCTTTTGTCACTCTTGCAATCGTCTCCATTGGATACGCCCAAAGCGATCAGCGCACCCCTGAGAAACCCCCTGACCAATCTACAAAGAAACCAACTGCGGCAAAAGACGCGTATGTTCTGAGAATAACCCCCGACCAAGAAAAGAAGATCCCGTACCGTCCGTGCATTGCAAATGTCCGTCTTCCAGACGGGCGTAGCGCATGTCTCTACGATAAATAGTAATTCTGCGCAGGCGTAGCTGGCCAGGTGCGGGCGCTTCAGCACCAAGATGACATGGGCGGAAAATCGCGCGCTCAGAGACCTACGATGCGGCAGAGAGGCCGCCAGATTCTGAGGGCGGCGACTAAAACCGCGCCGCAACGCTATGGATAGCAGCTAGGCCGACACGACCATGATGCGGGGCGTTTGACGTACTGCTGTGCCTTCGGCGCCAACGCGCCCAAATGCCTTGAGCCTTAAGCCCCGGGACTGGCTGCTTACCCCTTCTGGCCCGGGGCT
>CAYVPC010000172.1:0-8000 GCA_964453555.1 uncultured Hyphomicrobiales bacterium | reverse complement strand
CAGATCATGCTGGTCACCGACGGCGGACAGTTGATCCGCTGCCCGGTCGACGGCATCCGCATCGCCGGCCGCTCGACCCAGGGCGTGATCGTGTTCTCAACCGCCGAGGGCGAAAAAGTCGCTTCGGTCGAGCGGCTGACAGAGGAGGGCGACGACGACAACGACGGCGAGTGATCGTCCGCGTTCAGTTCGGATCGTTGATGCTGCCGCCGGTCATCCCGGCGGCTTTTTCTTTTCATCCGGCTTGGGTGGCGGCGCCGGATGCGGCGGCGGCGGAGGTGGCGGCTTCGGCGCGGCAACGACGTGCGGCGGGGGCGGGGGCGGCGGCTTCGCGCTCGATGCCGGGTGCGGAGGCGGCGGCTTGACCTCCGGATGCGGCGGTGACGGCGGCACCGGCGGCTTCACGTCGCGATTCACTTCTTTCGGGGGCTCCTTCGGCGGCGTTGCGGTTTTGCCCGGCGGCAGCGGATTGCTGCCCGGCGTTACCGCGGCGGGTTTTTCTCCCCGCGGCACGACCGGCGTTTTTTCATCTCGCGCCGCCACGACACCTTTGCCGGTGAACTCGCCGGGCTTCGCGGTCGCGGCGATCGACGGCCGGCCGTGATTTTCGGACGCCAGCAGGGACTTGTCCTCGCTCGCCGTTCGCTCGTGCTTAAGTTGCGCGGGACTGGCGGCGACGTGCGGCTCGTGCGCCGCCGCTTCCTGTTCCGGCGTCGGCCGCGCCTTCGTTCCGCCGGAACCGCCATTGAAGCTTACGCGCGTCGCACCCGGCGCGACGATGACGTCCCGCTCGTAAACATGGGTAATCCTCACGCGGCCGAAATTATTGACGGTACGATTGTAGGCGAACACCCCATTATCCCAATACCCGCCCTCATAACCGAAGCCGGTATAGCCGTAGCCGTAATCGATGCCGCCGTAAAAACCGATCTGCAGTGCCCAATAGCCGGCGATCCACAGATAGAATCCGTCGCCCCAGGCCCAATAGCCTGGCGTCCACAGCAAGCCGACGTCCGGCGGCAGCACCCAGGTGCCTGGAACCCAGAAATAGCCGTATGGGCCGCAGGCCCAATAGCCGGGCGCCCAGATGAACCCGGGTTCCGGAATCGGCGGCTGGTCATAGACCGGCAATTCAGGCGGCGGATATTCGTTGCCGATGCAAGCGATCTGCGCGGTCGCCGCGCCCGGCAGCGCCCATGCGGCGAGCGCCAGCGCGAGACAAAGTGCAGAACAAATACGCCGCATGTGCATTTTTCTCCCGGATCGCAATCGAGGCTTGTCCGGGCACATTCCCGACGCATTGCCGCAAGAATAAGGCGTGCGATTAAATCTCGGGCTTTGCCCGAACACCGCGCGCCGCTACAACATGGAGCATGGGTATTATGAAAATTGACAGACGCAATAGTCTTTTCGCTGTCGTTCTATTCATCTTGCTCGGCATGGGAACGGCGCACGCCGATCCGAAAGGCCTGTGGCTCGCGCAGGACGGCGCGCAAGTGCGCATCGCCAAATGCGGCCAGGACGCGCTTTGTGCAACGGTTGCCGCCACCAAATCCCCGGTCGATCCAGACACCGGCGAACCGTGGACCGACAAGCACAATCCCGACCCGAACGAGCGCGGCCGGCCGCTGCTCGGCGTCTACGTGCTTTACAACATGATGCCGGATGGACCGGGCAAGTGGTCGGGATACCTCTACAACACCGATGATGGCCACACCTATCCGGGCCATCTGCTCGAAATCAACCACAACACAGTGCGGGTCGAAGGCTGCGCGCTCGGAATTTGCGGCGGCCGCAACATGACACGGATAAAATAACCGTCGCCGAGCGCAGCCGCGCTAGCCGGCAAAGCCGCCGCCGGCGAGAAACTCCTGCTCGGCCGGCGTGCTGTCGCGGCCCAGCACGCGATTGCGGTGCGGAAAGCGTCCGAACTTCGCGATGATGTCGCGATGGCTCGTCGCATAGTCCGAGTGCCCGGCCCCAGCGAACAGCGCCACGCAGCGATCCTGATCGGCGAGCGCTTCCGAGTGCATGAAGGGCATGTAGAAAAATATTCGCATGGTTTCGTCGGTCGCCCGGTCGAAGCCGCACGCGATCGCGCGCGCCGCCACCGCCCGCGCCAACGGATCGGTGGCAAACGCACGCGGGCTGCCGCGAAACATGTTGCGTGGAAATTGATCAAGCAGAATGACCAGCGCGAGCGCGCCTTCGGCGCCGTCTTCCCATACCGAAAGCTCGCCGCGGCCCGCCGCCTCATGCACGGCCAGAAATTTCGACCTGACGGCGCGATCGAACGCTTCGTCCTTCTCGAACCATTTGTCCGGACCAGCGTTGCGCCAAAAGGAGACGATCTCGCCGGTGGTAACGTCGCTCATCGCGGCTAAATCCTATTGCCGGCGCTGGCGAAGCGCCTTGCCTCCTCCGCCGCGCGGAACAGCGCCTTCGCCTTGCTGACGCATTCCCGTTGCTCGAAGTCCGGATCGCTGTCGGCGACGATGCCGGCGCCGGCCTGCACATACATGACGCCGTCCTTGATCAGGGCGGTGCGCAGCACGATGCAGGTGTCCATGTCGGCGCCGGCGGAAAAATAGCCGACGCAGCCGGCGTAAAGCGCGCGTTTTTCCTTCTCGAGTTCGTCGATGATCTGCATGGCGCGCACCTTGGGCGCGCCGGACACCGTGCCGGCGGGAAAACCAGCGGCGAGCGCGTCAAGCGGGTCGCGATCGTTGCGCAATTTGCCTTCCACATTCGAGACGATGTGCATCACCTGGCTGTAGCGCTCGATGAAAAACCGGTCGGTGACTTCAACGGTGCCGATCTCGGCAACGCGGCCGACATCGTTGCGGCCGAGGTCGAGCAGCATCAGATGCTCGGCGCGCTCCTTCGGATCCGCCAGCAGCTCGGCTTCCAGCGCCTTGTCCTCATGCGGAGTTGCGCCGCGCGGCCGCGTGCCGGCGATCGGGCGGATCGTCACTGTGCCGTTTCGCACCTTGACCAGGATTTCCGGGCTGGAGCCGGCGACCGCGAAGGAGCCGAAATCGAGAAAGAACAGATAAGGCGAGGGATTGACCCGGCGCAGCGCGCGATAAAGCGCGAACGGCGCCAGCTTGAATGGCGCTTCGAAACGCTGCGACAGTACCACCTGAAAGATATCGCCGGCAAAAATATACTCTTTGGCGCGCAGCACCATGCGCTTGAATTCTTCCGGGCTGGTGTTGGATCGCGGCGCACCGTCGGGCGGCCCGGTGTCGCTCTCGGCCGCCGATTTATTGAGCGGCCGGTCTAGCGCGGCGACGATCGCGGCGAGGCGTTCGACCGCGCGATCGAGCGCCGCCTTCGCCGTCACGCCGGCTTGCGGACGCACCGGCGTCACCACAGTGATCGTATCCTCGACCGCGTCGAAGGCGATCACCAGGGTAGGGCGCACGAGGATCGCGTCCGGAATGCCGATCGGGTCGGGGCCGGGCGCGGCGAGCGCATCTTCCATCTGCCGCGCCATGCCATAGCCGAGATAGCCGAAGATTCCGGCTGCCATCGGCGGCAAGGTATCCGGCAGCGCGATGCGGCTTTCGGCGATCAGTGCGCGCAGCGCCCCAAGCGGCGGCGCATTCGCCGGCACGAACGCCGCGAGATCGTTCCGCGGTGCGCGATTGATTTCGGCGCGATCGCCGCGGGCGCGGAAAATGACGTCCGGCTCAAGCCCGATGATCGAATAACGGCCGCGCACTTCGCCGCCCTCGACTGACTCGAGCAGGAAGCTCATCGGTGCGGAACTTTTGGTCACTTTCAGAAAGGCGGAGACCGGCGTTTCCAGATCGGCGACGAGCGTCGTCCAGACCACCTGCGGCTCGCCGGCGGCATAGCGCGCGGCGAACGCTGCACCCGACGGCTCGATCTGCATGTTCAGTTGGTTTCCGGCGTGCTGTTGCCGAGCGCCCGCTCCAGCGCCGCCGGATTGACGGTGGTACCGAGGTCGTCTTCGACCGAGCTGACGTATTGCCCGAAGATATCTTCGCTGACCTGGCGCTTGATCAGGTCCTCGATATTTTTGGCGTCGGCCGAAGTCGCGTCGGGCTTCGGATCGGTCACGTCGGTGACGCGGAACACGATCCATTGGCTCGGCGCAGCGCCCTCGGAACTGCCGAACGACCCTTTGGCGGTGTGAAATACCGACACGATGATCTTCGCCGGCACCGTCGTGCTGCCGACCTGGCGCTTGAGCTTGTCGGCGGTTTCGACCTTGAGGCCTTCGGCCTTGGCGACCTCCTCGAGCGGCGTGCCGGCTTTGACTTTGTCGAGGATTCCGGCCGCCTTCCCACTGAGCCGCGAAGCGATCTGGTCGTCGCGCCAGTGCGCTTCGACTTCGCTTTTGACCTCGTCGAGCGTGCGGTCGCGCGCCGGCGTGATACCGGTGACGCTGTACCAGATAAAGCCGCCATCGGCATCGATCGGATCGTTGTCGACGCCGATATCCGAATTAAAGGCGGCGCTGATCACCTGCGCGGCGTGCGGCAGGCTGCTGACCGGCTTGCCATCGGTGCCAAGGCCGGAATGATCCACGTCGTAAGTGGCCGCCGTCAGCTTCAGCTTTTGCGCCACTTGCTCCAGCGATGCGCCGCCGGCGCGCTCGTCCTCGATCTTGTCGTGCAAGTCGCGCACTTCGCGCTTGGCGCGCTCGGCGGCGAGATCGCTGCGGATTTTCGGCGCGAGTTCGGCGAGCGTCTTGTTTTCTTCCGACTCGACCTTGAGCACGGTGACGATGACAACGCCGAAACGCCCCTGCACCGGCGCGCTGACGTCGCCCTCCTTGAGGGCGAAAGCGGCGTCGGCGACGGCCGGATCGATAATGTCCGCCTTGGTCACGGTGCCGAGGTCGTAGTCCTGCTCCTTGAGCCCGCGCTCGGCGGCAAGCGCGGCAAAGCTCAAGCCGCTCTTGAGATGCGCTTCGGCGGCTTCCGCTTCCGCCATGTTCGGGAAAATGATCTGCTCGACCCGCCGGCGCTCCGGTTTGACGAAGCGGCTGCGGTTCTGATCGTAGGCGGCCTTGATGTCCGCTTCTGAAATCTCCATCCAGCGGGCCATCTCCGCCGGTGTCTCCGACACAACCACGATCTTGCGGTATTCCGGCGCGCGAAACAGGATTTTTCGCACTTCGAAATATTTGTTCAGTTCCTCCGGCGTCGGCAGTGGAATGTCGCCGGCCTGCGCCGGGCCGAGCGCGACATATTCGATGCTGCGCTCCTCATTTTGGAACTGGTTGACGGCGTCGAGCCACGCCTTCGGCACCGGCAGGTCGCCGGAAAGCGAGCCGATGAGTTGCTGGCGCAATGTCACCCGTCGTTGCTCGGAAATGAAACGCTGCTCGCTGTAGCCGGCCTGGCGCAGCAGCTGCTCGAACTGCGCGCGATCGAACCGGCCGGTCGGGCCGAGAAACGCCTTTTCCGTCGTAATCCGACGCACGATCTCGGCGTCGGAAAGGCCGAGCCGCATTTGCTGCGCGCGCTGGTCGAGGCCGGCCTCGGCGACCATGGTGCTGAGCACCTGCCGGTCGAGACCGATGGCCTTGACCTGCTCCGGCGGGAGCGGGTGCCCGAGCTGGCGCTCGACCTGCCGCAAACGCTCGTTGTAGGTGCTACGGAACTGCTCGACCGAGATTTCCGTGTGGCCGATTTTGGCCAGCGTCGAGCGGCCGAAGCCGCTGAAGATGTCGTTGATGCCCCAAAGGGCGAAAATGGCGGCCAGCAGCCCCATGACCGCGCCGAGAACGATGCGGCCGAGCCAAGTGGTAGAGGCTTTGCGAATACCCCGAAGCATGAAGCATAATGTCCTGTGCTTGATGGCGTCGATCCGGCCGCAAACCGGAAGCGGCGCACTATAGGGGTCGGCAATATGGCCCGCAACCGACGGGAGTCCCAAACAAATCGTCCAGTAAAACGCCTCTTTTCCGCCTGCAAGGCGTCTGCTAACGCCTCATTGTCGCAGGACTAAAGACAAGAGACCAAAGATTATGGCGCGCCGACCCCTGGTCGCAGGCAACTGGAAAATGCATGGCCTGCGCGGCGCAGCCGACGAATTAAAGAAAATCATCGCGGGCGCGGAACGGCTTGCCAAGGTCGAATTGATGGTCTGCCCGCCGGCGACTTTGATCGCAGACTTTGCGGCGGCGGCGCGGGGATCGCGGGTCCTTATCGGCGGTCAAGACTGTCACGCATTGGCCGCGGGCGCATATACGGGAGACATCTCGGCGGAAATGCTCAAAGACGCCGGCGCCGCCGCGGTCATCGTCGGTCATGCCGAGCGGCGGCGATTTCATGCCGAAACGGATAAGGTGGTACGGGAAAAGGCGCTGGCGGCAAACCGCGCGGGCCTGCTCGCCATCGTTTGCGTCGGCGAGACCCGCGCCGAACGCGATGCTGGGCGGGCGCTTTCGGTCGTGCACGCGCAACTCGACGGCTCGATCCCGGACGAGCTTGCCGATTTCGTCATTGCCTATGAACCGGTTTGGGCGATCGGCACCGGGCTTACCCCGACGTCGTCCGATGTCGGCGAGATGCACCGCGTCATCCGCGACTGGCTCGGTTCCCGCTGGGCGGCGATCCGCGTTCTTTATGGCGGCTCTGTCAATCCGGCGAATGCGAAGGACCTGCTGGCGGTCGAGGCAGTCGACGGCGCTCTGGTCGGCGGCGCGAGCCTCAAAGCCGAGGAATTCCTCTCAATTGCGCGGATTTATGGGTGAAATCGTCGGGTCGATTCCCGCGGCATGAACCGAAGCAGGGCCGGGTGACCGGCCATGGAAAATCCGCTTCGGATCATGTAGAGACGCGCGCGGCTTCCTATATGGAGGGCGCGGCGGGCAAAGCCGCAAGCGGAAACTATCGATGCTGACTGTCGTTATCGCCGTCCACCTGATGATCGTGATCGCCATGATCGCGGTGGTGCTGCTGCAGAAGTCCGAGGGTGGTGGGCTTGTGAGCTCGACCAGCGGCTTCATGACCGGCCGCGGCACCGCCAATGTCCTGACCCGCACAACGGCCGCGCTCGCTATCGGGTTCTTCGTCACAAGCCTCGCTTTGTCGTGGCTCGCCGGATTGGGCCGTCATCCCGCTTCGATCATCAATACCGGCGTCGCGCCGGCCACCCAGCCCTCCGGCACCACTCCGCAAGCACCGTTAAGCGACACCGGTCACGGCGTGCTCGATAAGCTTCGCGATCCGCCGGCGCCGAGCCCGGCGCCCAGCGAACCGCAAGTCCCGCAGTCCAAATAGGCGCAAGACCCATGGCGCAAGGAACGGCCCCGGCTCCTGACAAAACGGCAGCGGGGCCCCCTTCCGCACGACTTGAGGATTCGGCCGAAGTCATCTGCAACTGCTCGGTTTTTCACAGATTTTTTGAGCGCTGCGCGGCAGCAATTCCGGAATATCGCTCGTCGAATCGAGCGATCGGGATTAGAGGTTAAGTCCCATGGCGCGGTACATTTTCATCACCGGCGGCGTGGTTTCCTCACTGGGCAAGGGTCTCGCGTCCGCGGCGCTCGGCGCGCTGTTGCAGGCGCGCGGCTATAAAGTCCGCCTGCGCAAGCTCGACCCCTACCTCAATGTCGACCCGGGCACGATGTCGCCCTATCAGCACGGCGAGGTATTCGTCACCGACGACGGCGCGGAGACCGATCTCGACCTCGGCCATTACGAGCGTTTCACCGGCCGGCCGGCGACGCGAATGGATAACATCACCACCGGGCGCATCTATCAGGACATCCTCAACAAGGAGCGCCGCGGCGATTATCTCGGCGCCACCATCCAGGTCATTCCGCACGTTACCAACGCGATCAAGGATTTCATCCGCGACGGCAACGACGATTTCGACTTCGTGTTGTGCGAGATCGGCGGCACGGTCGGCGACATCGAGGGTCTGCCGTATTTCGAGGCGATACGGCAGATGGGCAACGATCTGCCGCGCCATCACGCGGTCTATATCCACTTGACGCTGATGCCGTTCATCCC
>CAYVPC010000171.1:0-8074 GCA_964453555.1 uncultured Hyphomicrobiales bacterium | reverse complement strand
GGCGTCAAGAACGGCGGCTGCGCCGGCATGAGCTACTTCATGGAATATGCCGAAACCCTCAATCCGCTCGACGAGGTGATCGAGGAGCGCGGCGTGCGCATACTGATCGATCCCAAGGCCGTGCTGTTTCTGCTCGGCACCGAGATGGACTACAAGGTCGACAAGCTCTCGGCGCAGTTCACCTTCAACAATCCGAACCAGACCGCGGCCTGCGGCTGCGGTGAATCCGTGCAGATCGAGCCGGCGCGGCCGGATAGTATCGGTGCCGGCGCCAATTGATTGAGCCGGGCAGCGCGCCCATGATCACGGCCATCGTTCTTTACGATCTGCCGCCCTCCATCGGCCTTGAGGAGTGCCGGGCGCATTTCACGAAGATCGCGCCGGACTTCATGCCGATCCCGGGCTTCGTGCGCAAACAATTTATCTGCTCGGCCGACGGCCGCGTCGCCGGCGGCGTTTATATGTGGAAGGATCGCGCGTCGGCGGAGCGGTTCTACACAGGGCCGTGGCGCCAGGGAATCATCGAGCGCTACGGGAATCCCCCGCGCGTCCAGTATTTCGAGACCGTGGCGCTGGCGGATGTGGCCAGCAACTATGCGGGCGTTTTGGCGCCGGTGACGGTCGAAGCGCTCGCCAAATAGGTCGGCGCGTATTTTTACTCAGCGCGGCGCTCGCCCTAAACGTCACCAGCTCGCGTCTAGCCCGAGCTGCCTGAGTACTTCGTGCCGCAATTCCGCCAGCCGCGGATCGCCGCGGTGGCGCGGATACGGTAGGTCGTTGACCACCTCGGCTTTGACGCGGGCCGGCCGCTCGCTGAGCACGAGCACCCGTCTTGCCAGAAATAGCGCCTCTTCCACGTCGTGGGTCACCAGCAGCGCCGTGAAGCCGGCGCGCCGCCATAGCGATACGAGCTCGGCTTGCATCGCGATGCGCGTCAGCGAATCGAGCTTGCCCAGGCTCATCCAGGATAAGAAGGCGCGGCTTGTTGACAAGCGCGCGCGCCAGCGCGGTCCGCTGCGCCATGCCACCGGACAATTGGTGCGGATAGGCACCGGCGAATTGCGAAAGTCCGACGAGCTGCAGGGCCTGATCGACTCGCGCGCCGTGGCTGCGCAGCAGGCCCTGCGCTTCGAGCCCAAGTGCGACGTTGCTGCGCACGGTGCGCCACGGATAAAGCGTTGGATCCTGGAACACGACGACGCGCGACGGGTCCGGCCCGCTGATCGGCTTGCCGTCGACGAGCAGCCGCCCGGAGCGCGCTTCGTCGAGCCCGGCCACGATCCGCAGCAGCGTCGACTTACCGCAGCCGCTCGGGCCGAGCAGGGCGATGAACTCGCCGGGCGAGGCTTCGAGGCTGACATACTCCAATACCGGTAGCGGATGCCCATGCAGCGTAAAGCCATGGCTAACGTCGATCACGTCGAGCGCGGCGCCGCTCGAGGCGGCTTCCGCGTCTGTTTCCGGCCGCAACGCCGCCGCCGTCACCATCGGACCAGTCCCTTTTGCCACGACAGGAAGCGGTCGCGCAGCCGGAACAGGAGCGTGATCAGGCCGGAGCATACCAGCGCCATGATTAGCAGCGCCGCATACATGTTGGCGTAAGCCGCCCAGCCCTGCGCCCATTGCAGATACCAGCCGAGCCCCGCCTTGACGCCGAGCATCTCGGCGACGACGACGGCGAACGAGTTGCCGAGGCCCATGAACAAGCTGACGAAGACGTGAGGCAGCGCAGCGGGGATCGCCACTTTGAGTACGAGAAACCAGCGGCTCGCGCCGAGCGTGCGCGCCACGTCGTAATAGGCACTACTGACGCCGGCGATGCCCGACCAGGTCAGGACCGCAACGGGAAATCCGGTGGCCAGCGCGATTAGAAACGTGCTCGCGCTCAGGCTTGACGGAAACGCAAAGAAAGCGAGCGGCAGCCACGCTGTGGCCGGCAGCGGCCCGATCAGGCGAAGCACCGGATGAATCCAATAGCCGGCGGCGCGCGACCATCCAATCGCGACGCCGACGACGAAGCCGGCCGCGGCGCCCGACGCATAACCGCGGGCGAGCAGTTTGAGCGAGGCGATGACGCCTTCGCCCAGACGCTGCCAATCGTCGATGATAACGCCCAGGATCGCCTGCGGCGGCGGGAAAAACGGCATCGGCAGCAGGCCGAGCTTGGCGGTTACCGCCTCCCGGACGGCGATCAACACGGCCAAGACGATGAGCCACGGCGCCGCGCGCTGCACGCGGGCCAACGCGGCAAAGCGCAGGCTCGCAACCGTCGCAAGCGCAAGCGCGCCGGCGACGCCCGCCAGAACGATGGCGAAGTTTCCCGTGTAGTCGAAATCGCTTTCCGACTTGTCCGGCCAGACAGTCGTCAGGAGGGCGGCAGCGAGAAAGGCGATAGTGGCGGCTGCGCCCCCTGTCCAGGCGCGGCCGTGCGCCACAAGGCCTGGCGAAGCCGCAACGGCGGCGGGGCGCGTCGCGTCCTCGATGCTGTGGCTACTCATGACTTCGTCTTCTTGCGCGCTTTAGCTGAGCACGTCCGCGTAAACGCGATCGGCGAATTTTGTCGCATCGGTGCTGCGCTTGATCACGTTCACGAGCTTGAGCTCGTCGATGTAGAGCGCGATCTGCTTCTTCAGCTGATCGCCGATCGGGTGATCGTGGTGCGTCTGGCTCTTGAGCATGGCGGTGAGGTCCTCCACCGATCCCTTGCCGCCATAGCCCGAGAAGACGGCGGCGGCGTCGGCCGGCTCGTGGGCGACGCGTTCGCCCGCCTCGAGCACGGCCTGGGTCAGCGCTGTCGCCACGGCACGATCCTCGCGAATGAGGCCGCCGCGAACGGCAAGCACGCAGCAGGTGCGCGTCGCGAGTTCGCCCGACAGATTGGTCGCTACCTCGTTGAGCTTGCCATCCTTGAGCCACAGATAGGTCCGCGGATCGTTGTCGGCCAAGGCGTGAGCCTCGCCCTTGTCCACCGCGAGCGCGATGAGATCGGCCGGATACTGCCCACTCGATGTCCTTCTCTGGATCGAGCCCCTGTTTCGTCAACAATATGGAGAAAAAGTTCTTCGCCGGGCTCGCCTGGTCGCTGATGGCGATGGTTTTGCCGCGCAGCGACGCCACGCTGTCGATCCCGGCGGATTTCGAGCCGAGCAATCTGAGGCAGCCGCCGTGGATGCCCGCGGTGAGGCGAACGTCGAAACCCTGTTCGAGCGGCTTGAGCCAGCGCAGCGCCATGCCGATGCCGGCGTCGGCCTTGCCGGTTGCGATCGCTTCCAGCAACTGCTCGGTCGAACCGCCGAAATTGACGAAGTCGACGTCGAGATTGTGCTTGGCAAAAATCCCGCGCTCCTTGGCGATCGGCGCCGATGCCGTGCAGATGGCGGTTGCGTTCCAGGCAAGGTCGAGGTGCCGGGGAGGGCCGGCGAGCGGCTCGGCGGCAGCAGCGGTATGGCAGATCGGAGCATCGCCCAGCGCGCGCAGCAGGCTTTCGGCGCCGTTGGGCGTAAACGCCCGCGCCGCGCCGAACGCGCCGAGCGAGGTTGCGGCGCCGAGCGAGCCGGCGAGCAGCATGCGGCGGGAGAAGCGGTTTGCGCGATCGTTGCTGCGATCGCCATCGTCTGCGTCATGTCAGCCGAGCGATCGGCTTGCGGATGGATGAGCGGACAGTATGCTCGCGGCGGTGCTTTTTCTTGCCGCGATTTCGGCAATGCGGTTGAGCGCCGCTTCTTCGGCCTTCTTCAGGCTGTTGAAGTAGCGGCCTTCGAGGGCGTCGAAGGCGCGTGCGGCGGCAAAAAACTGAAAGCGCCGGCCGTCGCGCACCACGATTCCCGCCTGCAGTGCGACGCCGGCGGACGGCGGCCTGATCTCGATGATGTAATTGTCGGACATAAAATCTCCTGCTGCCGGTCAGGCCGCATTGTGACGAGTGGACGGTCCCGAAACGCTTATGGGCGGCGCGTGCTACACGCGCCTGTTGCAGTTCGGGTGTGCCGGCAGGAGATTTCGCGATGATGGGAAGTCGGATCGCACCAAAATCGAAACGCCATAGCAGCCTCCAGGGTTGGAGCCCACGAAACGTTTCGTGGCGCTTTAGCATTGTTGACGCGGCGCAAGCTGCTCCATCAAATCCGCGGCGCACCGCAAATCAGGCGCGCAAGGCAAAGCTAGTGACTGCACGCGGCGGAAGTCAAATGCCTCAAATAAAAAAAGAAATTTTTGCGGCCGCGGCTCGCACAGCGTCACAAATCTTCCGACGGGCCGCTCTGGATCAGCACAGTCTCCCGGCCACTTCGTCATGTCTTGACGCTTGGGCGTGAGCATGGGCGCTGAAGGAGTAGGCGTTCAGGCTACCTTCGCCGCGGGCTTGCCGGCGCCGGCCGCTTCGGGATCGAGTTCGGAAATCACCCGGTTGCGTCCGTGATGCTTGGCGGCGTAGAGGCAAGCGTCGGCGCGCTCGATCAGCGATTGCGGCGTATCGTCGGCGCGCGATAGCGCGACCCCGATGGAAATCGTCACCCGCCCGAGTTTTTCGCCGCTTGAACGCTTCATCAGTTCCTTGGTCATGACCGCGCGCCGGATCTGATCGGCAACGGTGGTGGCGGAGCGGAGCGCCGTCTTCGGCAGCGCCACGGCGAATTCCTCGCCGCCGTAACGCGCCGCGATATCCTGACCCTTGACGTTCTGCTTCACCGCCATGGCGACAAGGCGGAGCACCTGGTCGCCGGTGACATGGCCGTATTTGTCGTTGAACGACTTGAAATGATCGACGTCGCACATGAGCAGCGACAGTGGCTCGCCGCCCTGCTTGCCTTCGGCGATCGCCTTGGCGAGTTCGCTGTCGAAAAACTTGCGGTTGGCGAGCGTGGTCAGCGGGTCGGTCAGGCTTTCGGTCCGCACCACCTCGAGGTTTTGCTGAAGCTGCTCGATCTCCTGCCGCGACGCCGACAACCGCGCCTCCAGTTTTTTGTTGTTGGTTTCCATCTCCTTGGCGCCCGACACCAGGCGCTCGATAACGGCGCGTAAGGAATCGCCGTCGTTGGCGCCCTGCAGTTTCTCGCTGGCGTCGGCGAGACTGGCCGAATAGCTCGTCGCCGAGCCGGCCGCGGTGTCGATCATGTCGAGCACCTGCTTGATCTCGGTCATCATGCGCGAGCCGACCGAGTCGATGCGGTCGCTCAGGCGATTGGGCGAAAGATAGATTTTGTAAATCTGGTCGATGTCGTCGGCGTTGAGCGAGCCTTTTTGCGCCAGCGTCTCGTTGATCGAGCGATTGAGTTCGGGGCTGTAGCCGGTGGCGTATTGGTACCAGACTTCGAAGTTTCGCGGCAAAGCGGGCTGGCGCAGGGCCCGCATTTGTTGGAGTGCTATCTCGGCGAAGGCGATGGTGCGTTCGTGCTCGTCGCTGGGCACGGCCATGTCTTCAACTCCAATCGTGCAAAAAAATCTGGAATTTCGGCAGCGCCAGCGGCCACCGTGAATCGCGGAAAAAACTTAGGAGAAAGCTGTGAAGGACCGGTAAACGGGTAGCCGCGGCGCCGGCGACAAAATGCCGGCGGCTAAGCCTTCAGCGTCACCGGCCGCAGCAGGAATGCCGGCAAATGCGATGTGTCGCCGCCGTCTTCGGCGCGAGGTTGCGCCGGCCGCTGAGGCTGTGCCGGCCGCTGCGGCTTGCGTCCGTGACGCGGCCGCTCCCGCTGCACCGGTGCGCTCGGACGCGGCGCCGCGGCTGCTTCAGGCGGCTGCCCGTTCATCCATGGAATGGGCTGGCCGATCAGTTTTTCGATGGCGGCGACCGCTTTCGCATCGTCGCCTCCCGCCACCAGAGTGATAGCGGTGCCGGTTCGCCCGGCGCGGCCGGTGCGGCCGATCCGGTGCACGTAATCGTCGGGATGATGGGGTACGTCGAAATTATAGATGTGGCTCACGTCGGGAATATCGAGGCCGCGCGCGGCAACGTCGGAAGCGACCAGCAGCGTCACCTCGCCTTTGCGGAACTGTTCGAGCGCCGCGGTCCGCGCCGACTGGTCCATGTCCCCATGCAGCGCCTGAACCGAGAAGCCGTGGCGAATGAGCGAGCGATGCAGCGTGGCGACGTCGCGCTTGCGGTTGCAGAAGACGATGGCGTTCTTCAAGCCTTCGGCCGAGCGGATCAGGCGGCGCAGGGTGTCGCGCTTCTCGTGCGGATCGCGCGCGGACTTGGCCACCAGTTGCGCGGTGGTGGCCACCGTGGTCGCCGGACGGGAAACCTCGACACGGACCGGATTGCTGAGAAACTGTTCGGTGATACGCCGGATCTCCGGCGGCATGGTGGCGGTGAAGAACAGGGTCTGGCGGGTGAAGGGGACAAGCTTGCAGATGCGCTCGATGTCGGGAATGAAGCCCATGTCGAGCATGCGGTCGGCTTCGTCGATGACGAGGAGCTCGACGCCGCTGAGCAACAGTCGTCCGCGCTCGTGATGGTCGAGCAGGCGGCCCGGTGTCGCGATCAGCACGTCGACGCCGCGCATCAGCTTGTTGTCCTGGTCGTCGAACGAGACGCCGCCGATGATGAGCGCGACGTTGAGCTTGTGATTGACGCCGTATTTGACGAAACTTTCCTCTACCTGAGCCGCGAGTTCGCGCGTCGGTTCTAGGATGAGCGTGCGCGGCATGCGCGCGCGGGCGCGGCCCTGCTCCAGCATGGTTAGCATCGGCAGCACGAAGGCCGCCGTCTTGCCGGTGCCGGTCTGCGCGATGCCGAGCACGTCGCGACGGGCGAGCACGTGCGGAATGGCTTGATCTTGGATGGGGGTGGGGGTCTTGTAACCGGCCGCCGCGACGGCGGAGATAACTTTTTCGGATAAACCGAGATGCGAGAACGACATGAACCCTCAGATCGGGGCCCGCGCCGGGCGTGGGACCCTATGGATGGAACGGTGAATAATGCATCGAAACATCGAATCCACCGCAGTTTACGTGCCCGCAACATAGGTTCGAACCGGGCAAAGTCAACCAGCCGCTTCGTTGTAAGTTAAAAGGATTCCTGCATTTTTCCAGTCGCGGGGGCACCGCCGCCGCTCAAAGGGGAAGCATGTCAGCGATTTCGTCGAACGGTTTGCCGGTCGTGCTGGTTCCCGGGCTGCTCTGCACGGCGCGGCTTTTCGCCAAGCAGATTCCGGCGCTGTGGCGGTTCGGCCCGGTCACCGTGGCGGATCACACCCGCGATGACTCGATCGAGGCGATCGCGCGCCGCATTCTCGCCGCGGCGCCGCCGCGCTTCGCGCTCGCCGGCTTTTCGCTGGGCGGCTACATCGCATTCGAGATCGTGCGCCAGGCGCCGCAACGGGTGGCGAAGCTCGCGGTGCTCGATTCCCGGGTCGGCGCCGAAGTGCCGGCGCAGACCGCGAGCCGGCTGCCGCTGATCGAACTCGCCAAAACCGGCCGCTTTGCCGAAATCCTCGACCGCCTGTTTCCGGTCTTCGTCCACCGCGACCGTCTCGGCGATGCGGCGCTGAAAAATATTGTCCGCGCCATGGCCGAGGAAACCGGACCGGAAGCATTCCTCCGCGAGACGCAGGCGATCATGACCCGCGCCGACGCGCGACCCGGGCTTTCGACGATTGCCTGTCCGACGCTGGTCCTGGTGGGCGATGCGGATCAGCTGACGCCGCCGAAGCTTGCCGAGGAAATCGCCGGCGGCATTCGCGGCGCCCGCCTTGTCGTCATTGCGGATTGCGGGCATCTCTCGACGCTGGAACGGCCGGAAGCCGTGAACCAGGCGCTGGCGGAGTGGCTGGAGGGGTAAGCTCGTCATTGCGAGCGAAGCGAAGCAAATCCAGTTGTGCGGTGCTCGGATTGGATTGCTTCGTCGCTACGTTCCTCACAATGACGAGGCAGGATCAAACGTCCAGCAAATCCTCGCCGGCGAATTCGGCGCGCTCCTGGATGAACTCGAAGCGCGCCTCGGGCTTGGTGCCCATCAGCCGCTCGACCGATTTCTCGGTGTCCTTCTGTGCGTCGGCACGGAGCACCACCCGAAGAAGCGTGCGCTTCTTCGGGTCCATGGTGGTTTCTTTGAGCTGCGCCGCCATCATCTCGC
>CAYVPC010000170.1:0-8105 GCA_964453555.1 uncultured Hyphomicrobiales bacterium | reverse complement strand
GTGATGACGGCCGCTACGCCAATGAACCACTTCACGCGTGGTTCGATCAGCTCGCAAGCGGTAAGGGCTTGTGCTGCTCTTTCGCCGACGGATTGAAAGTCGAAGACGTTGATTGGGACACGCAGGACGGTCGCTATCGCGTCCGTCTGCACGGGGAATGGATTCCCGTGCCCGAAGCCGCACTGGTGACCGAACCAAATCGTTTCGGGCCGGCGGTGGTGTGGCCCTATATAGATGCGGATGGGGCAACACAGATCCGTTGCTTCCTGCCTGGAGCCGGCGCCTAGACTTTGTCGGCCCGCGCAAGCGGGAAAGGGCATTTGCGTAGCGCGTTAGTTGAAATGGATTTCGTCGTTTGCGCGGCGACGGGAATTGCTTTGCTAGGCGACCAGCCGGGAGAACAGTTCCGGGTCGACATTGCCGCCAGACAGGACGGCCACGGCAATTTTGCCGGCGACGTCCACCTTGCCGGTCATCAGCGCGGCCAGTGCGACGGCGCCACCCGGCTCGACCACGAGCTTCAATTCGGAAAATGCGAACGCGACCGCGCCGGCGACTTCGGCATCGCTCGCCACCACGCCGGCGCCGACCAGCGACCGGTTGATGGCGAAGGTGAGCTTGCCGGGCATGCGCGCCATCAGCGAATCGCAAATCGTCCCGCTCAGCTCGGCGTTCTGCTCGCGCTCGCCGCTGCGAAACGAGCGGGCATGATCGTCGAAACCCTGCGGCTCGGCCGTATAGAGTTTGACCGTCGGCACGCGCGCGCTGATCGCGAGCGCGATGCCGGCGGTAAGCCCGCCGCCCGATGCGGTCACGACCACGATATCGGGCTTGAGGCCAAGCACGCTCAAATCCTCGACGATTTCCAAGCCGGCGGTGCCTTGCCCGGCGATGATCAGCGCGTCGTCGTAGGGCGGCACCAACACGGCGCCGCGGCGCGCCGCGATCTCGCCCGCGATCGCCTCGCGATCGTCGCGCCCGCGATCGTAAAGCACGATCTCGGCGCCAAGGGCCGCGGTGCGCTCGCGCTTGGCGCGGGGCGCGTCATGCGGCATCACAATGACGCACGGCATGCCGAGAAGCCGCGCTGCCGCGGCCACGCCCTGGGCGTGATTGCCGGATGAGAATGCGACGACTCCGCCGGCACGCTCGCTGAGCGGAATCGTTGCCAGCCGGTTATAGGCGCCGCGGAATTTGAAAGAGCCGGTGTGCTGAAGCGTCTCGGCTTTCAGAAACACCCGTCCGCCGGTCAGCGCATCGAGCGCGGCGGACGTGAGCAGCGGCGTGCGCAGTGCGACACCGGCAAGCCGGCGCGCGGCCGCGTCGACGTCGGCGGCGGTAGGCAGGGAAACTGCGGCTTCCATGCGATGACGGTACTGCCGCAATCGCTCGGCGAGCAAGGCCGTCGTGAGGGCCTCCCCGTGGCGTGACCGCACGCCGGCGGACGGTTGCGTTACTGGTCGAACCGTCCGGCGGCGTGCGCCAACAGGGTATAGACCTTGCCGGTGTCCGAGGTCAGGTAATTGCGAACCACGGCCGCGCCGCGGTCGCCGCGCGATACGTCTTCCAGCAGCCGCTCGAACTCGTGGATGTATTGTTCGACCGTCTGCCGGAATTCGGGGTCGGAGCGATATTTGCGGCGAATTTCGTCGAAAGCCTTCTGGCCCTGTGACGTGTAGAGGCGCTTTGTGAACACGCCACGCTCGCCGCGCTTGTAACGTTCCCAAACGTCGGCGGTCGCGTCGTGGTCGACCATGCGTGCGACGTCGACCGCGAGCGAATCCAGCGATGATTCCGCGCTGCCGCGCTGGGTGCGCTGCTCGCCGCGCGGCGCCGGCGCGATCGACGGGCTTTCCTCGCGCGACGCGCGGGTCAACAGCTCGCTGAGCCAGCCGCCGTTGCGGCCGTCGCCGTTTTGCGGTGCCGGCTCGGGCCGGCGCGGCGGGGCGCCGGTAATGTCGCCGCGCGCCCCGGGGTGGGAGCCGGCGGTGATGTCGCCGCGTGGAGGCCGCGGCTGCGCGCGTCCGCCGCTTGCCACGTGCGCCGGCTCGGGCTCGCGCCGCGGCGGCTCCGCGCCCGTATCGAGCGAGCGTCCATGGCGGGCGACGATGCGATTGAGCTCAGCCAGCGCCTCGATCTGATCGACAATCACGCGCCGCATCTGCGCGGCGCTGTCGGCGGTCTCCTGCGGCAGTTCGAAGATGCCGCGGCGCAGTTCGGCCCGCGTCGTCTCCAGCTCGCGCTGCATTTCGGCGGCCATTTGCTTCATTCCCTGCATGATCTCGGTGAACCGCTCGGCCGACTGAGCGAACATGGAATGTGCTTGCGTTGCGGCGTCATCATAAACAGCGTTGAGGCTCTCGCTTGTGCGCTTGCGCTCCTCTTCCGAGGTCGTGCGGACCAGCTCGAACTGCTGTTCGATGGTGCGCACGCTGTCGTTACTGGTTTCGGCGATGATGCCGGCGATTTGCCGCGCCCGCGTGGTCGCCGCGTCAAGCGACTCATCGAGCAGCCCGGCGAAGCGTTGCAGTCGCTGGGCAAAATCCTCCGAGCGTGTGTCCAGCGTCGCGACCAGCGCCTCGATATTGGCGTGCCGGTGCGCGATCGATTCCTCGGTGCGCCGGTTGCTCAGGTCCAGGAGCTCGACCGCTTCGGCGAGCGAACGGCCCTGCGAGTTGAACTGGGCGGCGATCTCGGTGAGCTCGCGCAGCGTCCTGCCGGTCACGCTGTTGAACGTGCCGAGATGGCGCTCCACCAAGCCGGCGCTGGTATCGCTCTTGACGCTGAGATCGTTCATGGCGGCGACGAATTCGGAAACCCGCGTCACCATCGTTCGTTCGAGCGAGCTCATGTTCTCGTGCGCGCCGCTCAGCACCTCTTGCAGCAGGATGTTGGCTTCGCGCAGGCGCTCGAACAAGGCGGTGGTGTCCGAGCGCAACATGCTGTTGGTTTCCATCATGTCGGCGACCGTCGCCGAAGCAGTCTGCTTCGATTCCTCGATCGTCGACCGGGTCGCGGCCTGCAGCTCTTCGAGACTGCGTCCGATGGTCAGCTTCGCCGCATCGGTGACGCTCTGGGTGCCTTCCTGCAACTGGCCGAGCGTGCGCGTCATGGCGCTGGTTGCGGTCTGGCTCGCGTCGTTGATCAGCCGCGCGATCTCCTCGCTGTTGTCCATCATCGTCTGGGTGAAGACGAAGCTCTTTGCTTCGATCGACTTCACCGCCTGATCGGTGATGCGGCTGACTTCGCCGGCGAATTCCTGGCCCTTGCCGGTGAGCGCGGCGAGCAGCCCGTTGGACTTTTCGTCGAGCAGCCGCGTCATCTCGTCGACGCGCTGCGAGGCCGTATTGGTGATTTCGTTGACGCTGCCGGTGACGTTGCGGGCAACCGCGGCGCCGGTTCCCAGGAGGGTGCGTTCGGCTTCGGCAGCGCTGCGCGCGATCTGGTCGGCGGCGGATTCTGTCGTCTTGGTGATGGTGTTGCTGAGCGCACCGGCGCTGCGATTGAGCGACGCGGTCGCCTCGGCGGCGCTGCGATTGAGCGAGGCGGTCGCGTCGGCGGCGCTGCGATTGAGCGCCTCCGTCGCCGTCAGGCTCGCCGTCGCGGTCTTGCTGAGCGAGTCGATGGTCTTGGCGGCCAGTTGGCCGAGTGCCTGCTCGGCGCTGCCGGAATTGGTCTTGATCGAATCCGCGAGCTCTTCCATCCGCGCGTTCAGAAGATTGGCGGCGGCGCGGCTGCGCACCTCGATCTGCTGGGTGACGGCCTCGGAGCGACCGACCAGCAGCTCTTCCATCTGGCCGATGCGGGTGTCGAGCGTGCTGTTGACGTCGGTGACGCGCTTGTCGACTGCGGCGGCGACTTCGCGGCCGCCTTCGGTCAACGTCCTGGCAATGTCCAGGACGCGGGTCGAGAGCGCTTCGGTGAGCGTCTGCGTGCGGCTGTCGAGCGTTTGCTGGAACTGGGCAAGACGCTGATCGAGCCCGGTGGTGACCTCGGTCGCCTTGGCGGTTACGCGATTGTCGAACGAATCGACGTAATTCCGCATCGATTCGGATACGTCCTGGGTGCGCGCGCCGAGCCGTTCTACCAATTCCGAGCCGTAGGTCTTCACCGTGCGGTCGAATTCGGCGAGATGCCGGGTGATGAGATTAGCGAGTGTCGCCGAATCGCGGGAAATCTTTTCGCCGAGCTGCGCGCCGGAGGTGTCGAACATCTGCTCGAACGCGGCAAGCCGCGTTGCCAGCATCTGCTTGACCTCTTCGCCGCGCGTGGCGACGATTTCGGCGACCTGATCCGCGCTTTCCTGCATGGCGTCGGTCATCTTGGTGGTGCGCGAAATCAGCGATTCGGTGACGCGATTGCCGGCGGCCTCGAACTTCTTCGCCACGTCGCCGCCGCGCAGATTGAGGTCGAGAATGAGCGATTCGCCCGAGGTCTTGAGCGTGGAGTTAACCTCTTCGGCGCTGGTAGCGATCGATTCGGCCAGCTGGCTCGACGTATTGACGATGGCATCGGTGAGTTCCTGCGAGCGGCCGACCATCATGTCGACGATCGCCAGCGATTTTTCCGAGAAGCTGTCGGTCACGCCGTCGAGCCGCGACGTCATCATGCTTTCCAGGCCGCGCGCGATTTCGGCGAATTCCTCGCCGATGTGATCGGTCTTGAAGTTCAGGCTGGCGGTGAGCTGGTCGCTGGCGGTGGAAAGTGCGCGCGCCGTGTCATCGCTCGCTGTCTCCAGCCGAACGATGAGATCCTCGCCGCGCACGCTCAATTGCTGGATCATGCCGTCGCCGATCTGGTTCAGCGTCGTGGTGATGGTCTCGCCTTTTTCGGCCAGCGAACTCGTGATCCGCTCGGCCGCCTCGTTGACCTGCTGGCCGACGAGATCGCTGATGGTCGAAAGATCCTGGGTCAGATCGATATGAACGTTGTTGATGGCGGAACGGACCTGCTCCGCCTGCCCGACCAGCGTATCGCGCTGATTGGTGAGGTCCTGCAGAAGCCCGCGGATACGGACTTCGTTGTCGCTGTAGGCGTGTTCGAGGGCGGCGACCTCGTTGCGCACCAGCGCTTCGAGTTCGCTGGCGCGGGCGAGCGCGCGCTCGACGCCATCGCCCATCGCCGCGACTTCGCGGCGGATCGCCTGGCCGACAGTCACGATGGAATCGCGTGCCACGCCTTCCGGCTCGGCGAGCCGCATCGCGACTTTTGCCATCGACTGCGCGACCAGGCGCAATTCCTGCGCGCGCCAGGCCATGTGGGCCACGCCGAAAAAGAAAATGATGGGCAGGAGCGCGGCGGCGCCCAGCCCGATCAGGGTCGTCGCCGGCGAATGGCCGGAGCCCAGCGCCGTGTTGAGTTCGGCGAGATAAGCCCAGGACAGCGCTACGCACGCGACGATCCAGGCGGTCGAGAACACCGCGGCGACGAAATGGGACGTGCGGGCCGGGCGGTTTTGCAGCGCCTGCAAGATTTGGCCGATCGATTGCTGATCGTCGTTGGCGGGCAAGGCGCGCGCATCGCTGGCGCGGGCGCCGATGTCACCGCTGTCGAGCGGGGCGGCCGGGGCCGGCGGCGCTTCCGGCCAAACGCCGGCGGAGGGATCTGGGGCCGGCGCGCCGATCTGCGTTTCCTGTTCCTGACCTTGCGTCTCGTCCCGGACCTTAAGCGCTTCCTGGATCGCCGACAGCGCGGCCTCCGTCGGATCCGCGATCTTCTTCGGGTTTTTGGCCATTTCGGTCGTCGCCTCGCGTGTTACGCCGGACTGGGGCGGCCGCGTGATGCCGGGGCCGCTCAACGAGCGCGTGATCGTTTAAATCAACGTCGGCAAAAGGGGCTCCCCGCCCTCACGTCATACTGCCGTAGCCCATCCTATCGGTCTGGCGGATTGGAGGAAACCGGGTTGGTAACGTCCTTTTAATCATCGTTAATAACGATTTGGACACCATATCCGCGTCCGTCGCCCGCGCTCCCTTTCCACCCCGGCCCGCTCATTGTGCTGCCAACAATGCGGCTGGTCTGGGGCCAAGAAACGGCGGCGCAACCGGTCCCGCCCGTGAGGGCTGGCCGGGCTGCGATCGGGGTAAGAACTTGCTTACCCATTATGGTGAAAGAGCGCGGCCAAATCCCCTTGCAGCGCCCGGATTTACTCGAATTTGGTCGCTTCCGCGCATGATGCTTCGAGGCGATCCGAAAAGCGCCGCGGGAAGGACGTCAATGACCCAATCGAGCCTTTTGGCAGTGCTGTCCCGCGAGCAAAAGCCGATGATTATCGATGACGATCATCTTGGCCGGATGACACTCGGCGATCGCAGCCTCGAGCGCGAGGTATTGGAGATTTTCGCGCGCCAGACCACGCTGACGCTCAAGCGTATCGTAGGCGCCGAACCAAGATGCGCTGCCGCCGCAGCGCACACCCTGAAGGGCTCGGCAAGCGGCGTTGGGGCCTGGTGCGTGGCGTACGCGGCCGAGCGGATCGAGCAGGCCGCCGCTGACGGCAACAGCGAGGCCATGAACGCTGCGGTTGCGGAATTGGAAGCGGCAAGTTTTGCGGTGCGCGAGGCGATCGGTACGCGTCTAGGCTGCCTCCCGCGCGACCATTGACAGTCCGGCTTTTATTTCCCGTACTGGCGCGCCGCGGCGCGAGCCGATAGAAGTCTGCCGCCGGCCGGTTTTCCCGCCCGTCGCCTCTCGCCGGCCGACAGCCCCCGGCTTTGTCTCCGCCATGGTCAAAATCACTTTCATCGATTCCGATGGCACGGCTCGCACGGTCGAAGGCGAAGTTGGCTCGACCGTGATGGAGACGGCGATCAACGACGGCGTACCCGGCATCGAGGCAGAGTGCGGCGGTGCTTGCGCCTGCTCGACCTGCCACGTCTACATCGATGAGGCTTGGCGGGAAAAGATCGGTGCGCCGTCGCCGATGGAAGAGGACATGCTCGATTTCGCTTACGGCGTACAGCCGAACTCGCGGCTGTCGTGCCAGATCAAAGTGAGCGAGGAGTTCGACGGGCTCGTGGTCAGAACGCCGGACCGCCAGGCCTAACCGGCACAAATTCGAGCTTTTCTGGAACAAATCCGTCGCGGCGGCATGACGTTTGGCATTAGTTTCTCTTCCCCTGGCGCGACGGCCACGCTAGACACTCGCGAACCTCACCAAACTGCGTGACGAGGCTGAAAACTCATTGGGACGAGTGCGGATACGATATGAGCGAACCCATCAAGACTGACGTTGTAATCATCGGCGCCGGGCCGATCGGCTTGTTTGCCGTATTCGAGCTCGGGCTGCTCGACATGAAGGCGCACCTTATCGACATTCTCGACAAGATCGGCGGCCAGTGCGCCGAGCTTTATCCGGAAAAGCCGATCTACGACATTCCCGGGATTCCCTATACCAGCGCTCAGGGCTTGGTCGACGCGCTGCTTCTCCAGATCAAGCCGTTCAACGCGCAATTTCATCTCGGCGAGATAGTGGAAAAGGTCGAGAAGATCGGCGACCCGCTGTTCCGCGTGACCACCGATCAGAGCAAGCAATTCGAATGCAAGGTCGTGGTCATTGCCGCCGGCGGCGGCTCGTTCCAGCCAAAGCGGCCGCCGATTCCCGGCGTCGAGCCTTACGAAGGCAAATCGATCTTCTATGCCGTCCGAAAGATGGAGCAGTTTCGCGACAAGCGCGTTCTGATCGTCGGCGGCGGCGACAGCGCGCTCGACTGGACGCTCAACCTCGCGCCGCTCGCCAGCAAGCTCACGCTCATCCACCGGCGCAGCGAATTCCGCGCCGCGTCCGACAGCGTCAACAAGATGAAGGCGCTGGCCGACGAAGGCAAAATCGATCTGCTGCTCGGCCAGGTAACCGCGCTGCATGGCGATGACGGTCAACTCAAGAAAGCGACGATCAAAACCAATGACGGCGCGGTCAGCGAACTCGCCTGTGACGCGCTGCTGCCGTTCTTCGGCCTGACCATGAAGCTCGGTCCGGTCGCCAATTGGGGCTTCGAACTGAAGAACAACGAACTCATCCCGGTTGATACGGAAGCCTTTGAAACCAGCGTGCCCGGCATTTTCGCCATCGGCGACATCAACTGGTATCCGGGCAAGCTCAAGCT
>CAYVPC010000169.1:0-8126 GCA_964453555.1 uncultured Hyphomicrobiales bacterium | reverse complement strand
GCTCCGCATCTGGCTTCGTTGCCTTGCGGGCGAGATCGGCGCGGGCCATGTCTGCTGGCGGACAATGCTTGAGCCGGCTTATAGGTGAGGAATGTTGGTGCCGCCGCCATCGCAACAACCGATGAAGATCGGTTCCGTCGACGTCGAGGAGTTTTCGCACAATCTGGCACGGCTCGTCGAGGAAGGCGGCCGCGCGCTGGCCGCCTATCTCAAGCCGCGCGAGGAAAGCGGCGACAACCGGGCGCTCGCTGGCGAGGTCAGCGAGGTCGCCAAAACGCTCGGACAGGTGGCGCAATACTGGCTGGCCGATCCCAACCGCACGATCGAGTTGCAAGCCCGGCTCGGCAAGGCCTATCTCGATCTGTGGGCCTCGGCGGCCAAGCGGCTTACCGGCGAGGAAACCGAGCCGGTCGTGACGCCCGCCGCCAACGACAGGCGTTTTGCCGACCCGGAGTGGAGCTCGAACCAGTTCTTCGATTTCCTCAAGCAGGCCTATCTGGTTTCCACGCGCTGGGCCAACCAGATGGTCAACGACGCGGAGCTCGATCCGCACACCAAGCAGAAGGCGGAATTCTACGTGCGGCAGATCGGCAACGCGCTGTCGCCGTCGAACTTCGTGCTGACCAATCCGGAGCTTTTACGCGAGACCGTCACCAGCAAGGGCGAGAACCTCGTGCGCGGCATGCAAATGCTCGCCGAAGACATTGTCGCCGGTGGCGGCGATCTGCGCATACGCCAGTCGGATTCCTCGATGTTCGAGGTCGGGCGCAATCTCGCCGTCACACCCGGCAAGGTGATCTACCAGAACGAGATCATGCAGCTCATTCAATACGCGCCCTCGACCGAGACGGTGCTCAAGAAGCCGCTGCTGATCGTGCCGCCATGGATCAACAAATATTACGTGCTCGATCTGACGCCGGATAAATCCTTCATCAAATGGTGCGTCGATCAGGGCATCACGGTGTTCTGCGTTTCCTGGGTCAACCCGGATGCGCATCTGGCGATGAAAAGCTGGGAGGACTACGTCCGCCAAGGCCCGCTGGCGGCGCTCGACGCCATCAAGGACGCCACCGGCGAGGACAAGGTGAACGCGATCGGCTATTGCGTCGGCGGCACTATGCTGGCGGTGGCGCTGGCGGCCATGGCGGTGTGGCACGACGAGCGGATCGTTTCGGCGACGTTCTTCGCGGCGCAAGTCGACTTCACCAATGCCGGGGATCTAAAGGTTTTCGTCGACGAGGAACAGGTCGAGGCGATTGAGCAGCGGATGGCCGAGCGCGGCTATCTCGAAGGCAAGTCGATGGTGACCGTCTTCAATCTATTGCGTTCGAACGACCTGATCTGGCCCTATGTCATCAACAACTACCTGAAAGGCAGAGCGCCCTTCCCGTTCGACCTCTTATACTGGAATTCCGACGCCACGCGATTGCCGGCGGCGAACCATTCGTTTTATCTGCGCAATTGCTACCTCGACAATCGCCTGACCAAGGGCGACGCCAAACTCGGCGACACCCCGATCGACCTCGGCAACATCAAGATCCCGGTCTACAACCTGGCCACGCGTGAGGATCACATCGCGCCGGCAAAGTCGGTCCTGTTCGGCGGCAAATTCTTCGGCGGTCAGGTGAAGTTCGTGCTCTCCGGTTCCGGCCACATGGCCGGCGTGGTCAATCCGCCGGACAAGCACAAATATCAATATTGGACCGGCCCAAAGCCGCGCAGCGGCAATCTCGACGCCTGGCTCGCTAAGGCGACCGAACATCCTGGCTCCTGGTGGCCGGACTGGCTGACGTGGCTTAAAGAGCAGGACTCGACTGAAGTGCCCGCCCGCGTGCCCGGCGACGGCAAGCTGAAGCCGATCGAGGACGCGCCGGGAAGCTATGTGAAGGTGCAAGCGTAAGCGACGCGAGCGTTGGCATCATCGCCGAAAATTCGCCGATTAGTCTCTACTCGCCAGTATTTTCGAGAGCCTGCGCAATCTCCCAGCTCACGGGCCGCATATTTCGTCGGGAAACCCTTGTGGACGAGGTCGTGTCGCTCCTGCCCGACAGCATTGTCATTGAACACGAACACGGTCAGCGGCAGGTTGTGACTGACCGCGGTGTGGAAATCGGCCACGTTCATCATGAACGCCGCATCCGCGGTGAGATGGGTCACGCGCTTGCCGGGCCGCGCAAAACACGCCCCGAGTGCAATGGCCAAGCCTTGCCCAACAGCGCCAAAATCCGCCCCGAGTGACCAATTGTCGGCGCTGGGACTTTTAAGAGCCTGGCACGTCACCATGAGGGCGTGGCCGCCGTCGAACACGAGAATGCGATCGCGCTTGGGGAGTTTGTCTTCTAGATAGTTGGCGGCGCGGCGCGGATCGAGCCACTTGCCGTCATCGTATTTTATAGCCGGTGGCTTCCGCTGTTTGATTTTCTGTACCGTCGCTGCATCGGGCTGACGGGCCGGTTTGCCGCCTTCCTTCAGCTTATCGAGTAAGGCGACGGCGGCGGCCTTGGAGTCGGCTTCCAGGCCGAGGGTAATACGCGCAAACCAGCCGAACGCATCGTCGCGGTCATCGATCTGGATAATTTTCTTGCCGTTCTCAAGGATCTTGCCGAAGTGCGTCGTCCATTCATTCAAGCTCGCGCCGATGACGATCATCGCGTCGCTTTCGGCGAGCGTATCGACGGCGATATCTGCACCCAGCCCGCCGCTGACGCCGAGATGAAGCGGGTACTGAGAGCAAAAACCTGCTGCATAGAGTGTGGTCGTTACCGGCGCACCGAGATATTCGGCCAATTTCCGGACCTCCGCCTCGGCTTTTCCCTGGGCGGCCCCAAGTCCGCAAAGAATGGTCGGCCGTTTGGCGTCTGCCAGAATTTTGACGGCTTCGGCGACGTCCTCCGTGCGCGGCGGCTGCAAGGTCTTCGCCTTGTACATCGGACGATAGTCCAATTTTGAGCCGGCAATGAGGCGTGCTGGACGTCCTGCGGCATGTTCAGCACAAACGGCCCTTTCCTCGCCTTGAGCTGGCGGAACGTCTCACCAAGGCAGTAATCGACATTGTTGGGGTGATCGATTCTCACCGTCGCCCCGGTTGTGAGCATCGCCATGGCGTGCTGGTCGACCATGCCCTGCGGATTGTACGGATCGCGCTGCGAGGCGTGACCGGCCAGCATCAATACCGGCGTTCGATGCAGCCGGGCGCCAACGAGCGAACTGGTGGCGTTGGTATAGCCAGGGCCTTGCGTGGTGGCGCAAAGACCGATCTTGCCGGTGAAGCGCGAATAGCCGTCCGCCATGCCCACGGCAGCAGTCTCATGATGGGCATGGACGTATTTGAGCCCGTGCTTCTCACACAGCTCTACGATGATGTCCTGGTTGGCGTCACCCATCACCGCGAAAATGTGATCGACGCCCTCCGCTGCAATCGCTGATGCAAGCGCTTCAAGTACCTTCATGGGACCTCCACTCGATTGATCGACAGACTTGACGCCCTGCGAATGCGTCACGGGATGTGAAAGCCATTTCGACTAAGCCATTACGCGAAGCGTGAAACGGTTACGTTCGGCCAAAATGCCGGTGATTTGCGGCCAATCTATCGGCGCCTCGGCGTAGGGGGCCGACAGGATCAGTTGAGCTGTTGGGTGCTCGGCCAACCGGGCGGCAGGTCAACGACCGGTCTATTCCCTCTGCGCGTCCTTAAACTCGTGCGGGGTCGCTTTGGTCCACCGCCGAAATGCTTTCCGGAAATTCGCAGCATCGCTGAAGCCGAGAGCTTCGGCGACATCTTCAACAGTTAAATCGGTATCGCGGAAATAGCGGATGGCCATATCGCGGAGCAATTCATCCACCAACTGACGAAACGAACTATTTTCGTCGCGCAGCTTTCGTCGAAGTGTGCGCGTACTCATGCTCAGATTTCGCGCGACATCCTGAAAACTTGTCGGCCGCATGAGCGACTTCATAAGGAGTTGCAGAACCTCGCCGACAAGCCCCCTATGAAGCTGAAATTCTTGGATTTGCGCGTCGCACAGACTGACTACGGTTGAGTAGGTGATTTCATTGCCGAGACTCGGCGTACCATCGAGCCACTGCGAATCAAACAACAGCTTATTCGTTGACTGCCCAAACAAAACCGGCGCCCCGAACAACGCTGTATATTCCGCCGCATCACGAGTTGGAGTGTAAGTAACGTGGAATTCTCGCGCCGAAAAGGACGAACCCATGATGTCGCGGTGCAGCGCCAACACGATGCCGAATTGCAATTTCAATTATGAACTTATACAAACTGCCATCAATACGCGCATGCGACAGGGGATTTAACAGCCATATTCCACAACCGTCCTCTTCCGTGAACTCCAGAGTGGTCATCGGGGTCGCCAGTTGGTGGTATCCGGCGGCGAAACGCATCGTTTCGCGATAATTGACGCTGCTCAAAATCGCGAAGCCGTACATGCCGTAGGCTGAGACATGAACCCGCAGGCCGGTATGGTGCGCAAAGTGCGGATTAGGCGATCGCTCTGCGGCGTAGCGGTAGCAATCAATGACCTGATTGAGCGAGACGCGCGTGCTTGGAGAAGAAATCGAAGCTTTCGAGAGTCTTACACGCCTTAGCGCATCCTCGATCGGTACTCGTTCCCGAGCCAACGCGTCCAACACCAACGCAATCTTGGCGGCAGGATAGACCGCGTCATCTGGATTTGGATCCATCGCGATCGGTTTCCCAAACGAATACGCTCATTGGCTCAATGCTGTTTGCCAAGCTCGCGGTGTAATTTACGGCATTGCACAGACTAGCCACCAGAGCGGTTAGAGGCCGAATAGTGAACTGAGGGCGCAGCCGCTCCCCCTATGGAAACAGAGCCACCTGCTCGAGACCCGCGGTCTCCGGAAAGCCCAGCATCAGATTCATGTTCTGCACCGCCTGGCCGGAGGCGCCCTTGGCCAGGTTGTCGAGCGCCGAGCCCATGATGGCGCGGCCGGCGACGCGGTCGGCGGCGACTCCAAGGAATGTCATGTTGGAGCCGCGCACGTGGCGGGTTGCCGGCAGCGCGCCAAACGGCAGCACATGCAGAAACGGCTCGTTCACGTAAGACTTTAAAAGTATCGCACGAAGATCCTGCGGCGACGCTTTCAGACCGCGCACGTAAATCGTTGACAGGATGCCGCGATTCATCGGCACCAGATGCGGGGTGAAACTGGCGATCACCTTGCGGCCGGCGGCGAGCGAAAACTCCTGATCGAGCTCGGCCATGTGGCGGTGGTGGCCGACGCCGTAAGCGTGGAAACCCTCGGACACTTCGGCGAATTGCATATCTTCGCGCGCGCCCCTGCCCGCGCCGGTCACCCCGGATTTGGCATCGATGACGATCTCGTCGGGATCGATCGCCCGGGCCTTGAGCAGCGGGATGAGCGCCAGCTCGGCGCAGCTGGTATAGCAGCCGGGATTGGCGACGAGCTGCGCCGTCTTGACCTCTTTCCGGTAGATTTCGGTTAGGCCGTAAACCGCCTTCTTCTGCAATTCGGGCGCGGCGTGCGGATGCCCGTACCAATGCACGTAGGCCGCCGGATCGGCGAGGCGGAAATCCGTGGAGAGATCGACCACCTTGAGCGCGGGCAGCCGCGCCAGCAGATCCTTGATCACCTTCTGCGTCGTGCCGTGCGGCAAGGCGCAGAAGATGAGGTCGAGAGCTAGCGACGGCCAGTCGACGGCATCGAGCGCGGTCAGCGCCGGCAGCGGATAGGGCGCGAATTGCGGAAAAACGTCGGCTATCGGCTTGCCGGCGCGGCGATCGGCCGTCAGCAGAGCAATCTCCACATGCGGATGGCGCAGAAGCAGGCGCACCAGTTCCGCCCCGGTGTAGCCGGAGGCGCCGAGGATTCCGATCTTTGGCTTTTTCTCTGTCGCGGACATGATTCAACCTGTTGGTTTGAACCGTACAGCCAGCGTCCGCGGGAGAATGTCAGGAAAGCGTGCCGCGAAAGCCGGCGGCACGAGCGTTTACGCGCGAACGTCCGCCCGTGCCGTATTGCGACGGCGGCGGCGAACGACAGCGGCAATGGTCAACGACCAAGTCATGGGCGGCCATATAAAGGCCGCGCCATTAAGCGTCAATGCGTTCGTGGCGGCCGTTCATGCTCTACTGGCCCATGGCATAGTCAGCGGCTGATTCGGCCTTCCGTTGGGCGCCGGCCGCCCAAACTCCACATGGAAAACGTGGGAAAAGCAGCGAAAAATTCCAAGACGCCCGATCTGTTCGCCGATCTCGGCGAGCGGGCGAATGCACGCCGCGCGGCGCGCTCCGGCGGCGGCGCGTCCGTGCGCGCAGCAGCGGGCGATTCAGGCTACACCGCCAAGCACATCGAAGTGCTGGAAGGGCTCGAGCCGGTGCGCCGGCGGCCGGGCATGTATATCGGCGGTACCGACGCGAAGGCGCTGCATCACCTGTTCGCCGAAGTCATCGACAACGCCATGGACGAGGCGCTCGCCGGCCACGCCGACTGGATCGAGGTCGAGATGGCGGAGGACGGTTTCGTCACCGTCACCGACAACGGCCGTGGCATTCCGGTCGATCCGCATCCGAAATTCAAGAACAAGTCGGCGCTGGAAGTGATCATGTGCACGCTGCACGCCGGCGGCAAATTCGATTCCAAGGTGTACGAGACTTCCGGCGGCCTGCACGGCGTCGGCGTGTCGGTTGCGAATGCGCTGTCCGAGCGGATGGAGGTCGAGGTCGCGCGCGGGCAGCGCCTTTACCGCATGGCGTTCGAGCGCGGCAAGCCGAAGACCAAATTGCAGGATGCCGGCAAGGCGCCGAACCGGCGCGGCACCAAGGTGCGCTTCCGTCCGGACCCGCAGATTTTCGGGGCGAAGGCGCATTTCGAGCCTGAGCGCGTGTTCAAGATGACGCGCTCGAAGGCCTATCTGTTCGGCGGCGTCGAAATCCGCTGGTTCTGCGCCAAGGAGCTTTTGCACGGCGCCGACGACGTGCCGGAAAAAGCGACGTTTCATTTCGCCGACGGGCTGAAGGATTATCTCGCCGAGACGCTCGCCGGCGCTCACCTTGTGCATCCCGACATCTTCACCGGCAGCGCCGGCAAAGTCGGCGCGCATGGCGCGGTGCAATGGGCGGCGGCGTGGACCGCCGACGCCGACGGTTTCGTCAACTCGTATTGCAACACCATCCCGACGCCGGACGGCGGCACGCATGAATCCGGCCTGCGCGGGGCGCTGACCCGCGGCTTGAAGGACCACGCCGAACGTGTCGGCCAAGGCAAGCGCGCCGCCTCCATCACCTCCGACGACGTGATAGTCGGCGCCGGCGCCATGCTGTCGGTGTTCATCCGCGAGCCGGAATTCCAGGGCCAGACCAAGGACCGCCTCGCCACCGCCGAAGCGCAAAGGATCGTCGAGCAGGCGATCAAGGACCCGTTCGATCACTGGCTCGCCGGCAATCCGTTGCAAGCCAACAAGCTGTTCGACTTCGTGGTCGAGCGGGCCGAGGAGCGGCTACGCCGCCGGGCGGAAAAGGACATCGCGCGCAAGACCGCCGTGCGCAAACTGCGCCTGCCCGGCAAGCTCGCCGACTGCACCAACTCGGCGGCCGAAGGCTCCGAGCTTTTCGTGGTCGAGGGCGATTCCGCCGGCGGCTCGGCCAAGCAGGCGCGCGAGCGCGCGTCACAGGCGGTGCTGCCGCTGCGCGGCAAGATCCTCAACGTGGCGTCCGCCGGCAAGGACAAGCTGGCGCAGAACCAGCAACTCGCCGACCTCGTGCAGGCGCTCGGCTGCGGCACCGGCGCGCATTATCGCGACGAGAATCTGCGCTACGGCCGCATCATCATCATGACCGACGCCGACGTCGACGGCGCCCACATCGCCTCGCTGCTGATCACCTTCTTCTACCGGGAGATGCGCGGGGTGATCGACAACGGTCATCTTTATCTGGCGGTGCCGCCGCTCTACCGGCTGAGCCACGGCGGCAAGACGCTTTATGCCCGCAACGACGCCCACAAGGACGCGCTGCTCAAAAAGGAATTTCACGCCAACGCCAAGATCGAAATAAGCCGCTTCAAGGGGCTCGGCGAGATGATGGCGGCGCAGCTCAAAGAAACCACCATGGACCCGAAGAAGCGCA
>CAYVPC010000168.1:0-8157 GCA_964453555.1 uncultured Hyphomicrobiales bacterium | reverse complement strand
GGCTGCGCGCCGTGATGCTCAGCGCCAGCACCGCAAGCATGATTATAAGGGCGCCGGTCCAGGCCAGCGACTGCCAATCCTTGTACGGACTGAGCGCGAATTGAAAAATGACGACTGGCAGGCTTGCCATCGGCGCGTTGAGGTTGGGGACCTCGATGCCGAAAATCGTCGCAGAACTCCAGAACTGATTGTTGAGCGAAGTGAACAAAAGCGGCGCCGTCTCGCCGCTGATGCGGGCGACCGCGAGCAGAACACCGGTGACCATGCCTGCCCGCGCGGCGCGATAGCATATCCGTGTGATCGACATCGAACGCGGCAGTCCGATCGACGTCGCCGCCTCGCGCAAGGCATTGGGCACCAGCGTCAGCATATCTTCGGTCGTGCGCACGACGACCGGGATGACGATGACGGCAAGCGCCACGCCGCCGGCGAAGGCGGAAAAGTGGCCCATCGGCGCGACCATGACTTCGTAAATGAACAAGCCGATGACGATCGACGGCGCGCTCAGCAGGATATCGTTGATGAAACGCACCACGCTGCTCAGCCGGTCGTAGCGGCCATACTCGGCCAGATGGGTGCCGGCGAGAACGCCGATCGGCGTTCCGATCGCCACGGCCAGCACCGTCAGAATGAGGCTCCCGATAATCGGGTTGAGCAGGCCGCCGCTCGCACCGGGCGGCGGCGTCATTTCCGCAAATACCGCTGGCGACAGTCCGCCGAAGCCATGCCAAAGCAATGCGCCCAGGATCAGCACCAGCCAGCCCAACCCGAACGCTGTGGCGGCAAGCGACAGTATCATCGCGATGGCGTTCCTTCGGCGGCGGGCCCGATAGCGAGCGTTCATGCGGTCACCCGATCCGGCGTTCGATGCGCAGCAGCATGTAGCGGGCCAGCGCGAGCACGATGAGGGTGATGACGAACAGGATCAGTCCGAGTGCGATCAACGAAGAAGTATACAGATCGCCGACGGCTTCAGTGAACTCGTTGGCGATGCTGGCCGAGATCGTGGTTCCCGGCGCCAGCAACGAGGCCGAGATACGGTGGGCGTTGCCGATCACGAAGGTGACCGCCATGGTTTCGCCGAGCGCGCGGCCGAGCCCCAGCATCACCCCGCCGATGACGCCGACCCGCGCGTAAGGCAGTACCACGTAGCGCACCACCTCCCAGGTCGTGCAGCCGACCCCGTAGGCGGCTTCCTTGAGCACGGGCGGAACAGCCTCGAACACGTCGCGCGAGATCGACGTGATGAAGGGCAGCACCATGATGGCGAGGATCAATCCGGCGGTCAGCATGCCGATGCCATAGGGCGGCCCGGCGAAAAGCGGTGCGATGCCCGGGACCTGGCCCAGCGTATTGATCAGGAACGGCTGCAACGTCTCCTGCAGGAACGGAGCAAAGATAAAAAGTCCCCAGATGCCGTAGATGATGCTCGGAATTCCGGCCAGCAATTCGATGGCAATCCCGATCGGCCGCCGCAGCCATAATGGGCATAGTTCCGTAAGGAAGAAGGCGATCATCAATCCGACCGGGACCGCGATCAGCATAGCGATGAAGGAGGTGACCAGCGTCCCGTAAATCGCCGCCAAGGCGCCGAATTTCTCGGTGACCGGATTCCATTTCTCGGTGACCAGGAATCCGAAGCCGAAAGTCTTAAGCGCCGGCAGCGAGCCGATGATCAACGATAGGATGACGCCGCTTAAAAGCAGCAAAACGCCGACAGCCGCAGCCCGCGTCAGATGGCGAAACGCGAGATCGCCGAGGCGGAGCCGATCGAGGACTCTTGCGCGTGTCGTCCCCGTCGCGACGGACACCACCCCTCCCTCCTGCAGCGCTACGTCAACCAAGGATCGCCTCCGGGCCGGATCCATCGAGGCGCTCCTTCAACACGCCAGAAGCGCCTAGTTCAAACGATCCGCCGGATGAGGACGAAGCTGACGCAGTTCGCGGCGCCTCGTCCGGTGTTACGCCGACGCTAATGCGCAACGATACTCGCGACGTAGAGCGGCTTGCCGTCGGTGTCCTTGATCTCGCTTGACCAGACCTTCTCGATTTCGCCGACGACTTTCTTCGGCATCGGCACGTAATCGAGTTCTTCCGCGATCTTGTCGCCCTTTGCATAGGCCCAGGCGAAAAACTTGAGCGCCTCAGCCGTAGCGCTGGCATCTTGCGGCTGCTTCGGGATCAGGATGAACGTTGCCGCGGTCATCGGCCAGGAGGTCGCGCCCGGCTGATTGGCCAGGATCACGCCATAGCCCGGCACGGAATTCCAGTCGGCGTTGGCAGCGGCGGCCTGGAAGGCTTCGCTGGTCGGCGCGACGATCTTGCCGTCCTTATTCACCATCTTGGTGTAGACCATCTTGTTCTGCAGCGCGTAGGCATACTCGATATAGCCGATCGAACCTTTGGTCTGGCTCACGTTGTTGGAGACGCCCTCATTTCCCTTGGCGCCGATGCCGACCAGCCATTCGACGGAGGTCGCGGAGCCGACCTGCGATTTCCAATCGTCACTGGCGGCCGCCAGATAGTAAGTGAAGTTGAATGTCGTGCCGGAGCCGTCGGACCGATGGACCACGACGATCGCCTGGGACGGCAGCTTGACGTTCGGGTTGAGCTTCTTGATCGCCGGATCGTCCCAAGTTTTCACCGCGCCAAGAAAGATTCCAGCAAGCGTCGGACCGTCGAGGACGATCTCGCCCGGCTTTATGCCTTCGAGATTGACGACCGGCACGATGCCGCCCATCACCATCGGAAACTGGACCAGACCGAATTTTTCGAGGTCCGGTCCCTTGAGCGGCGCGTCGGTGGCGCCGAAGGTCACGGTCTTCGCCTCGATTTGCTTGATGCCTCCGCCCGAACCAATCGACTGATAGTTCAAACCGACGCCGGTTTCTTTCTTGTACGTGTCGGCCCACTTTGCATAGACCGGATAGGGAAACGTTGCGCCGGCGCCGGAAATTTCCACGGCGGCAGCGGGTAGCACCGCCGCTGCCAGAAACCCGGCGACGGTAATCGCTTTCAGCTGGTTCACGGAATGCTCCTGTCAGCGAAGAATTTGGGCGACGCAGGCCATCGACCGGCGCCGATCCTGTGGTCCCGGTCGGACCCTTCGTTCTTGAACTTCTTCAGGCAACACGCTGCGGCGAAGATCGCCCGATCCAAGCAGACCCACAGCAGTGGGATGCTTAGCTTCGGCACGTCACCGTTCTATGTGCCGCACATGACAATTAGATGACAGTATAAATTATTGGTTTTACAGCATATTTAGCCCGCTGCCGGCAATGGCATGATGGGCAGATAAACGGTGAAGGTGGCGCCTGCTCCCGGCTTGCTCTCGATCGACAAGCGGCCGCGATGGCGATTGAGAATATGCTTGACCAGGGCCAAACCCAGCCCGGTTCCGCCCTGCGCGCGGCTTTCGCGCACGTCCACCCGGTAGAACCGCTCGGTGAGCCGCGGCAGATGTTCCGGCGCGATGCCCGGCCCGTAATCGCGCACGCTCACGCGCGCTTCCGGCACACCCTCCGGCGACTGGCCATTGGCCACTGCGATGTCGACGCGCTTGCCGGTAGCGCCGTATTTCAGCGCGTTCTCAATCAGGTTCTCGAATATGCGCACCAATTCATCGCGGTCGCCGGGAACCGCAAGGACATCCGCCGCCTCGACGCGGACCGCCACCCCGCGGTCGCGGGCCAGCGTTTCGAGGCCGTCGACCACCTGGCGGACGATCGGCACCAGATCGACCGGCGTGTCGGGGCGCCGGTGCGCGTTGAGCTCGATGCGCGAAAGCGACAGCAGGTCGTCGATCAGCCGCGCCATTCGTTTTGCCTGTTCCTGCATGATGGCAAGGAAGCGGTCACGCGCCTGCGCGTCGTCCCGCGCGGAGCCCTGCAAGGTCTCGATGAAGCCGGAGAGCGCCGCCAGCGGCGTGCGCAGCTCGTGACTGGCATTGGCGACGAAATCGGCCCGCATCTCCTCGACCCGCCGCAGCGGAGTGAGATCGTGAAAAGTCATCAGCACCAGCTCGGGCCGGCCCGGATTGGCCGTCCGCCTGACCGGCTTGACGATCAATTCGAACAAGCGATCGAGTGGCACCCGCTCGGAATATTCGACGCGCTGCTCCTCTCCGCTGGCATAGGCTCGGCCGACCGCCTCGATCAGTTCGGGCATTCGCAGCGCCAGCGAAACCGGCTCGCCTTGCCGCAACGCCGGCGCCAGCGAACGCGCCCTTTCGTTGAGCGCGAGCACGCGCCCGTTGCGGTCGAGCGCGATGACCGGATCCGGCAAGCCGGCGACCACCGCATCGAGCGGCTCGCCCGCGCGCTCGGCGACGGCGACCGGCCGCGCCAGTCGCCCGCTCTCCTCACCGGGCCGCAGCGTCAGAAACGCCGCCGCCGCAAGGATCAGGAAGCCGGCTACCGCGTAGCCGACTGCAAGCGCGTCGACCAACGCCAGACCGGCGAAAACGACCGCCGCCGTGAAAATAACGAGACGCAGACTGCGCCGCTCGTTTCGGCGCGGCACAATGCGATCTTCGTTCAAGCTCATCGGCTGATCTCCACGCCGCCACCCGCATTCGGATCAGCCGGCGTCGGATTTTTCGCGCACCAGCTTCGTCACGGCGCCCATCGGCGTGTCGGCCGGTGGCGCCAGTTGCCGTGCGACGCGGCTCAGCAACAGCTCGCGCGTACCAAGGATCGTCAGCGAAAGCACGAACGGAACAATGTAGTAGAGCAGGCGAAAAAGCAGCAGACCCGCCAGCAGATCCTCTTTGTCGAATTGCCACAGCGCGACCATCATGGTCGCATCGAATACGCCGAGACCGCCGGGGGCGTGACTGGCAAAACCCAAAAGCGTGGCGGTGACAAAAATCACGGCCACCGTGACGAAGCCGAGATGCGGTTCGTCCGGCACCAGCCAGTACATCGCCAGCGCGCAACACGATAGATCGAGGATGCCGATTAAAATCTGAACGAGCGTCAGCGGACCTCCGGGCAACGCCACCTGCCAGCCTTCGCGGCCGATGACCCGCGGCTTGACCCAGACCCAGGCGAGATAGGCCGCCAGCAGCCCCAGTATGAGCAAAGCAATGACGCGGTTGAGCCAGATCGGAAGCTGGTCAAAGTCGCTCGCCGCTTGCGGAGCGTAAAAGACGCCAAGGCCGAGCATGGCGGCATTGCCGAGCCAAAAGGTGAGCCCGGCGACGAAGCAGATTTTGGTCACCTCGATGACGCTCAGCCCCCAGGCGGAGTAGATGCGATAGCGAACCGCTCCGCCGGAAAAGACGCTGGCGCCGACGTTGTGCCCGACTGCATAGCTGGTGAAGCTGCCCAGCGCCGCGACGCGATAAGGCACTTCGGAGCGGCCGATCGTACGCAACGCGAACAAGTCGTAGAAGGTAAGCGTCAGGTAGCCGGCGGCGACGAAGAGACCGGCAATGCCGAGCGTGCGCCAGTCGGTCGCTTCCAGCGCGTCGAGCAGCGCGTCCGGATCGATGTCGCGCAGGATGCGGTAGAGCACCGCCACGGCGACGACAACGATGACGATGCTGAGCGCCACACCCAACCGACTGAAGCCGATCTTGTCGTTGAACAAGTGCGCGGCGGTGCGCAATGTTTTCAGCATCCCGCGCTCCGGACCGGATGTTCGTGCATCAATGCGACCGTCTCGTGCCACCACCCAGCCGCGCTCCCACTAGCAGATGTCGCGCTCCGGCGCGAGTGCGGCACCGGCGCGCGGCGGCAGGCCGGTTTGGCTGCTTCCTAGGGACGAGTGCGGGCAAATACCCCAATGACGCCGTATTTATCGGCTTCCCGGCGGCCGGTGCGGGGACACCTGCGTTACACGCTTTCCAGGGTGCCCGGCTGCAGCACGTATTTGTTTTGCGCGACGATCTCCTCAAGGCGCGCAATGTTCTGCAGGAGACGATCGCTCGTGAGTCGGAGAAAGTAATAACCGAACTTCGGGTTCTCGAAGTAGATTTCCAGCAGCCGGTCGTAAGTGATGGTCAGCACCTCGCCGTCCTCAATACATTCCACCGTCTGTGTCCGCTTATGATCGGGCGTTAGAAAGCCGATTTCCCCAACCAGGCGTCCCGGCGGAAGCTCAACGCCAATTTCCTTGACCAGAAGCTTTGCCGTCACCGTGAGGTACATCTCATCGGCGGTCTGACCTTTCCGAAACAGGATATCGCCACTGCGGCAGCTGCAGCGGTTCATGAACGGCTTGAGCCAGTCCATCGAAAGGTCGCCTTTCGCGGCGATGTGCGCTTTCTTGATCAGACGGAACATCTGAAACAGCCGCAGGCTGTTGATGGGCAGCAACAGCAGATACATCAAAAAGGTCGCGACCGCTCCGGCGAACGCTCCATAGGCCATAAAGAACAAGATGCTGACGATGCCGAAAACCCGCAGCGGAATCATTGTCCGCATGAGATACGTTGCCGCGTAGAAAACCGCGCCGACAAGCGCGCACATGCTTGCGAAATTGATGTTTGCCGCCGCAACCTCGATCAGCCGATCGAAGATTGCGTGCGACGTGATGTTGCCGGGGTCTAGGCCGAGTTGAATCAGCAGTTTGTCGAAAGTCAGATTTTGCGCCGCATGCTCAAGGGCATGAATCAGTACCGCGGCAAAGCCTGGCGAGTCCTTGCTCATTCCCCCTCCGGCAGCCCAACCCTCGCGATCGCCCCAAGAAAGCAGGTTTCAAGAATATCCCGAGGGCCGGGCAGTGTCATTGGAATTGGGCGGGCATAGCACGATAGCAGCGTTCCGCTCTTGTCGGATTTTATTCGCCGCCGCATCTTAAGCCGCGGCGGCCGGGCGGCGATACGAGGGAACCGGCGAAGCGGGCGCTCTCTCTGGCAAAACTGCGCATTACCGGGCGCCGACACGATGCGTCAGACATTCACGAGACTGTCATTTAAGGCGCGTAGTCGAAAGATCGGGACCGAAACAGGACGTTCAGGGGGAGCGCATGAATCGATTTTTTGCAGGATTGGCAGTCGGCATCGTCGGGACGGCAATCGTTGCCGTCATTGTTTTCATGCTGATCCCGGTTTCGGCCAAGGGGCTGTCCAAGGATACGCAGGCCATCTACGACCACGTCAAACAGGAATGTAGAAGCCAGGCCAAGGACAAGAACCTCGGCGTGCTGCAACGGCGAAAATTTATTGCCAACTGCGTCATGGACGGCCTCACCGGGCACCCCGAGGCTGATCCCTTCGATCTCGACTAACCCGCGTTATTCTTGTTCTTCCGCCAGCGCTCGGCGGATCGTCTTGCTGCCCTCTCTCGTTTCTGTCTCTGTTTACACCCGCGATCGTCGCGGTTGGAGCGGGCACGCCCCCTTGAGCGCGACGCTCATCGCCGAAGCCGATCTATGAGCTGAAGAGGCGCGCCGGCGTTTCCTGCGCACAACGCCTGGTCAATCGCACATCCCGTCAAGCGCTGCCCTGCCGCCACCACCCGGCCGCGCCCCGGCTGGCAGATCCAGTTCCGGCGGGAGTTGCGGCGCAAACGAAGGCTTTAGCTGCGATATTTGGCCATAACTCGCGTTCGGGCTGCGCTCCAGCGCGGCCATGCCGCCATGGGATGACGCCCATTCGGCGTTTTGTGGTTGACGAAAAGCGTCGCTCCGGCTTGGTACCGCGATCGGCCCGGGCTAAAAAAGTTTGCCCATCAGTGGAGAGTTGGAAATGCCGGAAAAAAATCTGGAGGAAATGCTCAAGACCCGCAACGCGGTCGAGATGCTGCGCAATTCGCAGCTTGGTGCTTACGTCTATCCGGTCGTGCCGGCGGAATTCACCAACTGGCGTGACGAGCAGCTGGCGTGGCGCAAGACCGCGGTCCTGTTCGACCAATCGCATCACATGGCGGAGATGATGGTCACCGGGCCGGATGCGTTCAAATTCATCAACTACCTGACCATTAACAGCTTCGCCAATTTTCCCGTCAACCGCGCCAAGCAATTCGTGCCGTGCTCGCATGACGGCTACGTCATCGGCGACGGCATTCTGTTCCACCTCGCCGAGAACCAGCTCAACTTCGTAGGCCGCGCTCCCAACGTCGACTGGATCCAGTTTCACGGTGAAACCGGCAAGTTCAACATCAAGATGGAGCGCGACGACCGTTCGCCGTCGCGGCCGGGCGGCAAGCCGGT
>CAYVPC010000167.1:0-8190 GCA_964453555.1 uncultured Hyphomicrobiales bacterium | reverse complement strand
TTCCAGAACCACCACGGCATTTTCAGCCGCATGCGCCGGCCCCAGGCGTTGAGCGACACCGCCCGCTCGATCTTGGCGCCGGAAACGTCGCAGAGCTGGCGGAAGTCCTTGATGCTGCAAAAGTGGATGTTCGGCGTCTCATACCAGGCGTAAGGCAGGTTGTCGGTGTGCGGCATGTGGCCGCCAAGAGCGAGCTGCAATCGTATCCGCCAGTGGCCGAAATTGGGGAACGAAACGATGGCGTGGCGCCCGATGCGCAGCATGTGCTCGAGCACGACGCGCGGCTGGCGCGTCGCCTGCAGGGTCTGCGAAAGAATGACGAAATCGAAGCCGTCGTCGGGATAGTCTTCCAGATCGGTGTCGGCATCGCCCTGCACCACCGCCAGCCCCTTGGCGACGCATTCGTTGACGCCCTCGCGCGAGAGCTCGATGCCGCGGCCGTCGACACCGCGCGTCTCCAGAAGCCGCAGCAGCTCGCCGTCGCCGCAGCCGACGTCGAGCACGCGCGCGCCGCGCTCGACCATGTCGGCGACCACGAGCAAGTCGACGCGCGAGCCGCCCGGGCCGCGGGCGGCTTCCGCCATGGTGAGGTCGTGCTTGAGCCGCGACAGCATGCGTTTTCAGTCTTTAGCTTCCGCGTAGGTCGCGGCAAAGGCATTCTTCTCGATCCGGTAGAACTCTCCGGACCCCATTACATTGGTACCGATATAGTCCCCCGGATTGGCGATCATCTCTTCTTTCCAGGGGGCGATGAATTTGAACGGCGCGCCCTCATAACGGAACGCATGGAATTCGCCCTTGGCGGGGTAACTGCGGTAGCCCTCCGCGTCCGCTTCGGTGAACGGCGCTCCGTAACGGCTCGCCACGTTTTTTGCCGAAATGATCCAGCACTCGCCCTTCACGCCGCGCGCGACATAGTCCCCCGGCCCGGCCTTGTTGGCGGTTTCCCGCACGCCATCGACCATCGTCACCACCTCCTCGCCCGGAACCGCCGGGCGGATGTCGGTCTGGCCGAACTTTTTGTAACGGCGAACCTTGCCGGCGCGCGAGGCTTCCGCAAATTTGGCCGCAACTTCCCCAACATCTGACATGGCACATCCTCCGGGATGAAATCACGCCGTCTTGAGCCCCCGCGCGCGCGCCGCGCCTTCCAGGAAGCCACGCACGATGGTGAACAATTCCGGCTCGTCCAGCAGGAAAGCGTCGTGGCCCTTGTCGGTGGTCACTTCCGCGAACGAAACCCGCGCGCCGGCGGCATTGAGCGCATGCACGGTGGCGCGTGATTCCGGCGTCGGAAACAGCCAGTCGCTGGTAAACGAGATGACGCAGAAGCGCGTCGGCGTGCCGCGGAACGCGTTGGCGAGCACGCCGTCGTAATCGGCGGCGAGATCGAAATAATCCATCGCGCGCGTCAGATAGAGATAGGAATTGGCATCGAAGCGCTCGACGAAACTGATGCCCTGGTGCCGCAGATAGGATTCGACCTGAAAGTCGGCGTCGAAGGAAAACGTCGGATTGTCGCGGTCCTGGAAGCGGCGGCCGAATTTGCGGTGCAAAGCCGCGTCGGACAGGTAGGTGATATGCGCGCCCATGCGCGCGACCGCGAGCCCGCGCCGCGGATTGGTGCCTTCGGCGAAATAGCGCCCGCCGCGCCAGTCCGGATCGGCCATCACCGCCTGGCGGCCGACCTCGTGGAAGGCAATATTCTGCGCCGAATGCCGCGTCGATGCGGCGATCGGCAATGCCGCGAAAACGCGCTGCGGATAGCTTGCCGCCCATTGCAGCGCCTGCATGCCGCCGAGCGAGCCGCCGGCCACCGCGAACAGCGACTCGATGCCGAGGTGATCGAGCAGCATCGCCTGCGCGCGCACCATGTCGCGCACGGTGGTGACGGGAAAGTCGAGACCCCACGGCATGCCGGTCGCCGCATTGGTCGAGGCCGGGCCCGACGTACCCATGCAGCCGCCGACCACGTTCGGGCAAATGACGAAATATCGATCGGTGTCGATCGGCCGGCCGGGTCCGACCATAGTCGCCCACCAGCCGGTTTTGCCGGTCACCGGATGCTTGTTGAAGACATGTTGGTCGCCGGTGAGTGCATGGCAAACGAGGATGGCATTGCTGCGCTCGGCGTCGAGCGCGCCGTAGGTCTGGTAGGCGATTTGCAGCGGGGCAAAATCGACGCCGGCATCGAGCCGCAGCGGTTTGTTCGGCGAAAAGCGCACCACCGGCGAATGCGGATGATCCGCTTCGCGCGTTCGGTCGGCGAGATCGAGCGTCGCGCTTGCCTCGGCCATGAGCTTCCCGGCACGATGTTTTCCGCCGCAGCGGCGGTCAAACGGGGGTAAATAGGCCGCTGCCCGCCGGAGTCAATGTTTTCTTTGCTTGCTGTTTGATTTTTCTTTGCTTTCAGCTCCGGCGGCTCTTATCAATCCATGCGGTTACCGGGCCGAAAACATGAAACCGCCACGCCAAAAAGAGCCGTCGCTCGCCGACCTGCGCCGCGAAATCGATCGCATCGATGAAGGCATGCACGCGCTCTTGATCGAGCGCGGCGAGATCATCGAACGTCTGATCGCTGTGAAGAAGACGGAGGAATCCGGCTCCGCTTTCCGCCCCGCGCGCGAGGCCGACATGATGCGCCGGCTGGTGCAGCGCCATCACGGCTCGCTGCCGCTCGATACCGCCGAGAGCATCTGGCGCGTCATCATCTCGACTTTCACTTATGTGCAGGCGCCATTCTCCGTGCACGCGGACCTCTCGGCCGGTGACGCGCTGATGCGCGATACCGCGCGCTTTCATTTCGGCTTCACGGTGCCGTTCGTGCCGCATATGGGCGCGGCCGGCGTCGTGCAGGCGGTGACCGCCTCGAAGGGCGATCTTGGCCTGGTGCCGGCTTTCGCCATCGCCGGCGCCGGCGGCGGACCGTGGTGGACTGCGCTCGAATTCGACAGCGCGCCGAAGATCATCGCGCGGCTGCCGTTCGTCGAGCGCGCCGATCATCCGGCCGGGCTGCCGGTGTTCGTGGTATCGCGCGTGGCGGCGGACGCCATGGTGACCGAGACCGAAGTGTGGAGCGTGCGCGTCTCCGGCTGGAACGCGGGCTTCGTCGACAGCCTGGCGGGGCTGGCGGACGCCATAGCCGTGCCCGATCGCGCGTTCGACGGCGCCGCTTTGCTCGTGTCGGTCGCGCGCGGCGGCATCGAGGGCGTCGCCGATGCGCTCCGCGGCACCGGCGCATCTATCCGCTCGAGGGCCCTCGTCGGCAGCCACGCGACCCGCTATACGGTGCCGCGGAAAAACAAGTGAAGAAAGAAGAGAAGGCAGTAATGACCGCGGCCCATCCGCAGCCCCGGCCGGGGGTGCTCGACATCGAGGCTTATGTGCCCGGCGAGAGCAGCGCCCCGGGCGTGGCCAAGATATACAAGCTGTCGTCGAACGAGACGCCGCTCGGGCCGAGCCCGCGCGCGCTCGCAGCCTATAAAGCCGCCGCCGCTTATCTGCAGGATTATCCCGACGGCTCCGCCGCCAAATTGCGCGAAGCAATCGGCCGTTCATTCGGCTTGGATGCCGATCGCATCGTCTGCGGCGCCGGTTCCGACGATTTGCTGCACTTGCTGGCGCATGCCTATCTCGCCGACGGCGACGAGGCGATCTATACCAAGCACGGATTTCTTATTTATCCGATTGCCACGCTGGGCGCCGGCGGAACGCCGGTGGTCGCGCCGGAGACGAATTATACCGCCGATGTCGATGTGATCCTTGGCAAGGTGACGAAGCGGACAAAAATCGTCTTTCTCGCCAATCCGAATAATCCGACCGGCACCTGTCTGTCGTTCGATGAGGTCAAGCGCCTGCACCGCGGCCTGCCCGCGCACGTTCTGCTCGTGCTCGATGCGGCGTACGCCGACTATGTCCGGCGCAACGATTACGAGGCGGGCATTGAATTGGTCGCCACGTCGGACAATGTCGTCATGTGCCGTACGTTCTCGAAAATTCATGGGCTGGCAAACCTGCGGCTCGGCTGGATGTTCGGCCCCGCCGCCATCGTCGATGCCATCAACCGCGTTCGCGGCCCGTTCAATGTCAGCGGCGCCGCGATTGCCGCCGGCGTCGCGGCAATCGAGGACGTCGAGCACCAGGATCGCTCGCGCGAGCACAATACGCGCTGGCTCGACTGGCTGACGCAGGAGATCGGCAAGCTCGGATTGGAAGTGACTCCAAGCGTTGCCAACTTCTTGCTGATCCATTTCCCGCAGGCCAAGGGCCGCACCGCCAAGGAGGCGAATGAGTTTCTGATGGCGCGCGGCCTCATCCTGCGCCAGACCACCGCCTACAAGCTGCCGAATGCGCTGCGCATGAGCGTCGGCACCGAGGAGGCGAACCGGCTGATGGTCGCGGCGCTCAAAGAATTTCTTGCCAAGGCCGCGTGACGCCGTGAGTTTGCCGAAGCCCCTGTTCAATCGGCTTGCCCTGATCGGCACGGGCTTGATCGGCTCGTCGATCGCGCGCGCGGCGCGCGCGCAGGGCGCGGTGCGTGAGATCGTGGCGACGGCGCGAACCGCCGAAACGCGCCGCCGCGTCGCCGAGCTTGGACTCGCCGACCAGGTGGCCGAGAACAATTCCGCCGCGGTCGCCGGCGCCGATCTCGTCATCGTCTGCATACCGGTGGGCGCCTGCGGCGCGGTCGCGGCCGAGATCGGCCCGCATTTGGCGCCCGGCGCGACCGTCTCCGATGTCGGCTCGGTCAAGGGCGCGGTCTTGCGCGATATGGCGCCGCATCTGCCGGCCGGCGTGCATTTTGTTCCCGCCCATCCGGTCGCCGGTACCGAGAATTCCGGACCCGACGCCGGTTTTGCCGGCCTGTTCGTCGGCCGATGGTGCATCCTGACCCCGCCCGAGGGCGCCGACGCCGCCGCGGTCGAACGGCTCGCCGCGTTCTGGCGCGCACTCGGAGCCAATGTCGAAACCATGCCGGCGACGCACCACGACCTCGTGCTGGCGGTCACCAGCCACCTGCCGCATCTAATCGCCTATACCATCGTCGGCACCGCCGACGAGCTTGGCGACGTCACGCGCTCCGAGGTGCTCAAATTCTCCGCCGGCGGCTTTCGCGATTTCACCCGCATCGCGGCGTCCGATCCGACCATGTGGCGCGACGTGTTCCTCGCCAACAAGGACGCGGTGCTGGAGATGCTCGGTACCTTCAACGAGGATTTGTCGCAGATCACGCGTGCGATCCGCCGCGGCGACGGCGACGCGCTGTTCGCGCATTTCACCCGCACCCGCGCGATCCGCCGCGGCATCGTGCAGATCGGCCAGGACTCGGCGGCGCCCGATTTCGGCCGCGCGCCGGCGGACCTGACGGTCGCGCCGCTGCCGCGCCCCTATGCGGCGTCGGACGATTAGATTAAGAGGCGCGCGTCAGTGCCGGGCGCGAACCGTCAGCGCCTCTTTCACCGCCGCGCGCAAAGCTGCGACCGAGAATGGCTTGGCGATCACGTCGTGGATGATCGCGTCGAGGCCTGAGGCGCGTTCGCGCTGGTCGGCATAGCCGGTCATTAAAAGAATGGTCAGATCGGGATAGTCGCGCGCCGCCGCAAGCGACAGCGCGATGCCGTCCATGATCGGCATCCGGATATCGGTGAGCAGGAGATCAAACTGCTGCTCCTCGCCGGCGAGGATGTCGAGCGCCTCGCTGCCGTCGCACGCGGACATGACCTGATGGCCGTCGGTCGCGAGCGCGCGCGCGCACAACGTGCGCAACGCCTCCTCGTCCTCGGCTATGAGAATCTGCGCCATGGGGACCTCAGTGAATGCCGGCCAGAATGTCGCGGCGGTTGACGAAACGAAGGATCAGGTCGTGCGCGTCGGGCGGCGGCGAGGCCAGCCGGGCGCGAAACGTTTCGGCCTCGCCCGACTGCAGCACGGCATGCGTTGGCGCCGCCATCCAGGAATAGATCTCCTGGCGCGCGGCGTTGCGCAGGATGAGTTTGAGCCGCGGCACGTCCTCGGCCTTGCGCGAGCCGTTGAAGACATTGCCTTCGATCACCAGGATCGGCACGCCGTCATGCTGCTCGACGGTGGAGACGATATTGTCGAATGTGAGCCCGCGCAAATTCACCGGCAGCCCAAGCAAGGCGTAGAACGACGCGGTCTGCGGCAATGCGCGCACCACATCGCTGCGCCAGCCGACCAGCACGACGTTGATCAGCGCCAGCGCCAGGATGCCGGTCTGCATCCGTGACAGCGGCCAACGCGGCCGGCGGTTCTTGGCGCCGCGCCGCCGCCGGCGCGCGGCGACGGTCTCGATATCCGCGGCCGGCTCGTGCGCCAGCGCGGCGGAATCGTTGGCGGCTACCTCGATCGGCGCTGCACCGTCGTCGGGATCGGACGGTACGATCGGCGGCGCGTCCACTTCGGCGGGCTGGTTGCCAGCGTCAACGGCTTCGGCGGCTGGTTCGGCCGGCGCCGTCTCGCCCGCTCCAGCGTCGGCGGACAACTCGGTCGCGGGGTTTGATTCGGCGGATGGCGCGGCGGCGGCCGGAACCGCTTCCGCCGCGGCGGGCGCGGCCATCGGCGCAATCGCTGCGGCGGCGGCCAGAAGCTTGTCGGCCTGGCTGAGTTCCGCATGCCACACATTGCGACAGCGCGCGCAGCGGACCTGACGCCCCTCCGGAGAAAGGGTCGCCAGCTCCACGTTATATGACGTAGCGCAAGACGGGCAGACGATCAGCATTGGCGAATCAGCGCGCGTCACCTTTGGCGGCCGACCTTAAGGCCCGATCCGTTAACGAATTGGAAACCATGCCGGTCCAGTCCGGGCGCCGTGGTATTATTCGCGGGGGCCTCGGAGGACGGCGTGATCCGCTTTGAGAATGTCGGCTTGCGCTACGGGCTCGGTTCCGAGGTGCTGCGCGACCTCAACTTCGATATCGACGGCCATTCCTTTCAGTTCCTCACCGGCCCGTCCGGCGCCGGCAAAACCTCCCTCCTTCGACTGATGCTGCTGTCGCTGCGCCCGAGCCGCGGCCTGATCAGCATGTTCGACAACGACACCGCGACGCTGAGCAAGGACGGCCGCGCCAATCTGCGGCGGCGGATCGGCATCGTGTTCCAGGATTTCCGTCTGCTCGACCACATGACCACATATGAGAACGTAGCGCTGCCTTTGCGCGTCCTCGGCAAGGACGAATCCGAATACCGGGCCGAGGTGGTCGAACTCTTGCAATGGGTCGGGCTCGGCGAGCACATGAGCGCGCTACCGCCGATCCTTTCCGGCGGTGAGAAGCAGCGCGCGGCCATCGCCCGCGCCGTCATCGCCCGCCCGCAATTGCTCCTGGCCGACGAGCCGACCGGCAACGTCGATCCCAATCTCGGGCAGCGGTTGCTGCGGCTGTTCGTCGAGCTCAACAAGACCGGGACCGCCGTCGTCATCGCCACCCACGATATCGCCCTGATGGACGAGTACGACGCGCGCAGGCTGGTGCTGCACGAAGGACGCCTGCATGTCTATGACTGAGCCGGCCGAGACCATGGCGGAGCCGTGGGACGACGTCGGCGTGTCGCCGGCGGTCTTGCGCGGCCTGCCGGCGGCGGCCTCGATCGTGCCGCGCAACTCGATCGCCGGCCGCTCGCTGACCGCCGTGGTCGCGATCATGACCTTTCTCGGCTCGCTCACCATCGGAGCGGCGATGCTGGTGGTCAGCGCGGCCAGCGATTGGCGCGCGGAAGTCGGCCGCGAGGTCACCATCCAGGTACGGCCCGCGCCCGGCCGCGACATTGACGCGGATGTGCGGGCCGCGGCCGAAATCGCCCGCGCCGGTGCCGGGATCGTCGACGTGCGTGCCTTCACCAAAGAAGAATCGGCGAAGCTGGTGGAGCCCTGGCTCGGCACCGGTCTGGCGCTCGACGACCTGCCGATACCACGCCTGATCGTGGTCAAGCTCGGCCCCGGCGCGCGGCCTGATTTCGCATCTTTGCGCCAGGTGCTTGCGGCCAGGGTCCCGACCGCGAGCCTCGACGACCATCGCCGCTGGATCGACCGCATGCGCCACATGGCGGGTACGGCGGTGGCGGCCGGCATCGCCGTCCTGTTGCTGGTCTTGATAGCGACCGTGCTGTCGGTCACTTTCGCCACGCGCGGCGCCATGGCGGCCAACCGGCCGATTGTCGAAGTGCTGCATTATG
>CAYVPC010000166.1:0-8365 GCA_964453555.1 uncultured Hyphomicrobiales bacterium | reverse complement strand
GGCGACCACCGAGATCTACACTCTTTCCCTACACGACGCTCTTCCGATCGCGCGAGCCTCGCCGAAGCGCTGGCAAAGGAGATTGCCAGGCAGGACCGCCGCCCGCTGCTCTTCGTCGAAATCAATACCGGCGACGAGCCACAAAAAGCCGGCGTGCCACCGGCGGATGCGGACGCCTTTCTAAATGCCTGCCGGGACCGGCTCGGCCTCTCCGTCTCGGGCTTGATGTGCATCCCGCCGCTCAACGAACCGCCGGCGCCGCATTTCGCCCTGACCGCCCGGATCGCCCGCCGCAACGGACTGGCGCTGCTCTCCATGGGGATGAGCGCCGACTTCGCCACCGCCATCGCCTTCGGCGCCACCCATGTGCGCGTCGGCACCGCGATCTTTGGCGCGCGGCATTCCGTCGGCTAGTTATGAACTATGATTCGGGTCTTCGGGCTGATCCGGCTGGCAAGCACTCGAAGGTCGTGCCGGCGCAGCGCGATGCAGCCGGCGGTCGGAGCAAATCCCGGCCGCGCGACGTGGATGAATATCGCGCTGCCGCGGCCGGCAATGCGCGGGCACTGGTTGTGGTCGATTTCGACAAAAAGGTCGTAGAGGCCGTCATCCCGCCAAAGCCGGTCGCCTGGTTCGCTGGCCGAGCGCCGGAACGGCTGGTTATAGCGCCGGCCGGCCGGATTTTCGCACCAGGCATCGGCACGGCCGATGCGGCGAACCGGCAGCATGGCGGCGGGGTGCGGCAGGCGGTCGGCCCGCCACCATAGCCGCACCGGATGAAAGCGGCCGCGCGGCGTGCCGCCGTCACCCTCACGCTTATCAGCCCGCACGCCGGCCCGGCCAAGCGCAACCGGCACGCACCAGGCGCCAGCGCGCAGCAAGCCCTGCGAGCGCCGGCCCGGCCGCGTGCTGACGTGGATCGTACCGAAAGAGACCAGCCGCATGTCCTGATCGTTGGCGCGCAGGCGATTTCCCAACGCCCGTTTGCTCTTGTATCCTTGAATGCTCTAGTCGCGCCAAGCAAAATTGCGACCTTGCGATTGATGTAAGCCGCGTTTTGACCGGCGGACGAACGGCCGCGGGAGCCCGGGTTTAATGCCGAACACGCGCAAAATCCTTATCGTCGACGACGATGCCGAATTGCGCGATGCGCTGACCGAACAATTGTCGCTGCACGAAGAATTCGAAGCGGTCGCGGCGGAGAACGGCACAAAAGGCGTGCAGGCGGCCAAGGCCGGGCAGATCGATCTCGTGATCATGGACGTTGGGCTTCCCGACATCGACGGCCGCGAAGCCGTGCGCATCCTGCGCAAGAACGGATTCAAGGCGCCGATCATCATGCTGACCGGCCATGACACCGATTCCGATACGATCCTCGGTCTGGAATCCGGCGCCAACGACTACGTCACCAAGCCGTTCCGCTTCGCCGTTCTGCTGGCGCGCATCCGCGCGCAGCTTCGTCAACATGAGGCGAGCGAGGACGCCATCTTCACCATCGGCCCCTACACTTTCCGGCCAAGCTCGAAACTGCTGCTTAACCCCAAAGGCAGCAAGGTCCGCCTGACCGAAAAGGAAACGTCGATCCTGCGCTACCTCTACCGCGCCGGCCAGCGGCCGGTCTCGCGCGAGACCCTGCTGCAAGAAGTCTGGGGTTACAATTCCGGCGTGACCACCCACACGCTCGAAACGCACATCTATCGGCTACGGCAGAAGATCGAAAGGGATGCCGCCGCGCCTGCCATCCTTGTGACCGAGGCCGGCGGCTACAAGCTGGTGCCGTAAACCCGCGGCCATCATGACGATCGAGGATGACATCGCGTTTCTGGAGCGGATTCCAATTCTCCGCCGGCTTGGCGCGCCGGCGCTGCGCATCCTTGCAATCGGCGCCGAAAGCTATCGCGTCGATGCCGGCCAGGTGTTGTTTGCGGCCGGGGAAAGCGCGGACGGCGCCTACATCGTACAGCAGGGCTCGTTCAGCTTGCAGCCGGAGACCGGCGGCGTCACGGGTATAGTCGCCGGGCCGGGCACGCTGCTCGGCGAGGCGGCGCTGCTGGCCGAAACCAGGCGTCCGGCGACCGCTACCGCGCGGGAAGGCTCGACAGTGCTGCGCATTTCGCGCGCGATGTTCCTGAAAATGCTCGAAAGCTATCCCGATGCCGCGGCGCGGCTGCGCGAAGTAATCGCCGCACGCGCCGATCAGTGGGCGCGCGACATGGAGAATGTGCGCGCGACGCTCGCCGACGGCGGCAAGCCGGGATAGCGCTCTAGTCGGCTCTGTGGGACTTCCGGTCGCGGCGATGTTCGAGCTCGAGGCTGACCAGCCGCGCCAACAACGTCGCCGGGAACAATTGGCCGAGCACCGCTTCGAGGTTGGCGAGGCTGCGCGTCAACGGCGTAAGCGGAATGATGTCGCCAAAGCCCGCGGTGGTCAGCGTGGTGAAGCTGAAATAGAGCAGCGCAGCGCCGGTGCCGTGCTCGGCCCCGGACGGCGGCAGGCCGCGGAACGAGTCCGGCATAAGCGTCTCGACCAGGCGGTAAATCACAAAAAAGAACAGCGCGAAGTTCAGATAGAGCACCACCGCGCCCTGCACGCGATGCAGCGTTACGCGGCCGCCGCCGAACACGGCGCGGGCGATCACCCAAGTCAGCGCCGCGAGCGCCAGTAAACGTCCCCCCGCACTCAGCCACTCGGTGAGTGGCGAAGGATGCTCGGCGTAAACGAACGCTCCGAACGGGCTGAGCACAACGGCGACAACCACGAGCGCCGCAGCGACGTGGGTGCGCGATGTCACCACCAAAATGGCAACGATGAGAAGCACGAACATGCCGGGCGCGACGAGCTGCGGTATCACTCCCATGCCGGCGAGCGGCAGGACGATGAAAATAAGCACCACTTCGATGATGAGTAGAGCGGTGAGCCCGGGCTCGCGCGTCCGCTCCCGGAACGCGTGGAAATGGCCGAGGGACCGCCGGATCGACGAATGCATTTGAAGCCTCAGACGATCCGGGTCTCGTGGCCCGCCCAGTAACGCTCGCGCAAGACCCTCTTATAAAGCTTGCCGGTCGGCAGCCGCGGCAGTTCGGCTTCGAAATCGATCGAGCGCGGGCATTTTATGTGCGCGAGGTGGTCCGCGCAGAACGCCATCAGCTCGCCCGCAAGCTCTGGCCCCGGATGATTGCCGGGCATCAGCTGGACCGCGGCCTTGACCTCCTCGCCGAGATCCTCGTTCGGCACCCCGAACACGGCGGCGTCGGCGACCTTCGGATGGGTGATCAGGAGGTTCTCGCATTCCTGCGGATAGATGTTCACCCCGCCGGAGATGATCATGAAGGTCGCGCGGTCGGTGAGGTAGAGGTAACCGTCGCCGTCCAGATAGCCCACGTCGCCGACCGTGCTCATCGAGCCGTCGCTCGATTGCGCCTTCGCGGTGGCCGCCGGGTCGTTGAAATATTCGAACGGCTTGGCGGTCTTGAACCAAAGCGTGCCCGGCGTCCCGGTTGGACGGGGCTTCATCTCCTCGTCGAGCACATGAAGCTCGCCGAACAGGACTTTGCCGACCGTGCCTTTGTGCGCCAGCCATTCGGCGCTGTCGCAGGCGGAAAATCCCATTGCTTCGGTCATGCCGTAGTATTCGAGAATAATCGGCCCCCACCATTCGATCATCTGCTGCTTGACCGGCACCGGACAGGGCGCCGCCGCGTGCACCGCGCATTCCAGCGACGAAAGATCGTAACGGCGGCGCACGGCCTCGGGCAGCTTGAGCATGCGTGAGAACATCGTCGGCACCAGCTGGCTGTGGGTCACCTTGTATTGCTGGATCAGCTGCAGATAACGCTCCGGGTCGAACGTCTCCATGATGATCGCGGTGCCGCTGCGATCGACGGTGAGACTGACGGCCGCCTGCGGCGCCGAGTGATAAAGCGGCGCCGGCGACAGACAGATCATTCCGTCCCGATATCGCCATAGCTTGTCGAGAAACGTGTAAAGCGGCAGCGGCTGCGACGGCGGCTGCACCGGCAGCGGCCTTAAAATCCCTTTCGGACGGCCGGTGGTGCCGGACGAATAGAGCATGGCGATGCCGAGCGTTTCATCGGCGATCGGGGTCGCCGGAAACGCCGCGGTCGCGTCGTCGATATTTTGCACGCGCCCGCCGTCGCCCTTGCCGTCGGCGATGAGACAGAGCTCGATCCGCGGACAAGCCTTCAGCGCCGCCATCGCCACCGCGCGCTTGGCTTCCGAGGTGATAAGGATCTTGGATTCGCTGTTGTTGACGATGTAGGCAAGCTCGTCCGGCGTCAGAAAGGAATTGATGCAGGTGTAAAACAGGCCGGCGCGCGTACCGGCGCTACAGCTCTCGATATAGCGCGCGTTGTTCTCCATGAAGATGGAATAGTGATCGAGCCGGGCGAGCCCGTGCGCGCGGAACAAATGCGCCAAACGGTTGCTGCGAGCCTCAAGCTCGGCGTAAGTCACCGCTTCGCCGGTCTTCGCCATGATGAAGGCCGGTTCTTTGGCGCACGTGACCGCGTGATTGCCAGGATACATGGCGCTCCCCCTCGCTCGTTCCCCGCGCTTTTTTTACAGCGCCAGCGTCGCGGTCACCGGAACGTGGTCGGACGGGCGCCGTGCGCGGCGATAGTCTTTGGCGACCGCGACCGCCGAAACACGATCCGCCAGCATAGCCGAAGTCCAGATATGGTCGAGCCGGCGGCCGCGGTCGGATTTGGTCCAGTCGGGCGAGCGGTAGCTCCACCAGGTGTAGAGCTTGGTCGGCTCCGGCACCTGGCGGCGCACCGCGTCGACCCAACCGCCGGCTTTCTGCACGCCGATGAGCTTCTCGCACTCGACCGGCGTGTGCGAGACGACGCGGATCAGCTGCTTGTGGCTCCACACGTCGCATGCGAGCGGCGCCACATTGAGGTCGCCGACCATGATGGCGCGGTCGCCGGATGCCGGCCGCAGCGCTTTGTTGGCCTGCATCTCGTCGAGGAACGCAAGCTTATGGGCGAATTTCGCGTTCACCGCGGGGTCAGGCACGTCCCCGCCGGCGGGCACATAGAAATTGTGCAGGGTGACCGGATCCTTTAAGCCCGCGCGCTCGCCGAGCGTGATGGCGACGTGCCGGCAGTCGCTCTTGCCGCAATAGTCGCGGATCGTGGTGGTCTCGAACGGCAGCCGCGAGAGCACGACCACGCCGTGATGGCCCTTCTGGCCGTTGAGCGCCACATGCTCGTAGCCGAGCCGCTTGAAGTGCTTGCGCGGAAAAGCGTCGTCCGGACATTTGGTTTCTTGCAGGCACAAAATATCGGGGCTGACCGACTTGATGAATTTGGCGACCAGATCGATGCGATAGCGCACCGAATTGATGTTCCAGGTGGTGACGGTGAGTTGCATGCGGGAAATGGGCGTGAACAAACGGGAGGATTTATATGCGCAAGCGCGGCGCGAGGCACAAGCCTGACCGGTGGCCTAGCATCGGGCTTTGAGCGCGGAACGCACCGCCCGATTTCTGTTATCCTGCGGGAGCCGGTCGGGAGACGCGCATGAACGGTCAATCGCGACGGCCGCAGGTTGTGATCGCCGGCGCCGGCTTCGGCGGGCTGCAGGCGACCAAGGCTTTGGCCAAAGCTCCCGTCGAGATCGCGCTCATCGACGCCTACAATCACCATTGCTTTCAGCCGCTGCTCTATCAGGTCGCGACCGCGGCGCTGTCACCCGCCGACGTCGCCTGGCCGATCCGCGCCATTGTGCGCGCGCAAAAGAATGTCCGGGTGATCATGGCGCGGGTCACCGGCATCGACGTACAGCGGCGCCGCGTGCACACCAGCGAGATCGAGCTCTCCTATGACTATCTAGTGCTCGCCACCGGCTCAACCCATTCGTATTTCGGCCACGACGATTGGGCGCCGTTCGCACCGGGGCTCAAGCATATCGCCGACGCCACCGAAATCAGGCGGCGATTTCTGCTCGCCTTCGAGCGGGCGGAAGTGGTGGAGGACGAAGCCGAGCGGGCGCGGCTTCTCACCTTCGTCATTGTCGGCGGCGGCGCCACCGGCGTCGAGATGGCCGGCGCGATCGCCGAGGTGGCGCGGCGGACGTTGCGGCACGATTTCCGCCGCATCGATCCGCGCAATTCACGCATTATCCTGGTCGAAGCCGGCCCGCGCCTGTTGCCGACCTTTCCCGATCCGCTGTCGAATTACGCCACGCGCTCGCTGCAAAGCATGGGCGTCGAAGTCGAGCTCAATCGCGCCGTCACCGGCTGCGACGCGCAGGGGGTCTCGCTCGCCGGCGGCCGCATCGAGGCAGCGACGGTCATCTGGGCGGCCGGCGTGGTTGCTTCGCCGGCGGCGCGCTGGATCGGCGCCGAGCACGATCGCGCCGGCCGCATCAAGGTGAACGCCGATCTGTCGGTTCCCGGACGGCCGGAGATTTTCGCCGCCGGCGACACCGCAAGCATCGCCGACCGCGAGGGCAAACCGGTGCCCGGCATCGCGCCGGCGGCCAAACAGATGGGGAGCTACGCCGGCAAGGTCATCGCCGCGCGCGTGCTGGGCCAAAGCGCGCCGCCGCCGTTTGCCTATCACCACCTCGGCGAGCTCGCCACCATCGGCCGCAAATCGGCCGTGGTGAAGCTTGGCTTCTTTCAGCTCACCGGCTTTCTCGGCTGGCTGTTCTGGAGCGCGGTGCACATTTATTTTCTGATCGGACTGCGCAACCGCTTCGTGGTCGCGCTCAACTGGCTGTGGAGCTACATGACGTTTCAGCGCGGCGCCCGGCTGATCGGGATTGCGCGGCAGTGACCGCCGTCACTTCAAATTGTCCCGGTGGTTGATCACGAACAGATTCGGATCCGGCTTCTTCGCCGCGTCGAGATTGAACACCGCGACGGTGGTGTCGAGACCTTGCGGATCGGTCACCGTCCACTGCTTGAGCGCCAGCGTCTTGGCGTCGAACATGATCATCAGACGGTTGGTGCCGATCATGACCTGCGTTTCCTCGATCACCACGGTGACGAACGTGTCGTCCGCGGACACGCTGATAACGTTGGTATCGCGCAGGAGATCGATGCGGTCGGCGAGCAGATAACGCAGCGGCGTTTGCGATAACGGATAGAAATCCGAAGTTTCGAGCAAACGGTCGCGCACCAGCACCGAGGAGCCGTCAGCGATGATGTCGATCGGGCTCGGCGGATTGTACTGGAAGCGCACCTTACCCGGCTTCTGGATCGAAAAGGTGCCGTCGACGCGCCGGCCGTCCGGACCGACCTGCACGAAACTCCCGACCAAAGTCTGTACGCTCGACAGATAGCCGCTGATCCGGTCGAGCAATGCGCGCTGCCTATCATCGAACGCGGTCGCCTGGCCGGGCGGCGCATTCTTGCCGATCGAAAACGAGAAAGGAAAAAAGCCCTTCGTCCCGGCCTGGGGAGGCGGCGCAGGAACGGCAGGTGGGGGCGGCGTTGCGGGTACCGGCTGAGCGGCGGACGCCTTGCCGCGCGGCGACGGCGTCGGCAGCGGGACATCATCTGCATCTGCGGCGGCGGACACGACAAGTAGCGTGATGCACGCCATTGCCAGCAGAATCGTCCGCACCCCCCGTCCCGCCATAACGTCCCACTCCGTGATTGCACACCTACGCACTTGAACCAACCGCTACCGGCGCGATATGGCGAATTCGCGGCCTGCCCGGCTTAACGGGCGGCCGCTTGATTCTCAATAGCGATCGTCCTCGGCGGCCTCGACCAGAATCTCGCGCTTGCCGGCGTGATTGGGCTGGCCGACGATGCCTTCTGCTTCCATCCGCTCCACCAGCGAAGCGGCGCGGTTGTAGCCGATTTGCAGCCGGCGCTGGATATAACTGGTCGAGGCTTTGCGGTCGCGGGTCACGACCTGTACCGCCTGCTGATAAAGATCGCCGCCTTCGGCGCCGCCAATGGCGGTCGCGTCGAACACCGCCTGGCCGTTCTCGCCCTCGGCTTCTTCGGCCGTGACGGCTTCGAGATATTCCGGCGTGCCTTGCGACTTCAGGTGACGCACGACCTTCTCGACCTCTCCATCGGAGACGAACGGTCCATGCACGCGGCTGATGCGTCCGCCGCCGGCCATATAGAGCATGTCGCCCTGGCCGAGGAGCTGCTCGGCGCCCTGCTCGCCCAGGATGGTGCGGCTGTCGATTTTCGAGGTGACCTGAAAGGAGATCCGGGTCGGGAAGTTCGCCTTGATCGTGCCGGTGATGACGTCGACCGATGGCCGTTGTGTCGCCAGGATGACATGCAGCCCGGCGGCGCGCGCCATTTGCGCCAGCCTCTGCACCGCGCCCTCGATGTCCTTGCCGGCGACCATCATCAGGTCGGCCATTTCG
>CAYVPC010000165.1:0-8370 GCA_964453555.1 uncultured Hyphomicrobiales bacterium | reverse complement strand
TCGGAATGGCGGAAGAAGCGCAGCATCGGCATCATCCGCTCGATGGCGTTGAGCAGCGCCTGCGGCGGAGCGATGTTGCGCGCCGCGAACGCCTGCCGCAGCGGCAACAATTCGAGCAGGATTTCGACGATCGCTCCGGGATCGCGGCTGATATGTCCCCCGTCGGGCAGGATTTGCCGTTCGATTTCGTTCATCAGCCGGGCGGTGGTGGATTTGATGTGGCGGTTCTGGCCGGCGATGCAGAGCGCGGCATAGCTGAGCGCGATCGCCGCCTGCATGCGGGCGAAGCCGCGATGCGCGTCGCCCGCGGTGTGGCGCAGGAAGCGCACCTGGCGGACCAGGCTGCGCACAAAGCGCCGGTAGAAGCGCATGTCGGAATCTTGCAGCAGCAGCGGCGCCTGGCTGAGCCAGGAAATGATCCGGCGCGATAACACGTCCGGCCGCCAGCCAACGGGATGCCAGGCGCCCTGCGCCGCGATCCATTCGTCGACCAGCGCGCGCGCATTGGCGCGGGTGATCCCCGAATCGGCCGCGCGCAAGTGGCGCAGCCACCCGAAGCCGAGGAGTGCGGCAGCCCACTCCTCGGACGGCGGCTCCATTTCGAAAATCGTGCGGTTGTCGCAGACCACGACCTTGCCGACGAAGGCGAAGCGGCCGGCATAAATTTCGGCGGCGCGGGTGGCATCGGCGGTGCGCAAGTCCTGCGGCGCGATCAAGAGCCGGTCGGCCTTGAGCGGCGTAATCGGCCAGCGCACCACCGGATGGCCGTTGATCCGGCCGGCGAACTGCCGCAGCCCGCCGCGCAGCAGAAGCCAGGTGAGCTTCGCCTGGTTCGCGATTGAAACGCGCGCCATCGCCGCGTTTGCCCCCTCCGCCGGCAAAAGCCCCGGCCTGTTCGCCGATTCGGGACCATAACGGAACGGCGCCGGGACGGCCAATAAGCGGCGCGTTTCCGCTGAAACTCTATAGCTTTACCAGGCGCGCGGCATAGAAGCCGTCGAGGCCGCCAAGCCGCGAATCGGTGTCGGGCAAATGGCAGGGCAAAGTCCGCAGGTCGCCGTCGGCGCTGATGAACTCGCCGCAGCCGGAGACCTCGGCGGCGGCGATCGGCGCGCGCCGCATGCCCGGTTCGCGCGCGAGGAGCTCGGCTACGAGGTTTTCGCCTTCCTCGGGCTCGAGCGAGCAGGTGCAGTAAACCAGCGTGCCGCCCGGTTTGGTTAGCGCGACCGCGCGGTCGATCAACCGGCGCTGGAAGGCGGAAAGCTTGCCTATGTCGGCTGCGCTCTTGAGCCACGGCACGTCTGGGTGACGCCGGATGGTGCCGGTTGAAGAGCAGGGCGAGTCGAGCAGCACGGCGTCGAACGGCGCGGCTTCCCACTGTTCGACGTCGGCGCAAATAAGCTCGGCCGCGAGCGCCAGCCGGTCCAGATTTTCGCGCAGGCGCTCAAGCCGCGCGGGCGCGCGCTCGACCGCGGTGACGCGCGCACCGGCTGAGGCAAGCTGTGCCGCCTTGCCGCCGGGTGCTGCGCACAGATCGGCAATGCGCAGGCCTGCGACATTGCCGAGGAGCCGCGCCGGCAGCGCGGCGGCGGCGTCCTGCACCCACCACGCGCCTTCGGCAAAGCCCGGCAGCGCGGTTACCGCGCCGTGCACGATGGCGCGCACCGAGCCGGTCGGCACCACGCGCCCGCCGAGTTGCGCGGCCCAGTGTTCGGGATCGCCTTTCACCGTCACATCAAGCGCCGGTTCGTGGCCGTTGGCGGCGGCGATGGCACGGGCGGTGGCCTCGCCGTAAGCCGCGATCCAGCGCGCCATCAGCCATTCCGGCGTATCGAGTGTGGCAGTGTCGAATGCGGCGAGCCGTTCGGTGCCTTCGCGTGCCACGCGCCGCAGCACTGCATTGACCAACCCGGTGAAATGCGCCGCTTGCTTGTCCGCCCGCGCCAGTTGCACCGAAAGATCGACGGAGGCGTGATCCGGCACGTCGAGAAAAAGAATTTGCGCCGCGCCAAGAAGCAGTGCCGTCTCCACGCGCGGCGCTTTGGCCGGCAGCCCGCGCTCGACAAAGAGGCCGACGAGGTGGCGCAAGCTGCCGAGCCGGCGCAACGTGGTCGCCGCCAGCGCCCGGGTCAGCGCGCGGTCGCGTTCCTCAAGTCCGGCAAGCGCCGCCTGCGTCGCGCCGCTGTTGAGCTCATCGTCGAGCGGGCGGCGGCGGCGCAGCACGTTTTCGAGGATATCGGCGGCAAGCGCGCGCGCGGCGAGACCCGGCGCGGCGGCGGAATCGGCGTGGCGGGCCGTGTGCCGGCTGGCGCGCTTCACTGTCGAAATTCCTCCCTTGCAGCCCGGCGAGGGCTACGCCAAGTCAGAGATGATGCCAACCGAGCCGACACCGCCCAAGCCGCCCGCGGACGACAGCACGCGGGATAGTAGCGCGGAGCGAAAACCGAGCCCCGCCGCGGAGCGCGCACTGGCGGAGGCGGCGGCGCGGCGCGCTGCGCGCGAGGCGAAAGCCGCCGAGCAACGGAAAGAGTTCAACGGCGGCGACGGCCCCGAGCCGACCCGCTACGGCGACTGGGAGAAGGACGGGCTGGCTTCGGATTTTTAGCCCCGCAGGCTTGGCCCGGTCTTGACTTTATTCCCTCATTCGATGAATATAATCCTATATATATATATATATATATATCGATTGAATTAAAATTATAATCAATCAGGACGAGTTGATGGCTCTGGCGCATCATTTGTCCTCCGCGTCCTCCGCGTCCTTCGCCACGCGACGGCGCGGCGGGCTGCTGGCAGTCGCCGCCTGTATTTTCGCACTGGGATTTAGGGCCGGAGCGGCAATGCGGCTCGTGCCGCGGCCCGCCGCCGGCATCGATGCGGCGCTCGCGGCCACGTATCCCGGCGAGCCGCTGCCGTCCGCCGGTGCCTCGTTGCAGTGGATCGAGGCGAAACCCGCTTATCCGGCCGAGGTCGTCCGCATCATCGACGGCGATACCTTCGAAGCGCGCGTGCGGGTATGGCCGGGGCTTGAGGTCAATACCAAGGTGCGGCTGCGCAATATCGACGCGCCGGAGCTGCACGCGCGCTGCGCCGACGAGTTGGCGAAAGCGCAGGCGGCGCGCGCCGCGCTGACAACGATGCTTGCGGCCGGCGGGGTAACGCTCTCGCAGATCGGCCTCGACAAATATGGCGGACGGATCGATGCGCTGGTGGCGACACGCGACACCGCCGACGTTTCCGCTGCGCTGCTCAACGGCGGCTGGGCGCGCGGCTATGACGGCGGCCGGCGCGCAAGCTGGTGCTGAAAAAGAGATCGGGCATCGGTTTTTTCCCCGATGCCCGACCCAGGTCCCCCGATCTCAGGCGCCGCGTTGGGCGCCTGATCCCAAACCAGGTTTATTGCACGACCACCCGCGTGCCGACGCTGACGCGGCTGTACAGGTCCTTGATGTCCTCATTGAACATGCGGATGCAGCCATAAGAGACGAAGTTGCCGATCGATCCCGGCTGGTTGGTGCCGTGGATGGCATATTCGCCGACCGAAAGCGACATGGCGGCGACGCCCATCGGATTGCGCGGCGAGCCGCCGGGAACGACTTTCGGCAAATTGGGATGATCGTGCCGCACCACGGCCGGCGGCGCCCAGTCCGGCTTGATGTATTTGCCGTTGATGTAGGCGGTGCCCGACCATTGCTTGCCGGCCCGGCCGACGCCGACCGGATAGCGAATGGCCTCGCCGCCCCCGATCACGTAATAGAGACGCCGTTCGTTGGTGCGCACCACGATGGTGCCCGGCATAAAGCTCTCGCTCATCGTCACCTTGTCGCCGTGCGCCTGCGCCGTCCGTGGCACGAGCGCGATCGGGGCAATAGACGCGGCCAATGTGGCGGCAAGCAGAAATTTCCTTCGCATTGTCGAGAATCCTCAGCACCGAATGAGCCATCGGTCGCGTCGCCGGATCGGCGGCCTGCAAGCGATCTTAGTGGAAGGCGCGGGTTTCCCCAGTATCGCCGGCGCAACACCGCGAGGTTTTCGGAGGATTTCGCAAATTTTCTTGCCGGGTGTGGCTTGCGTGCACCACGTTCCCTGCCGGTCGGCAACAACGGCACAACGAGGCGCTACGCGCTCCTGCGGTTCTGCCGGTTATTGACGAGGTCGTCGACCACGGCGGGGTCGGCCAGCGTCGAGGTGTCGCCGAGATTGCCGAACTCATCCTCGGCGATCTTGCGCAGGATCCGGCGCATGATCTTGCCGGAGCGCGTCTTCGGCAGGTTCGGAGCGAACTGGATGAGGTCGGGCGAGGCGATCGGCCCAATCTCCTTGCGCACCCAGCCGGTGAGCTCCTTGCGCAAGGCTTCCGTCGGCTGTTCGCCGGCCATCAGCGTGACGTAGGCGTAGATGCCCTGACCCTTGATGTCGTGCGGATAGCCGACGACGGCGGCTTCCGAAACTTTCGGATGCGCGACCAGCGCTGACTCGACTTCGGCGGTGCCGAGCCGATGCCCGGCGACATTGATCACATCGTCGACCCGGCCGGTGATCCAGTAATAGCCGTCGGCGTCGCGCCGACAGCCGTCGCCGGTGAAATACTTGCCCGCATAGGCGCTGAAATACGTGTCGACGAAGCGCTGGTGGTCGCCGTAGACCGTCCGCATCTGGCCGGGCCAGGAATCGGCGATGCAAAGATTGCCGGTCGCCGCGCCTTCCAGCACCTTGCCATCGGCATCGACGATCTGCGGAACGACGCCGAAGAACGGCTGGGTCGCCGAACCGGGCTTGAGCGCTGTCGCGCCCGGTAGCGGCGTGATGAGAATGCCGCCGGTCTCGGTCTGCCACCATGTATCGACGATCGGGCAGCGGCCGTCGCCGATCACGCGATGATACCACTCCCACGCTTCCGGATTGATCGGCTCGCCGACCGAGCCGAGCAGCCGCAAAGATGCGCGCGACGACTTCTTCACTGGCGCATCGCCCGCCTGCATCAGGGCACGGATGGCGGTCGGCGCGGTGTAGAAGGTGTTGACCTGATGCTTGTCGATCACCTCCCAGAAGCGCGAGGCGGTCGGATAATTCGGCACCCCCTCGAACATCAACGTCGTGGCGCCGTTCGCGAGCGGTCCGTAGACGATGTAGCTGTGGCCGGTGACCCAGCCGACATCGGCGGTGCACCAGTAAATCTCGCCATCGTGGTAATCGAAAACGTATTGGTGCGTCATTGCGACATAGACCAGATAGCCGCCGGTCGTGTGCAGCACGCCTTTCGGTTTTCCGGTCGATCCCGACGTGTAGAGAATGAACAGCGGGTCTTCGGCGTTCACTTCCGCGCACGGACATTCCGCGGTCACCTGCTCGGCGGCTTCGTGATACCAGACGTCGCGGCCGGGCAGCATGTCGACGTCGGCGCCGGTGCGCCGCACCACGATCACATGATCGACGCCGCCGACTTTCTCGATCGCCGCGTCGGCGTTGGCCTTGAGCGGGACCTTGCGTCCGCCGCGCAAGCCTTCGTCGGCGGTGATGACGACGCTCGACTTACAGTCCTCGATGCGGCCGGCAAGCGAATCCGGCGAGAAGCCGCCGAATACCACGGAATGGATGGCGCCGATGCGCGCGCAGGCAAGGATGGCGTAGGCCGCTTCCGGAATCATCGGCAGGTAGATCGTCACCCGGTCGCCTTTGCCGACGTTGCGGTTGCGCAGCACATTGGCGAAGCGGCAGACCTCGTCGTGCAACTGCCGGTAGGTGATTTTCCTGGAATCCTTGGGATCGTCCCCTTCCCAGATGATGGCGGTCTGGTTGCCGCGCGCGTGCAGATGCCGGTCGATGCAGTTATAGGCGGCGTTGGTGGTGCCGTCCTCGAACCATTTGATCGAAACGTTCGGCTTGGCGAAGGAGGTGTTCTTGATCTTGCTGAAGTGCCTATACCAGTGGATGCGCTTGGCCTGTTCCGCCCAGAAACCGTTGGGATCGGCGAGCGAGCTCTCGTACATCTTCGTGTATTCGGCCTTGTTGATGAAAGCGCGCTTGGCCCAATCGGCTGGAACCTCATAAACCTTGTCCGGCATAGCACCCTCCCACGTCACGCAAACGGCGGTTATTGTCTCCTCTTGCCGCCATTATTGATATCCGCCTTTCGGCGGACAAGCGGGCACGTTGGCATGCCAGCGCCCTTGCGGGCGATGTTGCGTGGGGCGGCCGCACCGGCGGCTACTTCGCGGACATCCCGCCCATCTTGCACACGAGCTTCCATTGTTCCGCAGTGACCGGTTGCACCGACAGGCGCGAATATTTCACCAGCGCCATGTCTTTGAGCTTCGGCTCCGCCTTGACGGACGCGAGCGTCACCGGCTTGGGCAGCGGCTCGGCCGCCGCCGTGGTCACGGCCACCCACGGCTCGCCTTTCGCGCCGGTCGGATCGGGATAATGCTCACGGATGACCTCGCCGATGCCGACAACCTGCTTTTCGTCGCCGGTGTGGTAGAAGAAAAACTTCTCGCCCTTCTTCATCTCTTTCAAATACCGGCGCGCGGTGAAGTTGCGCACGCCGCTCCAGGTTTCGCCTTTGGCGCCGCGCTTGACTTGATCATCCCAGGAGAATTCTTCCGGCTCGGTCTTCAACAGCCAGTACGCCATATTCATCCCTCCGCTTTGAGCGGCCGCGTCAGCAAGGACTCGATGGCCGCATCCACGCTTATCTCGCCGCTCAGCAGCGCGGCGACGGCCGCGGCGATCGGCATGTCGACCGAGCGCTCATGCGCCATCTCCAGCAGCACCGGCGCCGTGAAGACGCCTTCGGCCAGACCGCCGCCGATCTCGCCGGGCTTTCGGCCGCGGCCGAGATTGACGCCGAAAGAAAAATTGCGCGACTGCGGGCTGGAGCAGGTGAGCAGCAGATCGCCGAGCCCGGATAGTCCCATCATCGTCTCCGCCTTCGCGCCGTAGGCTTTGCCGAAGCGAACGAGCTCGGCGAAGCCGCGGGTGATCAGCGCGGCGGCGGCGCTGGCGCCGAGGCTGCGGCCGGCGACCACGCCGGCCGCAATCGCAAGCACGTTCTTGGCGGCGCCGCCGAGTTCGACGCCGCGCACATCGGTCGAATGATAGGGCCGAAAGCCGGTCGAGCCGATCGCGCGTACGAGTTCGCCGGCAATCTCGCCGTCGCGTGCCGCCAGGGTGACCGCTGTCGGCATGCCGCGCGCGACGTCGGCGGCAAAGCTCGGTCCGGATAGGATCGCCGGCAGCGCGGCCGGCGCGGATTCGGCGATCACTTCGCTCATGAATTTTTTGGTCCCGCCCTCGATGCCTTTGGCGCAAACGATCACCGGCGTTCCCTTCGCCAGCAACGGGGCAAGCGATTTCGCCACGGCGCGCACGGCTTGCGCCGGTACCACCAGCAGGATCGCCGCCGCATGCGCGGCGCCGGCGACATCTTTGGCCAGCTCAATGCCGTCATCGATCCGCACGCCGGGCAGGAAAGGGCTCTCGCGCGTTTTAGCAAGCTGCGCGGCTTGCGCGGCATCCGGCTCCCACAACGTGACCTGCCGGCCGGCGCGCGCGCAGGTCAAAGCGAGCGCGCTGCCCCAGGCGCCGGCGCCGATCACCGCGATGTGGTTGAAAGTCATCTGTTGAGCGTAGCGTTACAGCATCTCGCCGCGCAGCAACTTCGGAACTTCGCCGACCAGGCCCGCGGCTTCGCGGATAAACAGCCGTTTGAGGGCCGGCACCCGATCGACGACGCCCAAGCCGACGTCGCGCGCGACGCGCAGCACCGACGAGCGGTTTGAGAACAGGCGATTGAGCCCATCGGTCGCCAGCCCCATCGTCATCGTATCGAACCTCCGCCAGCGCTGATAGCGTTCGAGCACCGATGCCGAGCCCGGATCGAGGCCAAGCCGAGCGGCGTCGACGATCACTTCGGCAAGCGCGGCCACGTCCTTGAGCCCCATATTGAGCCCCTGGCCGGCGATCGGATGGATCAGATGCGCGGCGTCGCCGACCAGCACCAGCCGTTCGGCGATGAATGAGCGCGCGACAAAGAAGCCGAGCGGATGGATGCGCCGCGCGCCGACCGTTGTGATCTCGCCAAGATGAAGCTTGAATCGCTGCTCGATTTCGGCGTGAAAGGCTTCGTCGGGCAACGCTCCGATGCGCTCGGCTTCGGTGGTGCTTTCGGTCCACACTATCGACGAGCGGTGCCCCTTGAGCGGGAGGATCGCGAATGGACCCGCGGGGAGAAAATGCTCCTCGGCGCGGCCGCCATGGCCGCGCTCGTGGCCGACATTGGTGACGATCGCCGACTGGGCGTATTCCCAGCCGTGAACGGTGATGCCGGCGCGTTCGCGGATCGACGAGCGCGCGCCGTCGGCGGCGATC